>NZ_JAHWZY010000003.1:0-308628 GCF_041380215.1 Streptomyces pimonensis
CTTCGGGGGGTGCTGCGTAGGCTTGGGTCGTCGCCACGGTGGGGTCCGCGAGAGTGGGCGAAGCCCTCCCTCTGCCACCTGACGGGGCGTCAGAGAAGTCAGCAAGTGGTCAGCATGAGTCCTGAAAAACCTGGGGAAAGCTGCCCGGACATGCGACTCGTTGTAGGGTGTCGAAACAGCCCTTGACCTGCAAAAACGCAGGCAGGGAGCCTACTTGTGGGAGTGCCCCGATGTTGCGTACAATGTTCAAGTCCAAGATCCACCGAGCCACCGTCACCCAGGCCGACCTGCACTACGTGGGATCCGTGACGATCGACGCCGAGCTGCTCGACGCCGCCGATCTGCTGCCCGGGGAGCTCGTGCACATCGTCGACATCACCAACGGGGCACGGCTGGAGACGTACGTCATCGAGGGCGAGCGCGGGTCCGGGGTGATCGGGATCAACGGGGCCGCCGCCCATCTCGTCCAGCCCGGTGATCTGGTGATCATCATCAGTTACGCTCAGGTGACCGACGCCGAGGCGCGGGCGCTGGAACCCCGGGTGGTGCACGTGGACGGCGACAACCGCATTGTGTCCCTGGGGGCCGACCCGTCCGAGCCGGTGCCGGGGTCGGACCAGGAGCGCAGTCCGGGGGCCGTCACCATGGCCTGACCGGCGCGGACCGAGGCAGGAGCGTGACGCGGTCATGGGCGACATCGAGATCCGTGACGAGCGGGCGGCAGGCCGCCTCGAGGCGGTGGCGGACGGCGAGGTCGTCGGGCGGATCGAGTGCTTCCTGCTCGACACCCCCGAGCATGCGCTCGAGCCCGTGCACACCGTCGTCGGGCCCGCCCACGAGGGCAGGGGCATCGCGGGCTCCCTCGCCCGCGGGCCCTACGCCGTTGCCGCCCGCGGGGACGGCGCCGTCGCCCTGCTCTGCCCGTACGTCGCCGAGCGGGTCGAGTGCCACCCCGACCGGGCCCCGGCGGCCGGGCCGGAGCCGGTCCGGGCGGCGAAGGAGTGGCCGGCCGCGTCTCCCGGGCGTCTGTGAGGTCCACGTGCTCGCACTGCTGCACACCTCACCGGTTCACGTGCCCGTCTTCGACGCGCTGCGCGACGAAGCCCACCCCGGGCTGGAGCTGCGGCACGTCGTCGCCGAGGGCCTGTTGGAACGCGCCCGCGCCGACGGCCCCGCGGCGGTCGCCGACGAGGTGCGGACGAGGGTGCGTGAGACCGCCGACCGCGGCGCCCGTGCCGTGCTGTGCACCTGTTCGACCATCGGCGGGGTCGCGGAGGCGACCGCCGCCGGCGCCGGTGTCCCGGTGCTGCGCGTCGACCGGCCGATGGCGGCCGCGGCCGTGGCCGCCGGACCGGGCGTCGTCGTCCTCGCCGCCCTGGAGAGCACGCTGCGGCCGACGGCGGCGTTGGTCGAGGAGGAGGCCGCTCGTGCCGGACGGTCCGTCGAGGTGCGGACCGTGCTGGTCGAGGGCGCGTGGGCACGCTTCGAGGCGGCTGACCCGGCGGGGTACGCGCGCCGGGTCGCGGACGCCGCCGACGCGGTCACCGGCGCCGACGCGATCGTCCTCGCCCAGGCCTCCATGGCCCCGGCCGAGCGGCTCACCACGACCCGGGTGCCCGTGCTGGCCAGTCCCCGTCCGGGACTCGCCGCGGCGGCCCGCCTGCTCCACCCGGCCCCGCGCCGTCACGCGGGCGGGTGACTGGAGAGGCGGCCGTCGGGTAGGCGGGGGAGTAGTCCAGAGCTCATGCCGAGCGACAGGCCGGAGGACCCGCGCCATGACGAACCCGTATCCGGACCCCGTCCCGCCGGATCCGACCCCGGGGCCCGCCCCGGACCCGGACCCCTCGCGCCCCGGGCCCTACCCGGACCCCGCCCCTCCGCCCCCGCCGCCGGGTCCCGGTCCGGAGCCGACCCCGCAGCCCCCGGGACCGGGGCCGCAACCGCCCCCGCCGCATCCGGGTCCCCCCGAGCCGTCCCCCTCGCCGATCCCGCCGGGCCCCGAACCGGTGCCGAACCCGGAACCCGGCCCGCCGCTGAGCTGATCCGGACGCGGGAGGGGAAGCGGGGCGGTGGACGGCCGGCCGGTCGTCCACCGCCCCGTCCGGGGGCCTACGCCGAGACCTCCGACCGGCCCCCGCCCCACAGCGTGTGGAACGAGCCGTCGCGGTCCGTGCGCCGGTAGGTGTGCGCGCCGAAGTAGTCCCGCTGGCCCTGGGTGAGCGCGGCCGGCAGGCGCTCCGCGCGCAGGGTGTCGTAGTAGGCGAGGGCCGTGGCGAAGCCGGGGGTCGGCACGCCCTGGCGGGTCGCCGCGACCAGCACCTCGCGCCAGTCGTCCTGGGCGTCGGCGATCTCCCGGGCGAACGTCTCGTCCGACAACAGGCTCGGCAGGTCCGCACGGGCGTCGTAGGCGGCGCGGATGCGGTCCAGGAAAGCCGCGCGGATGATGCAGCCGCCGCGCCAGATGGCGGAGACCGCGCCGAGGTCGATGTCCCAGCCGTACTCCTCGCTGCCGGCCGCGATCTCGTGGAAGCCCTGCGTGTACGACACGATCTTCGACGCGTACAGCGCCTGCTCCACCCGGTCGGCGAACGCCGCAGCCTCCGACTCGTCCAGCGGAGTCGCCTTCGGGCCGGCCAGGGAGCGCGAGGCCTCGCGCAGCGCCGCGTGACCGGACAGGGAGCGCGCGAAGACGGCCTCGGCGATGCCGGACACGGGCACGCCCAGGTCGAGCGCGATCTGTACGGTCCAGCGACCCGTGCCCTTCTGCTCCGCCTGGTCCACCACCACGTCCACGAACGGCTCGCCCGTGGCCGCGTCCACGTGCGACAGCACCTCGGCCGTGATCTCGATCAGGTAGGAGTCCAGCCGGCCGGTGTTCCAGGTGCGGAAGATCTCCGCGATCCGCGCGGGGGAGTACCCGGCGACATCGCGCAGCAGCTGGTACGCCTCACCGATCAGCTGCATGTCGGCGTATTCGATGCCGTTGTGCACCATCTTCACGAAGTGTCCGGCGCCGTCCGGGCCGACGTGCGTGACGCAGGGGGAGCCGTCCTTCGCCTTCGCGGAGATCCTCTCCAGCATCGGGCCCAGGGAGTCGTACGACTCCCTCGGGCCGCCCGGCATGATGCTCGGCCCGTTCAGCGCGCCCTCCTCGCCGCCGGAGACGCCCATGCCGACGAAGTGGATACCCTGTTCGCGCAGCGCCTTCTCCCGGCGGCGGGTGTCCGCGAAGTGCGCGTTGCCGCCGTCGATGATCATGTCGCCGGGCTCGAGGAGCGGGGCGAACTCCTCGATCACCGCGTCCGTCGGCTTGCCGGCCTTCACCATGACGACCAGCCGCCGCGGTCGCTCCAGTGCCGCCACGAACCCCTTGGCCGTCTCGGCCGCCACGAAGTCGCCCTCGTCCCCGAACTCCTCCACCAGCGCGTGCGTGCGCGCCGCCGTCCGGTTGTGCACCGCGACCGTGTAACCGTTGCGGGCGAAGTTGCGCGCGAGGTTGCGGCCCATGACCGCGAGCCCGGTGACGCCGATCTGCGCTGAACTGCTGCTCATTGGGTGGCTCCTCACGACCTTGGTATCGGTACTGCCGGGTGTCGGTGCTGCCGGTCGACGCCCGTCGGTCCTGCCGTCGACCATCCTGTCGCGCCGCGCTTGCGTGCGCACGCGCGGGTCGTACGACGCCGCTCGGACACATACGTGCGGACGCCCCTCGCGCACTCGGCGGGGGGCGCGCACCCGCGTGCCCCCGCGGACGGGGGCACCCGCCCGCGCACGCTCCCCAGGGAGCGCCAACGGGGTGCAACGGGCGAAAGGTCCCGGCCACCTGGCGCATCCGCGCGGCCGATAGCCGTCTTGTCACGGCTGGTTGGCGCCGCTTACTTTTGCCCCTCCTGACGCATTGTCGAAGGGGACTTCCATGGCCGTGCGCGGCCGGCACCGCCGGTATCAGCCGAACAGGATCAACCGGGCCTCGCTCACCGTCACCGCGGGCGGGGCCGGAATGGCGCTCCCGCTGCTGGGGACCGGCGCCGCCCAGGCGGCCGACGTGCAGACCTGGGACAAGGTCGCCGCCTGCGAGTCCACCAACGACTGGGACACCAACACCGGCAACGGGCACTACGGCGGGCTCCAGTTCACCCAGTCGACCTGGGAGGCGTACGGCGGTACCCGGTACGCGCCGCGCGCGGACCTGGCCGGCAAGGACCAGCAGATCGCCGTCGCCGAAAAGGTCCTCGACGGACAGGGTCCCGGTGCCTGGCCGGTGTGCTCGGCACGGGCCGGACTGACCCGGGGCGGCGACACCCCCGACATCCGGCCGGCCGCCGACACGTCCGGCGGGAACAAGAAGAGCGGCAGGAGCGACAAGAAGGCCGGCGGGCCCTCGGTCGAGGACGTCAAGCCGCACACCACACCCCAGTCCCGCGCGGGCCGCGCCGAAATGTACACCGTGGTGCGCGGCGACACCCTCTCCGGCATCGCGACGGAGGAACGGGTCGACGGCGGCTGGCGGAAGCTGTACGGCGCCAACCGCTCCACCATCGGCGGCGACCCCGACCTGATCGTGCCGGGCCAGCGGCTCGCCCTGCCCGACGGAACGGCTAAGGCAGCCCGGAAACCGGCCGAGTCGGCCGGGAAGAAGACCGAGAGGGCCGAGAAGGAGGCTGAGGAGAAGGCCGGGAAGAAGACCGGGAAGAAGACGTCCCCCCAGCGCACCGAGGACCGTGCGGACCGCGCCGCCAAGACCACCGGCGATCTGGTCTCCCCGGTCAGCGCCGCGCTCGGCACGCCGTACCACAAGGCCGGATCCGCCTGGTCGAAGGGCTACCACACGGGCGTCGACTTCCCCGTCCCCACCGGCACCTCCGTGAAGTCGGTCGGGGCCGGCACCGTCGTGAGCGCGGGCTGGGAGGGGTCGTTCGGCTACCAGGTGGTGGTCCGGCACACCGACGGCCGCTACAGCCAGTACGCGCACCTGTCGGCGATCTCGGTGAGGAACGGGCAGTCCGTCGGTGCCGGCCAGCGCATCGGCCGTTCCGGTTCGACCGGGAACAGCTCAGGCCCGCACCTGCACTTCGAGGTGCGGACGGGGCCCGGATTCGGAACGGACATCGACCCGGTCGCCTACCTGAGGGCGGGCGGCGTCAGGATGTGACCCGCGTCCTGCGCCGGTCCACCGTCGGCACGTACGGGCCGCCGTAGAAGGACGCGTACGACACCAGTGGCACCGGGGCGGAATCCGCGGCGTCCGACACGCCCCCCGGTGCCGGCGACCGTACGTCCCCGGGGAGTTCGAGTGCGGCCAGCAGCCGCTCGGCGGGGCCGGCGGCCGGACGGTCGCCGGCCGCCGCGGGAACCGTCTCGGGCACGGGCTCCGGCACGAGTGCTTCCGCCGCCCGCGCCTCCTGGTTCTCGCGCGTCAGCCGCTCCGTCGTGAGCAGGATCAGGCCGCCGGCCGCCACCACGCCGCAGCCCAGGGCGAGCGCCGTGCCCGCCGTGCCGTAGCGGAAGGTCTCGCCGAACATCGTGATGCCGACCGCGGCCGCCACCACCGGGTTCACCACCGTCAGCGTGGCCAGCGGGGCCGCCAGCCCGGCGCCCCGGTAGGAGGCCTGGGAGAGCAGCATGCCGGCCGTGGCCAGGACGCCGATCACCGCCAGGGACGGCAGGTTTGCCGCCGAGACCCCGCCGGTCCAGTCGACCGCGACGGTCTTGGTGAAGACGGAGGACATGCCGAACGCGATGCCGGACGCGGTGGCCAGCAGGATGCTGCGCACCGCGGGGTGCCGGTGCACGGCGCGGGCCGCGACCATCAGCGCCACGACCGCCCCGGCCGTCCCCAGCGCCGCCGCCACCCGCTGTGCGGTGTCCAGCGACTGGACGTCGGACGCGCCGACCAGGGAGAGCAGCCCCGCGAGGCCCACCGTCGCCATGACGGCACCGCGCCACGCGGTCGCCCCGGCCTTCCGGCCGAAGAACAGCGCGGCCATGGGCAGGGCGAACACGATGGTCAGCGCGCCCAGGGGCTGGACGAGGCTCAGCGGACCGTGGGCGAGCGCCACCACGTGCAGCAGTCCGCCGAGGCCGTTGAGCGCGACCGCCGCCCACCAGCCCGGCCGGCGCAGCGGTGCGAACTGCTGCGCGCCGGGTGAGTCCACCGCGACCTGCTCCTGCACGATCGCTCCACCGGCGTACGCCACGGCGGAGACGAACGACAGCAGCACGGACAACGCGAGGGCGCTCATCGGCTGCTCCTCTGCGCGGGGCCGGGGCGGTGCACCCGGCGCGGCGAACGGTCGGCTTCCATGACCAACACGATGCCGTGCCGGAGTGTTCCCGTCGTCGTCCCCGAGCACCCAATGAGTCCTACCGCCGATGGAGTACGACGGTGGCCCCGTCATCCTCAGGGTGGGCGCCCCCGGGCGCAGGGCCCCTGGCCGCCGTCCCCCAGGGGCCTGGTACTACTGCACGTCGTGGACCTCGACCCGTCTCTCACCGCCCTGCACCGCCTCGGTGGTTTCTTCGTGCTGCGCACGGCGGGAACGGCCGGCCGTTCCCTGCCCACGCTCGCCCAGGCGTACGGGCCGCGCCCCCTGGACGTCCGGGGCGACTTCCTGACCTCGCGGGTACGCCGGGTCGCCGGCGCCCTGGGCGCTCCCGAGGCGCGGGTCGCCGCGTCGGTGGCCCAGCAGGGGCTCGCCGCCCGCCTGTGGTCCGTGGCCCTCGGCTCCGCCGTCCTCTACGGGGCGGTCCCCGACCTCGCCCCGCCGCTGCTGCGCTGGGACCCGGAGGGCAGCGCCCCCGACGACCTGTGGCTGACCGAGGTACGGCCGCTGCCCGGCGACGCGGCGACGATCGCGGAGCTGGTGCTGCACGGCCACCTCGAACTCCTCGCCGCGGCCCTGCGCTCCCGCCACCGCCTCGCACCGGGCCTGCTGCGCGGCAACGCCGCCTCCGCGCTCGCGGGCGCCGCCCGGGAACTGGACCACTGGGGGCGCAGCCACGACCGTACGGACGTCGCAGCCCGCGCCGCCTCCCTGACGGCCGAAATCCTCGCGCACCCCCTGCTCACCGGTGCCGGGGACCTGGCGGGCACCGTCTTCCGGCGCCGCAGCTGCTGTCTGTACTACCGGGTGCCGGGCGGGGGCGTCTGCGGCGACTGCTGCTTCGCACGACCGCCCCGATCTTCCCCACGCGCCCCGTCCGGGTGACCATGAAGGTCGACGTCCGCTCAGACAGGGGGTTCACGGTGCGAGTGGGACTGCTGACGCGGGAGTACCCCCCGGACGTGTACGGCGGCGCGGGGGTCCATGTGGAGTTCCTCGCCCGGGAGCTGCGGTCCCTGGTGGACCTGGAGGTGCACTGCTGGGGCGAGGGCAGGACGGACGGTGTGCTGCGCCACCGCCCCTGGGCCGCGCTCGACGGAGCCAACGACGCGTTGCGCACCTTCTCCGTGGACCTCGCCATGGCCGCCGCGCTCCAGGGCCGCGACCTCGTCCACTCCCACACCTGGTACGCGGGCCTCGGCGGCCACCTCGCCAAGCTGCTGTACGGCGTTCCGCACGTGATGACGGCCCACTCCCTGGAGCCCCTGCGCCCCTGGAAGGCCGAGCAGCTCGGCGGCGGTTACGCCCTGTCGAGCTGGGCGGAGCGCACCGCCGTCGAGGCGGCCGACGGAGTGATCGCCGTCTCCGGTGCGATGCGCGAGGACATCCTCGCCTCCTACCCGGCCCTCGACCCCGCCCGGGTGCACGTCGTGCACAACGGCATCGACACCGACCTGTACCGTCCCGACCCCGGCGCCGACGTCCTGGACCGGATCGGCCTCGACCGCTCCCGCCCGTACGTGCTGTTCGTGGGCCGGATCACCCGGCAGAAGGGCGTGCCCCAGCTGCTGCGGGCGGTGCGCGGCATCGACGCGGCCGCGCAGGTCGTGCTGTGCGCCGGCGCCCCGGACACGCCCGGGATCGACCGGGAGTTCCGTGAGCTGTACGAGGAGCTGAGCCGGGTCCGCGCGGGCGTGCACTGGATCCCGCGGATGCTGCCGCGGCCCGAGGTGATCCAGCTGCTGACGCACGCCGCCGTGCTCGTCTGTCCCTCGGTGTACGAGCCGCTCGGCATCGTCAACCTGGAGGCCATGGCGTGTGGCACGGCGGTGGTCGCCTCCCGGGTCGGCGGGATCCCCGAGGTCGTGGCGGACGGCTCGACGGGGGTACTGGTGGACGCGGACGACGCCTTCGAGACGGGCCTGGCGCGGGCGCTCGACTCGGTCCTCGGCGACCCGGAGGCGGCACGGCGGATGGGTGAGGCGGGGCGGGAGCGGGCCGTCACCGAGTTCGGCTGGGAGGCGGTGGCCCGCCGCACGGCCGGGCTCTACGAGGAGATCCTCGAACAGGCTTAGTCCCGCCCGTCCGGGGCAGTCTTGGGGAAATTCGGCGTGAGGGGAGCGGCCATGCGTCGTGGTGGTCCTTCGGTCCTGGGAATCGTGCTGGCGGGCGGGGAGGGCAAGCGCCTGATGCCCCTCACGGCGGACCGCGCCAAACCGGCCGTCACCTTCGGCGGCACGTACCGCCTGGTCGACTTCGTGCTGTCCAACCTCGTGAACGGCGACATCCTGCGCGTCTGCGTGCTCACCCAGTACAAGTCGCACTCGCTGGACCGGCACATCACCACCACCTGGCGGATGTCCAGCCTGCTCGGCAACTACGTCACCCCGGTCCCCGCCCAGCAGCGCCTCGGCCCGCGCTGGTACCTGGGCAGTGCCGACGCGATCCTGCAGTCGCTGAACCTGGTCCACGACGAACGGCCGGAGTACGTGGCGGTGTTCGGCGCCGACCACGTGTACCGCATGGACCCGCGCCAGATGCTCGCCCAGCACATCGAGAGCGGGGTCGGCGTCACGGTGGCGGGGGTACGGGTGCCGCGCTCGGAGTCCTCCGCCTTCGGTGTGATCACGCCGGGCTCGGACGGACAGTCCGTGGACCGCTTCCTGGAGAAGCCGACCGATCCGCCCGGACTGGCCGACGACCCCGAGTGCGTGTTCGCCTCCATGGGCAACTACGTCTTCACCACCAAGACGCTGATCGAGGCCCTGCACCGGGACGCCGAGGACGAGGACTCGGTGCATGACATGGGCGGTTCGATCCTGCCCCAGCTCACCGAGCGGGGCGAGGCCGCGCTGTACGACTTCAGCGCCAACCACGTGCCCGGCGAGACCAGCCGCGACCAGGGCTACTGGCGGGACGTCGGCACGCTGGACGCGTACTACGAGGCGCACATGGACCTGATCGCCGAGCGCCCCGCGTTCAACCTCTACAACCGGCAGTGGCCGATCTACACCCACTCCGGCCAGCTCTCGCCGGCCCGGTTCAACGCGGGCGGCATGGCGAGCGAGTCGATCATCAGCGCCGGCTGCCTGATCCGCGGACAGGTCACCAGGTCCGTGCTGTCGCCGGGCGTGGTCGTCGATCCGGGGGCCGTGGTGCAGGGCTCGGTGCTGCACGACAACGTGCACGTCGGGCGGGGCGCGGTGGTGCGCGGCGCCGTGCTCGACAAGAACGTCGAGGTGCCGCCGGGAGCGACGATCGGCGTCAACCCCCAGCGGGACGCCGAGCTGTACACGGTGTCCGAGGGCGGGGTGATCGCGCTCGGCAAGGGGCAGCCGGTGCCGTAGACGCCGGTGCGCGGGCCCCGGCCGGCCGCGGCCACCGGGGCCCGCGTCATGTCATTGGGCGCATGACGGAATCCGTGCTGTCGTGTCGCCCCGTCCTCCGGACGGCCCTCCCCGACCAGGGCTTGCGCACCGCGCCCGCCGGTGAGGCCCTCGCGCACGACCTGAGGGCCCACAAGGAGCCCGGCTTCGACCCGGCCCGTGAGCACATCGAGGTCGAACCGGACCGTTGGCCGCACTGGGCCGGCCGGCTCGGACCGCCGGTGTGGCAGGACACGCCCGCCCCGACGGCCGGGAGGAACCCGAGCACGGAGGCCCGCGCCCGCTACGGGTGCGGGATGGAGCAGGCGCTCGACGGACACATCAGCAGCCCGTCGATCGTGATGCGGGTGACCTTCGACGAGGGCCGGGGTCAGTACGACCCCGGCCGCATCGCCGAACAGGCCGAGGCCGGGCCCCCGGACCGGCTGGTCGACAGCCGGTCCGGGCACGGCCTCGGCGCCGACGGGGACGCAGGCGACGTCATGGACGAGCACGCTCACCCCGGTCCCGCGCTCCGGCCCGCCCGGACGGCAAGCACGCCCCGGTCGGCGGTGAGTGCGGCGGCCCCGGCCCGGCGGCGTCCGGACACGCCTGGTCCGCGCAGCGGTCGTGCGTCGACGTCGCCCCGGCGACCTGCGCCGACGGCCACCTCACCCGGCCCGGCGAGGTGCGCGCCGGTGTGCCGGGGCGGCAGCGGAGCCGCGTACACCCCGCTCACAGGAGTCGAGGGCGAGCTCCACGGTCCGCTCACCCACGACGGCGAGTGATGAAGCCGGACGTGGCCCGGGTGAAGGCCGCCCACGAGGCCCTCGTCCGGGACGCCCCACGGCACCGCCCGCGGGCTGCCCGGTACCGGAGGGCGCCACGCGATGAACCGTTCCTCCGGTGGGCCGCGCCCGTCCGGGTGGCGTACGCCGCTCCGTCAGGCGGCGATCGTGCCTCAACAGCCCCTTCCCTCACCGCGGTCCCGCTCCTCCTGCCGCACCGGCGAAAGGAGTGAAGACATCACATGCTGTTAACTATGAGTAGCCAGATCGTACTTGACCGTAATCGGCCGGGAGCGATTGACTGCTGATCCATTCCCGTCGTCACGCGAGGCCCCGCCCATGACCGCAGATCCGCTCGCCCCTCTCGACCTGGCGTTCTGGAACATCGAGTCCGCCGGTCATCCCATGCACCTCGCGGCGCTCGGCGTCTTCGCCTCCCGCTCGCCCTCCGCGGGGGCCCACGCCGCCGATCTGCTGGCGTCCCGGGCCGCCGTCGTACCCGGACTGCGCATGCGCATCCGCGACACGTGGCAGCCGCTCGTCCTGCGGAAACCGCTGTCGGCGCTGCGCCGCACCTGGCCCGCGCCCGGCGAGCCGCTGGCCGCCGCGCTGCGGCAGCCGCTCGCCTCCGTCCTGCGTCGGTCCCTCGCCTTCGGCGGCGCCATCCGCGAGCCCGACCCCGGCTTCGACCCCCTCGACCACGTCCGGCTGCACCCGCCGGCCGCCGACTTCCACGCCGCGGCCGGCCGGCTCATGGGGTCCCCGCTGCAACGCACCCGGCCGCCCTGGGAAGCCCACGTGCTGCCAGGGGAGGACGGTCTCTCCTTCGCCGTCCTGTTCAAGTTCCACCACGCCCTCGCCGACGGACTGCGGGCCCTCACCCTGGCCGCCGCGCTGATGGACCCGGTGGACCTGCCCGCGCCCCGGCCCCGCCCCGCCGGGCCCCCGTGCGGCCTGCTGCCCGACGTGCGCGAGGTGCCCGTCCTCGTCCGGGACGCCCTGTCCGACGCGGGCCGGGCCCTGGACATCGGCGCCGCCGTCGCCCGCTCCACCCTCGACATGCGCTCCTCGCCCGCGCTGACCTGCGCGCCCAGCGGCACCCGCCGCACCGCCGGCACGGTGATCGACCTCGACGACGTGCACCGCATCCGCAAGAGCGCCGGCGGCACCGTCAACGACGTACTGATCGCGGTCGTCGCCGGCGCGCTGCGCCGCTGGCTCGACGAGCGCGGCGACGGCAGCGAGGGCGTCGCCCCGCGCGCCCTCGTCCCCGTCTCCCGGCGCCGGCCGCGCACCGCCCACCCGCAGGGCAACCGGCTCTCCGGGTACCTGATGCGGCTTCCCGTCGGCGAGCGGGACCCGCTCGCCCGGCTCACGCGGGTGCGCACCGCCATGGACCGCAACAAGGAGGCGGGCCCGCACCGGGGCGCGGGCGCCGTCGCCCTGCTCGCCGACCACGTGCCGCCGCTCGGTCATCGGCTCGGCGGACCGCTGCTCGGCCAGGCGGCCCGGCTCTGGTTCGACGTGCTGGTCACCAGCGTGCCGCTGCCCGGCTTCGGCCTGAGGCTCGGCGGCGATCCACTCGGCGCCGTCTTCCCGCTCGCGCCGCTGGCCCCCGGCCACTCCCTCGCGGTCGCGGTCTCCACCTACCGCGGGCACGTCCACTACGGCCTGGTCGCCGACGGCGCGGCCGTCCCGGACCTCGACCTGCTGGCCCACGCGCTGACCGAGGAGGTGGCGGCACTGACCGCCGTCTGCGATCGCTGAGGGACGCGGTTTGGTGCTGCGGCCCGGCGCTGAAGTAAAATCCCCCGTTCGACAGCGGACGCGAACGGAGCGCCGCGAGAAGCAGAGCGGGAAACGGCAGCGGCGATGACGGTGACACAGGACGGCCCCGGGGCCACGGACGCGGCGGCACACGGGCCCGGCATCGACCCGGAGCGGCTGGCCGTCTGTCTCGGCGTGCTCGAGGAACTCGACAAGCTCGACGTCGACCACCCGGACGCGATCCTGGTCCGCCGGGCCACCTCGCACATCTACCGCACGGTCAAGCAGCGCCGCCGCCAGGAGCGCCGGGCCGCGAAGACCGCCCACGACAAGGCGGTCACCGAGGCCACCGCCACGGGCTCCGCCGAGCGCATCGACGACGAGACGGAAGGCATCCTGCCCTCCTCCCGTGTCGAGCCCGGCAAGATCGCGGGGATACTCCAGCGCCCGCGCTCCTGCTACACCTGCAAGACCCGCTACGTCGAGGTCGACTACTTCTACCACCAGCTCTGCCCGGAGTGCGCCGCCGAGAACCGGCAGCGGCGCGACGCCCGCGCCGACCTCACCGGCAAGCGGGCGCTGCTCACCGGCGGACGCGCCAAGATCGGCATGTACATCGCGCTACGGCTGCTGCGCGACGGCGCCCACACCACGATCACCACGCGCTTCCCCAGGGACGCCATCCGCCGCTTCAAGGCGATGGACGACTCCGCGGACTGGATGGACCGCCTGGAGGTCGTCGGCATCGACCTGCGCGACCCCGCCCAGGTCGTCGCGCTGGCCGACCGGGTCGCGGAGCAGGGCCCGCTCGACATCCTGATCAACAACGCCACCCAGACCGTACGCCGGCTGCCGTCCGCGTACGCGGCGCTCGTCGAGGGCGAGAGCGCCCCGCTGCCGGCCGGTGAGCTGCCCGCCCACCACGTCATCGGCGCCTTCGGCTCCGGTGCGGTCGACGGGCTGACCGCGCTGCCCGTCGGCGTCAGCGGACTCGACGCGCAGAAGGTGGCCGACCTCGCCCTGGTCGCGGGCAACGCCAGCGTGGTCCGGCACCGGGACGGCACCGCCATCGACGCGGGCGGCCTGCTCCCCGACGTCGTCGACACCAACACCTGGGTCCAGACCATCGAGCAGATCTCCCCGGTGGAGCTGCTGGAGACCCAGCTGTGCAACTACACGGCGCCGTTCATCCTGATCAGCAAGCTGCGTCCGGCGATGGCCGAGGCCGCGCGCCGGGCGGCCGCCGGACGCGCCTACGTCGTCAACGTCTCCGCGATGGAAGGCGTGTTCGACCGCGGCTACAAGGGCGCCGGGCACCCCAACACCAACGCCGCCAAGGCGGCCATGAACATGGTGACGCGGACCAGCGCGCAGGAGATGTTCGACACCGACCGCATCCTGATGACCTCGGTCGACACCGGCTGGATCACCGACGAGCGCCCCCACTTCGACAAGCTGCGCCTCGCCGACGCCGGTTTCCACGCCCCGCTCGACCTGGTCGACGGCGCGGCCCGCGTCTACGACCCGATCGTGCGCGGCGAGGCGGGCGAGGACCTGTACGGCGTCTTCATGAAGGACTACGCGCCCGGCCGGTGGTGAGGGCGGCGGCCCGGGGCCGTCAGTCGACCATGCCCAGCCGGGAGCGGCGCGCCGCCAGCAGCTCCAGCACGGTGCGCCAGTCCTCCAGGACTCCGGCGTCGAAGCAGGCGGTGCGGGCCTCCTCGTCCGCCGCGCGCAGGGCGAGGAGGGCGTCGTCGGCAGGTAGGTCGTGCCGGGCGTGCCGGAGGACCAGGTCGGCCACCCGCTCGCCGAGCAGAGCCCGTACCGCGTCCGCCGCACGGCCGGCCGCGGCCGCCGGTTCGCCCGGCCACAGCAGCCGGCCGACGGGCCGTACCAGGCCCGCCACCTGGAGTTCCTTGTCCGCGGGCCGGCCGCGGCGCAGCAGTGCGGCGGTGCGCAGGGCGTGGTCGTGCGCGTCGGCCGGGGCGCCGTCACCGCCTCCGGCGTCCCACGTGCCCCGGCACGCGTACAGCAGGTCCATCAGCTCCTCGACGGTGCGCAGCTCCATGCGCCGGTCCTCCCGGGAGTAGGCCGTTGCCGTGCGGCAGCAGACCATGACGAGCTTGCGTACCGGTCAACAGGACCTGAACTGCGCCCCGACCACGGGAACCGGTCGAAAGCGCCGACGCCCGTGTAATTCGAACGAGTGACGACAGCCAGCCGCTTCGATACGGAAATAGGAGCATATTCCCGCCCGTCGAGCACTGTCCGACTCATGTTTGTTACCGTCGGTTTTCGGCGCCATCGAGCGGGGCCCCGCTCATTTGGTTAACCTGGTCCGGACGGACAGCAGGCAGGGTTCCATCCGCACCCACGGTCCGTCATGGGACCAGCCGGTTCACCACGGCCTGCTCTCCCTCGAGTCGCCGGCACCACGGCGTCCGAACGGTTCTCCATCCGGACCCGAACGGACGTCGGACGCCAGGCGCAGGGCCGACGCAGTACGTCCCGAGGGTGACCGACACATAAGGAGTGCGCGGTGACACCGGAGCAGACGAAGAGCGACCAGCGCCCCGAGGAGCGCGCGGAGCGCGCCGCCCGCCGGCCGGGGGAGCTCGGCTTTCTCGACGTGTGGGCCCGTTCGGCCCCGATCCGCCTCGCTGGCTACGAGGACGACCTCGCCGAGCCCCACATCCTGCCCGGCGTCGACTGACGGGGCGTGCGGGCGGGGCGCGCTGCCGTGGCTACGGCCGGACGTAGGGCCGGGTCATGATCTCCATGTTGTGGCCGTCCGGGTCGTCGAAGTAGGCGCCGCGCCCGCCGAAGAGGTCGTTGACCCTGCCGGGCTCGGTGTGGCCCGGATCCGCGTAGTAGGTGACCCCGGCCGCGTCGAGGCGCGCGATCATGGCGTCGAACCGCTCCTCGGGCACCAGGAACGCGTAGTGCTGGCTCTGGACCGGCTCGTCCCGCTTCTCGTAGTAGTCGAGGGTCACGCCGTTGCCCAGATCGACCGGCAGGAACGGGCCGAACGGGGCGCCGACCTCGAGTCCCAGTATCCCGGCGAGGAACTCGGCGGAGTACCGGCGGTCACTGGCGTAGACGGCGGTGTGGTTCAACTGGACGTGCTGTGCTGCGGACATGGCTGGAATCGTCTCCGGTGTCGGTTTCCATGGTGGGAGGGGACACACGGAGGGGGCGGGCCACGGGCCCCCGTCCGGCCGCGCACGCGCGGGGGCGCGCCCCGCACCGGCCTCACACCGAGGCCGGGAGCACCTTACGTGTACGGCCCACGGCCGACCCGGCAGTCATACGTCCGACCCTAGGCCCTCGCGTTCGATCACCGCAATGCCGTTCCGGTCAGGCCTGGGTGTGCTCGCCCCCGCCGTGGCGTGCGGTCGACTCGTTCTCCTGGGCGAGCCGGCGCAGGGCCATCAGCGCCGGTTCCAGGAGGAAGGTCAGGAGCACCGCCCGCTCGGCCTTCTCCAGGGGATCCGTGACCGTCTCCAGGTGGTCGAGGTCGTGCCGGGCCGTCCGCTCCGCGAGTTCGGCATAGGGGAGGAGTGTCTCCCAGTCGTACGCGATGCCCAGTGAGCGCAGGGTCCGCAGCGTCTCGTCGACGGCCTGCCGGGCCGGGTTCTGCTCGGAGACCGACCAGCCCATCGCATCGACCAGGGCGGCGGCCTCGGGGGCCGATCCCGCGGGGGGCCTGCCCTCGGCCGCATCCGGCGTGCCGCTCTCGGGAGGCCGGATGCCGAAGGCGATGCCGAGCAGTTGATGCAGGTCGGTCCGGTGCTCGGTCATGGCGTCCAGGACGCTTCTGGCCGAGGCGACGGACAGGCCCCGTACCCCTGTCAGCGCGCGGATCAGGCGGAGCCTTCTGAGGTGGGCCTCGTCGTACTCGGCCTGGGTCGCCGCGGTGCTCCGGCCGGGCGGCAGCAGCCCCTCGCGCAGGTAGTACTTGATCGTCGCGTTGGGCACCCCGCTGAGGCGGCTGAGCTCCGAGATTCTCACGTGTCCTCGCCCTCCCTCTGGAAAATGGATAGTTGTACTGTCTAATATAGATAGCCTGACTATCTAATTATGGAGGCGAGACTACCGTGCCCACCCTTCCCTGGATCACGCCGCATCCGGCGGGTCCCGACACCACCCACGCCTTCGTCATGGCCTCCCGCTTCGAGGTGCGGTCGTTGAAGGACGTCCCGCGCTTCTTCCTGAAGTCCCTCTCCGCCTGGGGCCAGGTCCGCAGGGCGCCCGGCGCCCTCGGCGCCTCCCTGGAGGCCCGGCCGTTCGGCAAGGTCTTCCACACGCTGTCCGCGTGGGAGAGCCGGGACGCGCTCCACGCCTACGCCCGGACCGAACCGCACAAGAGCATCATGACCGGCCTGCGCGCGACGATGCGCGACTCGACGTTCACCTTCTGGGAAGTGCCCGTCGACGCGCTGCCGGTCGACTGGGACGACGCCAAGCGCCGCATCGAGGCCCAGGCGCGGGCCGGCGCCCCGGGCGGGCACGGCACCGCCCACTGAACGGCGGCCCGCGCCTCGGGCACGGCCCCGGCACGCCGTGCCCGAGGCCCGGGCCGGGCGGACCGTGGAGGCGGTCGTCGGTCTAGGCTTCCTGAGGGGGCGGTGCGCGGGGCCGGTGAACCGGTCCCCCGAGCGACGGCCCACCGGGGCCGGCGGCGGCAGCGGTGACGTCGTCGGCCGCTTCCACGAGGTCCCCGCGTCCCCCGCTCGACGGCGGCCGGAGCGCCGTACGACTGCCCCCTTCCGGATGATGACGCCGCGGCCGGACGGGTCCCACCGGCTCAGTCCCTCAGCCGGCCGCGCAGCCACTCCTCCACCGCGTCCACGTGCGTGGCCGCCGCCGCCCGTGCCGCCTCCGGGTCGCGGGCGGCCAGGGCGCGGTGGATCGCGGCGTGTTCGCGCCGGGTGCGGGCGAAGGCGCCCTCCTCCTGGTAGCCGCGCCAGACCCGGGCCCGGAAGGTGCGCGAGGACAGGCCCTCCAGGATCGCGGCCATCGTCGCGTTCCCCGCCGCCGCCGCGATCTCGCGGTGGAAGGCCAGGTCGTGGGCGAGGATCTCCTCCGGATCGTCGGTGGCGTTCATCGCCGCCAGGTGCTTCCCGACCTCGGCCAGCCGTTCCGGGGTGATCCGCGCGGCGGCCAGCGCGGTCGCCGTCGACTCCAGGACGCGGCGCACCTCCAGCAGTTCGACCAGGCGCGGCCCCCGGGACAGATCGGCCACCACGCCGAACGTCTCCAGCAGGTCCCCGGCCTCCAGACGGGTGACGTAGATGCCCGAGCCGTGCCGGGCCTCGACCACGCCCAGCGCCGTGAGCGCTCGGATCGCCTCCCGCATCGAACTGCGGGAGATGCCCAGCCGGGCGGCGAGTTCCCGCTCGGTGGGCAGCCGCTCACCGGGCTCCAGCTCGCCCTCCCGGATCATCGCCGTGATCCGCTCGATGGCGCGCTGCGTCACCGTGCCCTTCCGCGGGGCCGTCTCCTCCACGCCACTCCTCCACTCGCCCGGTCTGCCGCAGTCTAACGACGAGAGTGGTCCGACCACTAAGGGCCGAAAGTCGCACGATTTATGTACAGGGGCTGTTGTGCTCGCCAAGTGGTCTGATAAATATGCGGCCGTGCTCCGGATTGACGCCCTACCGTCCCCGTCGCCCACCGAAAGGTCCTCCGTGCCCCCGCGACCCGCTCGCATCACCGCCGTCGACACCTACGACGTCCGGTTCCCCACCTCGCGCGAACTCGACGGCTCCGACGCGATGAACCCCGACCCCGACTACTCGGCGGCCTACGTCGTGCTGCGCACCGACGCCGCCGACGGACACGAGGGGCACGGGTTCGCGTTCACCATCGGGCGGGGCAACGACGTCCAGGTCGCCGCGATCGAGGCGCTCCGCGGCCATCTCGTCGGACGGTCCGCCGACGAACTCTGCGCCGACCCCTCCGTCCTGAACCGCGACCTGACCGGCGACAGCCAGCTGCGCTGGCTCGGACCCGAGAAGGGCGTGATGCACATGGCGATCGGGGCCGTCGTCAACGCCCTCTGGGACCTGGCCGCCAAACGCGCGGACAAACCGCTGTGGCGCCTGCTGGCCGAGGCCGACCCCGCATGGCTGGTCCGCCAGATCGACTTCCGCTACCTCACCGACGCCCTCACCCCCGAGGAGGCCCTCACCCTCCTGCGCCGCGGCCGGGAGGGCGCCGAGGGACGCACCGCCCTGCTGCTGGAGCGCGGCTACCCCGCCTACACCACCTCACCCGGCTGGCTCGGCTACGACGACGAGAAACTCACCCGGCTCGCCGTGCGGGCGGTCGCCGAGGGTTTCCGCCAGATCAAGCTCAAGGTCGGCGCCGACCTCGACGACGACCTCCGGCGCTGCCGGGCCGCCCGCGCGGCCGTCGGACCGGACGTGCGCATCGCGGTCGACGCCAACCAGCGCTGGGACGTGGACGAGGCGATCCGCTGGACCAAGGCCCTCGCGGAGTTCGACCCGTACTGGATCGAGGAGCCCACCAGCCCCGACGACATCCTCGGCCACGCGGCGGTCCGCCGCGCCGTCGCCCCGGTGAAGGTGGCCACCGGCGAGCACGCGCAGAACAGGATCGTCTTCAAACAGCTCCTCCAGGCCGGCGCCCTCGACATCGTCCAGATCGACGCCGCCCGGGTCGGCGGCGTCCCCGAGAACCTCGCCGTCCTGCTGCTCGCCGCCAAGTACGGCGTCCCGGTGTGCCCGCACGCCGGCGGGGTCGGCCTGTGCGAACTCGTCCAGCACCTGTCGATGTTCGACTACGTGGCCCTGACCGGCACCACCGAGGACCGGGTCATCGAGTACGTCGACCATCTGCACGACCACTTCCTCGACCCGGTGGTGATCCGCGACGGCCACTACACGGCGCCCCTCGCACCGGGGTTCTCCGCCGCCGTGCGCCCGGAGTCCCTGGCGCGCTACACCTATCCCGGCGGCGGCTTCTGGGCCGCCGACCCCGACACGCAGAAGGACGAGGAGCGGACCGCATGAGCGACTTCGAGGGCCTGACGGCCCTGGTGACCGGCGGCGCCTCCGGCATCGGCCGGGCCACGGCGGACCTCCTGGCGGAGCGCGGCGCCACTGTGGCCGTGCTGGACCTCGACCCGTCGACGGTCGACGGACCCCTCACCGGACACCGCGCCGACGTCACCGACGACGCCTCGGTGCGTGCGGCGGTGGCCGCCGCCGTCGACGGCCTGGGCGGCCTCGACGTACTGATCAACAACGCCGGCGTCGGCGCCCGGGGCACCGTGGAGACCAACTCCGACGAGGAATGGCACCGCGTCTTCGACGTCAACGTCCTCGGCATGGTCCGCACCGCCCGCGCCTGCCTTCCGCACCTGCGCGCCTCCGGGCACGCGGCGATCGTCAACACCTGCTCCGTCGCCGCCACCGCGGGCCTGCCCCAGCGGGCCCTGTACAGCGCCACCAAGGGCGCCGTGCACTCCCTCACCCTCGCCATGGCCGCCGACCACGTCCGCGAGGGCATCCGCGTCAACTGCGTCAACCCGGGCACCGCCGACACCCCCTGGATCGGCCGGTTGCTGAACGCGGCCGACGACCCGGCCGCCGAACGCTCCGCCCTGGAAGCCCGCCAGCCCACCGGCCGCCTGGTCTCGGCCACCGAGGTCGCCGGCGCCATCGCCTACCTGGCGAGCCCGCTGTCCGGCGCCACCACCGGTACGGCCCTCGCGGTCGACGGCGGCATGCAGGGACTGCGGCTGCGCCCGGAGCCCCGGTGAACCGCCGTCGGCTCGGCCGCAGCCGCGTCGAGGTCACCGCCCTGGCCTTCGGCTCCGCCGGAATCGGCAACCTGTACGCCGAGGTCGGCGAGGAGGCGGCGTACGAGGCGGTACGGGCCGCCTGGCAGCGAGGTGTCCGTTACTTCGACACCGCCCCGCACTACGGCATCGGCCTGGCCGAACGCCGCCTCGGCGCGGCCCTGCGCGAGCACCCGCGCGAGGAGTTCACGGTCTCCACCAAGGTGGGACGCCGTCTCGAACCCTCCGACGCCGGCGGCGACGACCTCGCCCACGGCTTCGCCGTCCCCGCCACCCACCGCCGCGTCTGGGACTTCAGCGCCGACGGCGTACGCCGTACCCTGGAGGCGAGCCTGGAACGCCTCGGACTGGACCGCGTCGACGTCGTCTACCTCCACGATCCCGACGACCACGCCGAACAGGCCTTCCGCGAGGGCTACCCGGCCCTGGAAAGGCTCCGCGCGGAGGGCGTCGTCGGGGCGATCGGCGCCGGCATGAACCAGACCGCGATGCTCACCCGCTTCGTCCGCGACACCGACGTCGACGTCGTCCTGTGCGCCGGCCGCCACACCCTGCTCGACCACAGCGCCCTGACCGACCTGCTGCCCGCGGCCCTGGAGCACGGCACCTCCGTCGTCATCGGCGGCGCCTTCAACTCCGGCCTGCTCGCGGACCCGAGGCCGGGAGCGACGTACGACTACACCCGGGCGCCCGCCGAGTTGCTGGACCGTGCCCTGCGGCTGAAGGAGGCCGCCGAGCGGCACGGCACCACCCTGCGCGCCGTCGCCCTGGCCCACTGCGCCGCCCATCCGGCGGTCGCGAGCGTGCTGGTCGGCGCCCGCTCGGCCGCCGAGGTCCACGACTGCGCCGACCGGTTCGCGGCCCCGGTGCCCGCGGCCCTCTGGCGGGAGCTGCGCACCGACGGCCTGCTGCCGCCCGAGGAGGAGCTGCCGTGACCGTCGACGCGCACCACCACGTCTGGGACCTGTCCGTCCGCGACCAGGACTGGCTCACCGGCCCCGGACTGCGGCCGCTGCGGAGGAACTTCGGCCTGTCCGACCTCGCCCCCGAGACGAGCGCGGCCGGTGTCGACCGCACCGTCCTGGTGCAGACCGTCACGGTCCCCGAGGAGACCCCCGAGCTGCTGGCCCTCGCCGAGGCGCACGAGCCGGTCGCCGGGGTCGTCGGCTGGACCGACCTCGTCCGCCCCGACATCGCCGACGAACTGGCCCGGCTGCGGGCGCTGCCCGGCGGACGGTACCTGAAGGGCGTCCGCCACCAGGTGCAGGGCGAACCCGATCCCGGATGGCTGCTGCGACCGGACGTCCGGCGCGGACTCGCCGCCGTGGCCGACGCAGGTCTGGCCTACGACCTCGTGGTCCTGCCGCACCAGCTGCCGGCCTGCGTGGCGGCGGCCGGATCGCTGCCCCGGCTCACCTTCGTCCTGGACCACCTGGGCAAGCCGCCCGTCGCCTCGGGCGCGCGCGAACCCTGGGCGTCCGACGTCCGCGCTCTGGCCGCCCTGCCCAACACGGTGTGCAAGCTCTCCGGCCTGGTCACCGAGGCCGACCCGGCCTCCTGGACGATCGACGACCTGCGCCCGTACGCCGACGTCGTGCTGGACGCCTTCGGCCCCGGCCGGCTGATGTTCGGCTCGGACTGGCCGGTGTGCACCCTCGCGGCGTCGTACGGCGACGTCCTCGCCACCGCGCGGGCGCTGACCGACGGCCTCGACGCCACCGAACGCCATCAGCTCTTCGAGACCACCGCCACCCGCGTCTACGACCTGTGAGTCGTCCCCGTCAGCCGGGTCGGCGGCAGGAACTCCCGCACGTACGTCCGCTCCCAGCACGCGCCCGTCTCCCGCAGCTCCCGCCACGTCGTGTAGCGGTAGCGGAAGAGGCGGGCGCGGATGTGCCGGGGCGGCGCGTCCGCGGGGAACGGGGAGCGGCGCAGCAGCCTCAGCGTGTCCCGGTCGCCCTCCAGCAGACGTTCCACCAGCGCTCCGAACCAGGGACCGGCGTACGCGGGCGACAGCGCGGCGAACCACATCAGCCAGTCGAGCCGCAGATGGTACGGCGCGAACTGCCGCGGCCAGCGCCGCGGATCGCCCGGCTTGCCCCTGAACTCGTACTCCCGCCAGCCGGAGTCCTTCCGGGGCACCTCGGCCGCCGTCCCCTCCACGACCACCTCGTACCGGATCCGGCTGACGCTGCCGAACGCCCCGTAGGTGTTGACCAGGTGCAGCGGGTCGAAGGAGCGGTTCATCACCTGGCGGCGGGAGAGCATGTTGCGGACCGGCCGGTGGCTGAGGCCGAGCAGCAGCGCGGACACCGCGAGGACGACCACCACGTACCACAGCGGCGCGTCGGACACCGCCGGCGGAGCGGAGGGGAACGCGACCGCCGGCAGGGCCAGCACGATCGTGATCCAGTTCAGCCAAGCGAAGTTGCCGGACAGCACCAGCCACAGCTGGGTGACGATCATCAGCGAGGCGGCGACCGTGGCGACCGGCTGCGGGGCGAACAGCAGGAACGGCACGACCAGCTGGGTGACATGGTTGGCGGCCACCTCGATCCGGTGCAGCGGCTTCGGCAGACGGTGGAAGAACCAGCTCAGCGGGCCCGGCATCGGCTGGGTCTCGTGATGGTGGTCCAGGCAGGTGAGTTTCCGCCAGCACTCGTCGCCGCGCATCTTGATCAGACCCGCGCCGAACTCCACCCGGAACAGGACCCACCGCAACAGGAACAGCACGACGACGGGAGGCGCCACCTCGTCGTTGCCGAGGAGGACGGCCAGGAACCCGACCTCGAGGAGCAGTGACTCCCAGCCGAACGAGTACCAGGTCTGTCCCACGTTGACGACCGACAGGTACAGCGCCCACGGCACCAGCCACAACAGCATCCCGCCCCACAGCGGAAGCAGCGAGTCGAGCCCCGCCAGCAGCGCCGCCGACACCGCGCAGCCCGCCCAGGCGCACACCGCGAAGAACCGGTCCGAGTAGTGCCGGTGGAACAGGCTCGGCGACCTCCTGAACGGCACCCGCTCCACGAAACGCGGCACCGGCAGCATGCCGCGCTCCCCGATCAGCGCGCGGAACTGCAGCGCCGTCGTCAGGAACGCGACCAGATACAGCCCGGCCAGCGCCCGCTGGAAGACCAGCCGGCCCGTCCAGTACTCGGGTGCGGTGAACCACTCCACGGCCGTGCTCCCTCTGCCTCGCCCCGCCGGGACCTCCGTGACTCTCCGTATACCACCGGGCGGGCCGTGCAACCCGCGGGCCGGGGGCGTCCAGCGGTCGAAGAATCGCGTGAACCCTGGCAAGGTGGGTCCATGGCTGATCGGGGAGCGAGCCCCCTGTCTCTCCCGGACGACTGGCCGGACCACCCGGACCCGATCCTGGCGCTCAACCGCATGGGCGGTTTCGACTGGGACCTGGACGCCGGGGTGATGCAGATGGACGCCCAGGCGCACGAGATCTTCGACGTGCGCCCCGACGAATACGACGACAGGCCCGAGTCCCTGAGGCGCAGGGTCCCGTCCGGCGAGGCCCTGCGCCTGGACACCGTCGTGTCACAGGCGCTGAAGGACGGCAGCGAGAACTACGGTGCCTACTTCCGCGTCCGCCGCCGCGACGGCTCCCTGCGCTGGACCCACACCCAGGGGTACATCCGCCGGGACGACAGCGGCCGGCCCCGCCGCATCATCGGCATCGTCCGGGACGCCACCCAGGAGCTCGGCGACAGCGAGGCCAGGCGCGAACAGGCCGCCCAGGAGGACGACCGCCGCCGGCAGACCAACGTCGTCCAGCTCACCACCGCCGCCCTCGCCCACGCGCGCACCGTGCAGGACGTCATCGACGTCCTCAAGGACACCCACGGCCTCGCCCATCTGGGTGCGACCAGCCTCGTGGTGGGTCTGCTCGAGGCGGGCAGGATCCGGCTCATCGCGGAGGGACCGGAGGGCAGCCTCATACCGGGCACCGAGGTCACCGGGATCGACGAGCCGTACCCGATGAGCGAGGCGGTGCGCACCCTCAGCCCGTGCTTCATCGATTCACCGGAGGAGTTCGCCGAGCGCTATCCGCAGCTGTGGCAGGGCCTCACCGGCCTGGACATCACCTCGGCGGCCTATCTGCCGCTGATCGTCCAGGCCCGTCCCATCGGCGCGATGGGGCTGCTCTACAGCGACCGGCACGGTTTCTCCGCGGAGGAGCGCAACATCCTCATCGCCCTGGGCAGCAGCATCTCCCAGAGCATGCAGCGTGCGATGTTCTACGAGCAGGAGATGGACCTCGCCCGGGGGCTGCAGCAGGCCATGCTGCCGCGCACCATCCCCAGCGTGCCCGGCGCCGATCTCGCCGTGCGCTACCGCGCCGCCACCGTCGGCGGCTCCCTCGGCCGCGACATCGGCGGCGACTGGTACGACCTGATCCCGCTGCCGGGAGGCCGGGTGGGCGCCGTCATCGGCGATGTCCAGGGCCACGACACGCACGCCGCCGCCGTCATGGGCCAGCTGCGCATCGTGCTGCGCGCCTACGCGGCCGAGGGCCACGCGCCGGCCACCGTGATGGCCCGTGCCTCCGTCTTCCTGGACGAGCTCGACACCGACCGCTTCGCCACCTGCCTCTACGCCGAGGTCGACCTGTCCACCGGTGTGCTCCAGGTGGTCCGGGCCGGCCACCTCGACCCGCTGGTGCGCCGCACCGACGGTTCCTGCCGGCGCGTTCCCGTCCCCGGCGGGCTGCCGCTCGGCCTGTCCGCGGAGTTCGGGCGGCTCGACTACCCGGTCGGCACGATGGAGCTCGATCCCGGCGACACCCTGCTGCTGTGCACCGACGGCCTGGTCGAGCAGCCCGGCGCCGATCTCGACGACGGCATGGAGACCCTTTCGGTGCTGATCGCCGTCGGCCCCGACGACGTACGCGACCTCGCCGACCGGCTCATCGACGTGGCCGAGGAACGCGATGGCGGCGACGACGTGGCGCTGCTCCTGCTGCGCCGCCGCGCCCTGGACGGCGCGCGGCCCGGCGGCCGGCTCAAACAGCGGGTGGCCCCCGGCGATCCGGAGGCGCTTGCCGAGACCCGGCACGTGATCCGCACGGCGGTGGGCGCCTGGGACGCGGGGGACCGTGCCGACGAGATCGAGCTGGTCGCCGACGAGATGATCACCAATGTGCTGATGCACACCGAGGGCTCCGCGATCGTCACCCTCCGGGTCCTCACCGGCGCCGAGCGGCGCGTGCGGGTGGAGGTCGAGGACTCCTCCAGCGCCCTGCCGCGCCGCCGGGAGGCGGGCGAGTCGGGCGTCTCCGGGCGGGGCCTGCTCCTGGTCGAGATGCTCACGGACGTATGGGGCGTGGAGGCGCGCGGCGGCGGCAAGTGCGTATGGGGCGAGTTCGTGGTGGCCAGGGGCCTCGACCGGGCCTGAGCACGCGCGGAGGCCGCACCGTGTGGAGGGCGTGCCGTCCCGGGGGCCGGAGGGACCCGGAGCGGCCCGTCCGCCGACGTCCCCGGCGGCGCTCCTGGCGCGCGCCGGAACTTCCCGGGGCGGCAGGAGCGGTCCGCCGGTGCACGGCCGCGCCGGCGAGGCCCGCCCGGTGCGTGGGGACGCCGTCCGCGGTCCTTCACCGGGGCTTCAGCGCCACCAGGCTCTCGTCCTGCGCCGTGCGCACCTCGTAGCGGGCGGATGCCCCCGGGGCGCATGGCGGAACCGCCGAGGATCGTGGTGGGGCGGGCGTCGTGACGGGGTACGCTCCAGCTGCTCGCCGTCTCCTCGGAGCCGTCCCGGCCGATCACCACCAGACGGCAGGTGCGGGGGCCTGCACCGTCCTTGACCCCGATCTCCAGGGCGCTGCCCCGGGCCTCGTCCCCCGTGGTCGCCCGCGCCCACACCCCGGACCGCTCGTCGGCCGCCGCGATGCGCACGGCACCCCCGCCGTCGGCCCGCGCCGTCATCGCGATCGCCGGCGCGGTCACCGCGAGCACCACCGAGGCGGCCGGCGCCGGCAGCAGCCGGCGACGCCCCGCGCGGTTGCGGGCCGCCACTTGTGACAGCAGCCGGTCCAACATCTCCGAGCCGGGCCCGGGCGGCGGGTGCACCAGCCGCGGAGCGGAACTCCGGTACAGCATCAACTGGCGTGCCACGGGCCCGGATCCGGTGGCCCGGACAGCGCACCGGGGGCACTCCACGAGGTGGCCCTCGAAACGGAACGCGTCCCCCTCGTCCAGCACGCCGGGCGCGTAGGCGCCGACGTCGCGATGCCTCTCCAGGGACCTCATGCCGAATCCTCGTGCCGTTGGGTACGGGTGGGGTTGCTCCTTGCCCCCACCGGTACGCACCGGGCAGCCGAATCACTCAGGCGACGTGCCGGATCGCAACCGGGGGATCCGGAGCCGAACGGCCCGTGGACCGGCCGGATCGGCGAGGAACCTAGAAGAGATGGATGGCGAGGTGACCGAGCGGCAGCCCGAGCTGCCACGCCGGCGTCCACACCTTGGGTCCCTCGTCCTCGCCGGTCACCGCGCCGCCGCCCGGCACCGCGTTCAGATCGGGCGCCAGCAGCTCCGTCTCGCGCAGCCAGCGCCACGCCTCCCGGGCCAGCTCCAGGCCGGGGTCCGGCGCGTTCCGGCCGGCCGCGGCGGCGTCCGCGGACAGGTCCCGCAGGCGCTCCTGCACCCACTCCTGCCACGGCTGGTCGTACGCGGTCAGCGACAGCCAGGTCTCCAGCCGGGTGACCACCCGGATGCCGGACAGCTCGCCGTCGGTGTCGGACAGGAACACGGTCAGCGCCAGCGCGTCCCGTCCCGCGCGGAACTCGAAGGACGTCGGCGGCATCAGATCGCCGCTGCGCAGCAGTTCGTCGGCGATGTACTCGGCGTACAACCAGGCCATGGGGACGGTCAGTCCACCGTCGCCGGTGCCGTCCGTGCTCTCTCGACCTCTGTGCAGCATCCCTTCCTGCCTTCCTCCGGTGCGTGCGCGTCGCCCGAACCCGGGCCCCCGGTCCGGAACACGGATGGGGACAGCCGATTACCCGACCGGGGTGGTCGGCAAGGCGCTTTACAGAGGTTTGACTCGACGGCCGGTTTCACCGCATGTCGGAGGCGTACCCGGGAAGCACCCGGCGCAGGGCGCGCAGCGCGTAGTACGCGCGGGACTTCACGGTACCGGGTGGGATTCCGAGGGCCGTCGCGGCTTCCGCCACACTCGCCCCCTGGAAGTACACGAGCACCAGGACTTCACGGTGCTCCGGAGTGAGTGTCTTCACAGCCTCGCGGACGTCGAGCGCGGCCGCGGCCCGTTCGGCGTGGTCGGAGATCACACGGGCGTTCTCCAGCACGGCGTCCCCGACCTCGGCCGGCCGGGCCTGCCGGGCCCGTCGTGCGTCGATGGCGAGTCGCCGCCCCACGGTGAGCAGCCAGGGCCGTACGGAGTCGAAGTTCTCGGCGCGCAGGGCCTCGGGATGCTGCCAGGCGCGCACCAGGGTCTCCTGGACCAGATCCTCCGCGCGCTGCCGGTCCCCGTCGCAGAGCCGGAGCAGCAGCGCGTAGAGGGGCCGGCCGTGCTCGCGCTGCAGTGCGGCGAGCTCGTGCTCGGCGGTCGTCCCGTTGATGAGTGTGGTTCCGGCCGTCATGGCCGTATGGCAGCGCACGGCGCGACGCGGGGACAGGGCGTGCGCAGGGACGTGCGGCGGACGGTCGATCGCGTCGACGAACGGTTCGACGAACGGTCGAGACGGCCTTTCACGCACACCGGACGGCCCGAAGAGCGTGTCGGAACGAGGCCGGGAGCGAGGCGGCTTCTCACCCGTTCGTCCATGAATGTGACCGCAGTGGGGTGAAATGATGATCACACGCAGCCGGTGGGCGGCCCTGTTCCTCACCGTCGTCCTCGCCGCGGCGCCGCCTGTCAGGCCCGTGACCACCGACCGCCGGAACCGGGGCGTCCGGCCCTTTCCGTGACGGGGCCCCGCGGCTTCACCCCGGTCACCCGGGGGACGTGCCGGCCCGCGACTCGATCACCGGACGCGCTCGCGCCGACGCGGGCGGTACCGGGTACGACTTCCGGCCGATGCTCTCCGGTGTCCGCTCCGTCGTGGACTTCGCCGATGTGGCGTCGTGTCCCATGGGGACCGTGTACGGCCCGGGCGGCGATCGCACCGGCCACCCCCTCCTCGCAGCCCTGCCCGAGGCGGCCCGCCGACTCGCCGCCACCGGCTACGACAGCCGCTCCACCTCCTCCGGCCACTTCCCGGACGACGGCGCCGAGGGCATCCGCCGCACCCTGCCCCTCTGCGGAACGGTCATCGGCCCGTCGCGGTGCAGCAGGGCCGGTACGGCGCGTACGCCCACGGACAGGCCCTCGGGACCTGCTCCACGCTGCGCCGGGCGCGCCGGTAGAGGGGTTGACCAGGTCCTACACCTCGGTGAGGCGACGGCCGAACTTGTCCGGGGGAGAGGGGGCCATGTCCTTCGTCCCGCCCCCATGACACCTTGGCCGTCATGAGGGCTCCTTCGGATCTGCGCTTCCAGGGTGCGCTCCAGCCGCGTGCCACGCCGACCTCCGCCGTCTCGACGCGGTCGACGGGCGTGCGGCAAAGGACACCCTCGCCCGCCCGGAGCCCGGGCACGCGCCTCACCTCCTCCCGGTCCGCACACGGCTGACGGCCGGTCACGATGTCCCCGGGGCACCGCCGGCGGAGGCCACCACGCGCACCGCGGACACACGCGTACGGGACTACGGCACCACCGTGACCGGCCACCGGCCGGCCTTCACCAGCCGTACCGCGACCGAGCCGACGAACCGGTGGCCCGCCTGCTCGGAGGCGCCCACCACCACCGCGTCCGCCCTGAGGCCGTCGGCCGCCTTCACCAGTCCGTTGTAGGGGTCGCCGCGAAAGGTGTGGAACTCCCAGCGGATGTCGAAGACGCCATCGGTCCGCTTCATCGCGTCCCTGACCTGCGCCACCAGGTCCTCGGCCACCTCCTCGGTGGTGTCGGCCACCGGCGCGCCGAGCGCCGCTCCCGCGGCCAGCACCGGCTGCACGTACACCAGGGCGAGCAGCGCGCCCTGGCGGCGGGCCAGACCGGCGGCGTACGCCGCCGCGCGCAGGGAGGAGACGGAGCCGTCCACGCCGGCCACGATCACCTTCGGACCGTCCGTGCCCCGTTCGAACCGATGGGACTGCTGTTCCGTCACAGCAGCGAGGCTATCGGAGTCCGGCGCCCCGGCCCCGACGCGTCCCTCGAGGTCCGTCGCCCGCACTGCGCCGGCCGGGTGAAAACATGCCGCCACGCCGGTGTCGCTGAGGTGGGTCGGGTCTCCGCGGGGCGACTGATGAGTCATGCAGAAGGATCATTTGCTGACCCGGCGCCGGGCGCTGCTCGCCGGCGCCGTCCCCCTGGGCGCCGCCGGTGTGGCCGCGGCGTTCGCGCCGGGCACCGGGAGGCGGACCGCGCCACCGCCGGCCGCCGGCGCCCGGGCGGCCCGCCGCCCGCTCAGGCCCTCCGAGTACCGTCTGAAACCCCTGACCGGCTACGGCCCGCCGCACCCCCCGCACGGCAGGACGCCGGTGCGGCACGAACCGCTGCTGCGCGTGCCCGGACACGGCCGCACCATGGTGCTGAGCTTCGACGACGGGCCCGACCCCCGTTACACCCCGCACATCCTCGACACCCTGGCCCGGTACGAGGTGCGGGCGATGTTCTTCGTGTGCGGGGAGATGGCGGCCGGCCACCGGGACCTGCTGGCCAGGATGGCCGACGAGGGGCACGTGGTCGGCAACCACACCTGGACCCACCCCCTGCTCACCCGGCTGCGGCGGGCCCGGATCCGCTCCGAGATGGAACGCACCAGCGACATCGTCGAGAAGGTCTGCGGCGAGCGCCCCGCGTGGTTCCGCGCACCCTACGGCGCCTGGAACCGCGCCGCCTTCCAGCTCGGCGCCGAACTGGGCATGGAATCGCTGGCCTGGACGGTGGACACCCTCGACTGGACCGAACCCGGCACCCGCACCATCGTCGAGCGGGTGACGGACGGCGCCGCCCCCGGCGTCGTGGTGCTCTCGCACGACGCCGGGGGCGACCGCTCGCAGAGCGTGCGGGCCCTGCGCACCTATCTGCCCGGGCTGCTGGACTCCGGTTACCACCTCACGGTGCCCCGCCGGCAGTACGTCTGAGCCGGTCCCGCCCGGACGCGGAACCGCTCAGCGGACCCCGGTCAGACGGGCGAAGACGACCACGTTCCCGTCGTAGCCGCTCTGCGGGGAGAAACCGCCGCCGCAGGTGATGACCCTCAGTTCCGCGGTCCCCCTGGAGGCGTAGACCCGGTCGCCGGGGAAGTCGTTCTTCGCGAAGACCTCGACGCCGTAGATCTCGAACACGGCGGTCCTCCCGTCCTTGCGGGCGATCTCGACGCGGTTTCCCTTCTGCAGCGCCCCGAGCCCGTAGAACACGGCCGGTCCCTGCGCGTTGTCGACATGGCCGACGACGACCGCCGTGCCCTTCTCGCCCGGTGAGACGACGCCGGTGAACCAGCCCGCCAGATTGGGGTCCTGGGGCGGTGGCGCGTCCACCCAGCCCTCCGCGTCCAGACCCACCGGAACGACGGGCGCGTCCACCTGGATCGCCGGGATCACGACCCGGTCCGGGACCGCGTACGGCAGCGGTCGCACCGCGTCGGCCGTGACGCCGCCGGACGTCCGGCGGCCGGTGGCGGCCGCGGCGGCCGGCTGCGGCGGGCCCTCGTCGAACTCCCCCGAGCCGTTCCGGATGAGCGCGAGGCCGGTGAGCAGGACCAGCGCTATCACCCCCCAGGGGGCGCGCCTTTTCCGCCGTACCTCCCATTCGGCTTCGGCCGGCTCGAAAGCAGACATTCGCCTTCCCCTCTCGACACGGCCGTCGCCGTACCACTCGCGCATGACGGAAACGCTAAATGCCGCACGCGCAACCGGCGACGGGTCGGCGGCGAACGGGTGGCTCCGGCGCGACCGGTGCGCCATCCGGGGCGGTACCGGACGAAGATTTTCTGACGGTCCGTGACCTGCGGTGATATCCCCTCTCGGGGTTTTCCGCACGGGTTCGCCTCACCGGTACGGACCATTCCCGAAATGCGGGTGTGCGCAGGGCAACTGAGGGTTTTTCCGGGAGGCGCTTTCTCGCCGATCGACCGGGAACGGGACCCGGGGCGTCTTCCGCGGAGGATCACATGCGCAATCCACGTGCCCTGGCGGCCGCCGGCGCCGCGGTCGCCGTCCTCGGGGTCGCCGCCCCGGCGGCCGTCGCGGACTCCGGCCGGGTGCCCAATCCGTCCAACATCGTCGCCCTGCCCGGCGTCATCGCCCGCGGCGGCCAGCTGACCATCACGGTCGACGGCTGCCCCAACGGCGGCACGGCGACCTCCAACGCCTTCCCCCGGACCAATCTGACGCCCATCAGTGGCGCCAACGACACCTCGAGGGGCACCGCCACCGTCGACGACGACGTCCGTCCCGGTCCCTACGACATCACGGTCCACTGCTCCGGCCGGAGCCTGACCCGGCCGGCGGCCTTCACCGTCATCGGCGGTGTCCGGGGTGGTATCGGCGGCAGCAGCACCAGCGGGGCGACCCCGACCGACGTGGCCATCGGCGGGGCCCTGGTGGCCGCCGCGGTCGTCGGCGGGGGCGTCTTCTGGACGCGTCGTCGCGCCGAGAAGCGGATCTGAACCGCTGTCTCCCTCAGGGCCGCCGTTCCGCACGAGTGCGCACGCCGCTCGCCCCGGATCCCGCGGGATCCGGGGCTGCGCTCCGCTCCCCGCGGGTGGTGTCAGCCCTCGATGTGCGGGAAGTGCCGCAGGAACGGGTCCGCCGACGCGGCGAGCCCCCGGCTGTAGGGGGCGTCGAAGTCCCAGATGAGGAAGAGCAGGAAGGCGATCAGCGCCGAGAACAGCCCGGCGAGGACCATCTCCCGGGTGGTGCGCCGGATCTGCAGCGCGAAGATCATCCCGATGGTGACGACGGCCCCGGTGATCAGCCCGAACCACACCACGCCCGGCATGGTCTCCCCGGTCGACTCGGCCCGGGCGCTGCGCGCCTGGTCGGCGGCGGCCACCTGGTCCACGAGCGGCTGGTAGGCCTGCGCCTCGAAGTCCGTCCGCGGCTGGTAGTCGGTGACGTCCCGGCGGACGCGGTCGAGGAGTTCGGCACCGCGTTCGGTGACCCGTCCGTCGTCGGCCATGGTCCGCCACTCGGTGGTGACGACGTGTCCGACATAGGCGTTGACATCGTCCCGGATGCGGTCACGCACCTCGGTGGGGTAGACCCGTACCCGCTCCGAGATCTCGTGCAGTGCCACCGCCTCCGCCCGTACGTGCTCCTGGGCGGCGCTGCGTCCCTCCCAGACGCCGGCGATGGCGAGACCCAGGACGATGGCGTACACCACGCCGATCCACATCGTCATGTACTCGATGACGTCCGGGGTCTCGCTGGGATCCTCGTCGTCGGCCGCCCTGCGGTGCCGTACGAGGGTGATGACCACCACGACGACACAGGCGGCGAGCATCGCGAGGGTGAGAACAAGCCATTCCGACAAGGGATGCCTCCAAGAGAGGTTCGGGGCGGTCCGGGGGCTCAGCGCGGACGCAGCGCGGCGACGGCGACGACAGCGGGCGTCGTGATGAGCAGGACGAAGGTGAGCGGCGACGTGGCGCCGCCGGAGGACCGCCGGACCGGGGCCGCGCGGTACCGCGGGTAGTGCACGGGCGTCACGGACGGCCGCGGCTTCGGCGTGACCGACGGCGTCGGGGCCGGTGAGGGCGGCGGCGAGGGGCGCGGTGAGGGGGGCGGCGAGGGGCGGGGGCGCGGCGGGGCAGGAGCCGGCGTCGGCCGGGCGACGGGCGGTGCCGGACGGGCGGCCGGTGGGGGCGGTGGCACGGTCGGCGGGGTCGGGCGGGGCTTCGGCGGAGGCGGTGGTGCGGTCGGCGTGGGCTCGGGCGGGGGCGGTTTCGGAGGGGGCGTGGGCGTGGGCGTGGGGGTGGGAGTGGGAGACGGCGGCGGTGAGCAGAACGGGGGGTCGGTCCAGGTGAGGTGACCCGCGACCGCCACCGCCTTTGTGCCGCCCGGCCCCGTCGAGGCGTACGCGCAGGCGTCGGCCACGGCCGTGCCGGGTGCGCCGACGACCGTCCAGATCAGCGTCGCCGCGGCCAACGCGCGTGCGGTGGTGTGGGATTGGGTCGGTACGTGTGCTTGCACGACGGAGATCATGAGTCGTGAGCCGCCGGGCCGCGCCCGGGATCCCGATGATTGCCCCGAAGGAGTTAACAAAAGAAATCCGGGCCACCGGTGAACACGATCCGTGCCTCCGTGCGTACCCATCGTCGAGCGGCGGCACAGCAGGGCGCTGCAGAACCCCTGCGACGATGTGGAGTCGACGATGAAGACCTCCTGGCGGACCGCCTCGTCGGCGGCGAGCGCCGCGGTGGTGCTGGCCCTGACCACGGCGTGCGGGCAGGAAAGCCCGCCGCCCGCCTCCAGCCAGAACGTCGGCACCACGGCCGGGGCCGGGGACGTCGGCAGTATCGGCGCGGGTCAGGCGGGGGTGGCGGCGCACGGGCGTCGGCGAACTCCTCCGGCACCGCGGGCGAGCCGGACGTCTCCACCAGCGCCAGGTTGGGCGAGGTGGTGACCGACAGCCTCGGGCCGACCCTGTACCGCTTCGACCAGGACACCGTCGAACCGCCTGCCTCCAACTGCGAAGGACGACTGCGCCAGGACCTGGCCGCCGGTGCCCGCCGACGACGCCACGGCCGGCGAGGGGATCGACGAGTCGCTGCCCGGGGAGGTCGTCCGGGCCGACGGCACCAAGCAGCTCACCGTCGCCGGCTGGCCGGCCTACCACTACGCCAAGGACGTCGACGCCGGTGACGTCAAGGGCCAGGGCCAGGGCCAGGGCGTGGGCGGCAAGTGGTACGCGCTGAACCCCGAGGGCGAGAAGGCGCAGGTGGCCGGCCAGCCCGGGCTGTCCACCCGTGAGGACCCGAAGCTGGGCGAGATCGTCGTCGACCGGAACGGCATGACCGTCTACCGCTTCATGAAGGACGAGGCCTGGCCGGAACCCGTCTCGGCCTGCGCCGGCGCCTTCTGGAGAAGTGGCCGGCGGTGCCGCCGGTCGACGTCGACGACACCGGGGGTATCCAGGAGAAGGGCTACATGACCTTCACCCGTCCGGACGGCGCCGAGCAGCAGACGATCAACTGCCGGCCCGTCTACACCTTCGCCGGTGACAAGGCTCCCGGCGACACCAATGGTCAGGGCGTCGGCGGCACCTGGTACGCCGTGCGGCCCGACGGAAAGCCGGTCGGCGCGCCGGAGAAGTAGCGGCCTGCCCGGGGCGTCGTCCACTCCGGACGCCGCCGGCCCCGTGCCCGCCCCTCCGCGAACTGCGGAGGGGCGGGCCTTTTTTGCCGTGATTCACCGGTACCCGTGGAATCATCGGAACCCTTCTCCGCGTACCTCTCGGCGTGTCGGGACTCTCCGGAATGCCGTGGACACATGTCGTCACGCTTTCCCGGGGGAGCGCCGAATGGGCACGTGCCCCTGGCAGTGACCGGGAACGGACGGTCAATTTCCGTTTGGGGTCGCTCCTTTGGCGGGCGATCAGTAGCCTCTGCTCGAACACCGGATCGCCTACGCCTGGAGAGATACATGGAGCGTCCCGCCTGGGCCCCGCGGAGCATCGACATCTCGGTGCCCAGCGTCTCCCGGATGTACGACTACTACCTGGGCGGTTCGCACAACTTCGAGGTCGACCGGGAAGCGGCCCGCAGGGCCATGGAGTTCATGCCGGGCCTGCCCAAGATCATGCAGGCGAACCGTGCCTTCATGCGGCGGGCGGTGCGTTTCGCGGCCGGTGAGGGCATCACCCAGTTCCTGGACGTCGGTTCCGGCATCCCGACGTTCGGCAACGTCCACGAGGTGGCGCGGGTCGCCGTACCGGACGCACGGGTGATGTACGTCGACCACGACCCGGTGGCCGTGGCGCACAGCCAGGCCGTTCTGGAGGGCGACGACGGCACGGGCGTCGTCGCCGCGGACCTCCGCAAGCCGCGGGAGATCCTCGGCAGCCCCGAGGTGCTGCGGTTGATCGATCTGAATCGACCAGTGGCGCTGCTTCTCGTTGCGATACTGCACTTCGTGGAAGACACGGACGACCCGTACGCGGCGGTGGCCGAACTGCGCCAGGCCCTCGCGCCCGGCAGCATGCTCGTGCTCACCCACGCCTCGTACGAGGGAGTCCCGCTGCCGGTGGAGCGGGCCGAGGGGGCGGTGGACGTGTACCGGGACATTCGCAACCCGCTGGTCATGCGCACGCGCGACGAGATCGCGCGGTTCTTCGAGGGGTACGACATGGTGGAACCCGGACTGGTGCCGATGCCGCAGTGGCGGCCGGACACCGCACCGGAGGACGAGGATCCCTACGCGTTCTCCGGTTTCGCGGGCGTGGGGCGTACGGCGTGAGCGCGGAGCCGGACGGGCCGGAGGACAGACTGCGCCGGTTCGCGACGATCTGGAGCCGGGCGGTCTTCCCGGTGACCTCGACGTCGGCGACCCGCTTGGAGTTCGAGGAGCTGCTGCTGCCGCTGGCCCGGCTGCTGAGCGAGGCGCTGCGGGCCCGGTCGTTCGACCCGGAGGCGGGCCGGGCGGCCGGCGCCGCGCTGGTGGAGGCGCACTGCACCGACCCGGAGGCGCTCAGCCGGACTCTGGACTGCGTGGACGCCTATCTCGTCCTGTACTGCGGCGGGGACGGCGACCGGGAGGACCTGCGGGCGCGCTCCGGCAGGCTCCAGAACGCCATGGCCGCCGGGTTCGCGCAGGCGCTGCGCGAGCGGACGCTGGCCGAGCAGGAGGCCGTCGCGCAGGCCGCGCTGGAGGCCCAGGGCGTGGTGGCGCAGGCGCTGCACGCCACCGAGGCCCGGTTCCGGGCGGTGTTCGAGGGCGCGGCCATAGGGATCGGCATCGCCGACCTGGAGGGCAACGTCCTGCAGGTCAACGGCGCGCTGCGGCGCATGTTCGGCCTGTCCGAGCAGGGCCTGCGCGTCCGCAACGTCAAGGAGTGGGTCCACCCCGACGACGCCCCGCAGACCTGGCGGCTCTACGACGAACTGGTGAGCGGCGAGCGCGAGCACTACCACCTGGAAAAGGCGTTCCACCGCCCTGACGGAACGGTCCTGTGGACCAATCTGACGGTGTCCCTGCTGCGCGACGCCGACGGCGACCCGCAGTACCAGCTCGCCCTCATGGAGGACACCACCGAGCGGCGGCTGCTCAACCTCCGGCTGCGCTACGAGGCCACCCACGACGCGCTCACCGGGCTGCCCAACCGGACGTTCTTCTTCGAGCGGCTGGAGAAGGCGCTGGGCGCCGGTGAGGGCCAGCGGTTCGGCCTGTGCTACCTCGACCTGGACGGCTTCAAGACCGTCAACGACAGCCTCGGCCACGCGGCCGGCGACCGGCTGCTCGTCGAGGTCGCCGACCGGCTGCAGGCCTGCGCCACCGCGTCCGGCGAGATGGTGGCCCGGCTCGGCGGCGACGAGTTCGTGGCGCTGACCACCGGCCCCGACACCGAGCGCACCGTCGACGAACTGGCCGCGCGCATCATGAACGCGCTGCTCGCCCCGATCAGTGTGGACGGCCGGGAGCTGACCGTGCGTGGCAGCATCGGCGTCGTCGAGGGACCCGCAGGGGAACGCAGCGCGGCGGAGGTGCTGCGCAGCGCCGACATCACCATGTACCGGGCCAAGTCGGCGGGCGGCAACCGGTTCGAGCTCGCCGACCCGGAGGCCGACGCCCGCGCCATCACCCGGCACGGGCTCACCACGGCGCTGCCGACGGCCCTGGACCGGGGCGAGTTCTTCATCGAGTACCAGCCGCTGGTGCACCTCGGCGACGGCAGCGTCCGGGGCGCGGAGGCGCTGGTGCGCTGGCTGCATCCGCAGCACGGGGTGCTGTCCCCGGACCGGTTCATCCCGCTCGCCGAGCACACGGGGCTGATCGTTCCGCTGGGCCGCTGGGTGCTGGAGCAGTCGGTGCGGCAGGCCCGTGAGTGGCGGGACCGGCACGGCGGTGAGGCGCTCGGGCCGCTGCGCATCAACGTGAACCTGTCGCCCTGCCAGCTCACGCATCCCGGACTGGTCCAGGACACGGTGGAGATCCTGGAGCGCACGGGTGTGGAGCCGGACGCCCTGTGCCTGGAGGTGACGGAGTCGGCGCTGATCGGCGCGGACGACGATCTGCTGAAGCCGCTGCGCCGGTTGGCGGAGATGGGCGTCGACATCGCGCTGGACGACTTCGGCACCGGCTACTCCAACCTGGCCAACCTGCGCCGGCTCCCGGTGAGCATTCTGAAACTGGACCGCTCCTTCACCCAGAGCATGCAGCAGTTCCCGGCCGACCCCGTCGACCTGAAGATCGTCGAGGGGATCGTCTCCCTGGCGCACAGCCTCGACCTGGCGGTGACGGTGGAAGGCGTGGAGACGGGGGCCCAGGCCGAACAGCTCCGCGTCCTCGGCTGCGACACGGCCCAGGGCTGGTACTACGCCCGCCCGGGCCCGCCCGACCGCCTGCACGAGCTGACCCTCGTCGACGCGACGGGCTAGCCGCCCGGCGGCTCGGGGCGGGCGGGCCGTGGCTGATCGCGCAGTTCCCCCGCGTCCCTGGGGAGGCTGCCCCCGCGGACGGGGAGGGGCCGGGAAACGGACCCGGAGTTCACAGAGGCGGGCGCCTCGGGCCGGTGCTGCGCGTACGCGGAGACGCCGCCGGGCTGTCCGGTCGCCCGGGCGGCCCGGTGAACGAGCCGTCGGAGACCACCGGCGTCCTCCTCGCGCCCGATGTGGTCCACCTCGTGTACGGGACCGGCTCCGACGGCCGGCGGGCCCGCCGCGGTTCCGTGCGGCGCAGCATGACGAGGGGACCGGCCGGCGCCCGCACCGCCACCAGGTCACCCCGGTGCCGCCGGGTGTCGCCCGCGCCCGGTGCGGGCGGCGTCGAGGGCCACTTCCGTGACTTCTCCCTGCCGCTGTGCGAGGTGATCGGCCGGCCGGGCGTCGAACGGGTCGTCGCCGTGTCCACCGTGGGACGCGGCGTCGCGAGGAACGCCGGGCCGGTGTCCGCCTCACTGGCCGTGGACGACCGGACCGCGGCGGCCGTGCGGTGCCCGGGGCGGCTCGCTCACCGCTCCAGCAGCATCCGCTGCAGCTCGCGGGCCGCGCGGGGCGGGGCCACATCGCTGCGGTGGGCCAGGGCGATGGCGCGGTGCAGGCCGGGGCGGGCCAGCGGGGTGACGCGCAGTCCGTGGCCGGAGCGGGCGGCCACCATCCGCGGTACCACCGCCACCCCCAGGCCCGCCCGTACGAAGCCCAGCACCGCGTCCATCTCGCCGCCCTCCACCGCGAATCCGGGCTCGAAGCCCTCCGCCCGGCACGCCGCCACGGTCAGCTCACGCAGGTCGTAGCCGTGCCGGAACATCACCAGGCGTTCGCCCTCCAGGTCGGCGATGCGCACGGTGCGCCGGCCCCGTCCCGGCCGCGGGGCGTCCGGGGAGGAGACGACCACCAGATCCTCGCGCAGCAGTTCCACCGTGGTGAGCGCGGGGGAGGGCGTCGGCAGCGGCAGGACCACGAGGGCGAGGTCGAGGGCGCCGCGGGCCAGCTCCCGTACCAGGTCGTGCGAGCCGCTCTCCTCGATCAGCAGCCGGACGCCCGGGTAGCGGTCGTGGAAGGCGCGCAGCACGTCCGGCAGCAGTCCGGTGCACAGGCTCGGCGTCGCGCCCAGCCGCACCCGCCCGCTGCGCAGCTGCGCCACCTCCTGCACCTCGTGCCGGGCGGTGTCCGTGTCGGCGAGGATCCGCCGGGCCAGCGGCAGCAGCGCCTCGCCCGCGTCGGTCAGCGTGATGTTGCCGCGCGCCCGCCGGAACAGATCCGCCCCCAGCTCCCGCTCCAGCGCCCTGATCTGCTGGGACAGCGACGGCTGCGCGACGTGGACCAGCTCCGCGGCCCGGGTGAAGTGCCGGGTCTCGGCGACGGCCACGAAGTACTGGAGCTGCTGGAACTGCATGCACCCAGCATAGGCTTTACCTATCGGAACAAGCCGGACCATGTCTTGGACCGATAGGGCCTTCAGGCCCTAGCGTCTGGTGCCATGGCTCTGGCAACGCGGACGGACCGGCGGCCGTCCATGGCACGCACCGTGTGGGACTCGACCGTCGGCAAGAAGACAGTGATGGCGGTCAGCGGCCTCATCATGCTGCTCTACCTGGTCGCCCACATGATCGGGAACCTGAAGATCTTCTTCGGGGCGGGCGAGTTCAACCACTACGCCCACTGGCTGCGCACGGTCGGCGAGCCGTTCATGCACGAGGAGTGGACGCTGTGGATCGTCCGTGTCGTCCTCGTCGTCGCCGTGATCGCCCACGCCGTCTCCGCCTACCAGCTCAGCCGCCGCAACCTCAGGGCGCGCCCCAGCAAGTACGTGCACAAGAAGGCACGGGCGAGCTACGCCACGCGCACCATGCGCTGGGGCGGCGTCATCCTCGCCCTGTTCATCGTCTGGCACCTGCTCGACCTGACCACCGGCACCGTGCACTCCGGCGGCTTCGAGACCGGCAAGCCCTACCAGAACGTCGTGGACACCTTCTCCACCTGGTACGGCAACGTCATCTACATCGTCGCGATGCTCGCCGTAGGCCTGCACATCCGGCACGGCTTCTGGAGCGCGGCCCAGACCCTCGGCGTCGGCAGCCGCACTCGCGACCGCGCCCTCAAGACCACCGCCAATGCCCTCGCGCTGCTGCTCACGGCCGGCTTCCTCGCCGTTCCCGTGGGCGTCATGACCGGAGTGGTGAGCTGACCATGACTTCCTACACCGAGTACACCACCGGCGAGCCGATCGCCGACACCAAGGCCCCCGCGGGACCGGTCCACGAGCGCTGGGACAAGCGCCGCTTCGAGGCCAAGCTGGTCAATCCCGCCAACCGGCGCGGCAAGACCGTCATCGTCGTCGGCACCGGCCTCGCGGGCGGTTCGGCCGGTGCCACACTCGCCGAACAGGGCTACCGCGTCGTCCAGTTCTGCTACCAGGACTCCCCGCGCCGCGCCCACTCCATCGCCGCGCAGGGCGGCATCAACGCGGCGAAGAACTACCGCAACGACGGCGACTCGGTCCACCGCCTGTTCTACGACACCGTCAAGGGCGGCGACTTCCGCTCCCGCGAGTCCAACGTCCACCGCCTCGCGCAGATCTCCGTCGAGATCATCGACCAGTGCGTCGCCCAGGGCGTGCCCTTCGCCCGCGAGTACGGCGGACTGCTCGACACCCGCTCCTTCGGCGGCGTCCAGGTCTCCCGTACCTTCTACGCCCGCGGCCAGACGGGCCAGCAGCTCCTCCTCGGCGCCTACCAGGCGCTCAGCAGGCAGATCGCGGCCGGCAACATCGAGATGCACCCGCGCACCGAGATGCTCGACCTGATCGTCGTCGACGGACGGGCCCGCGGCATCGTCGCCCGGGACCTGATCACCGGGAGGATCGACACGTACTTCGCGGACGCCGTCGTCCTCGCCAGCGGCGGCTACGGCAACGTCTTCTACCTGTCGACGAACGCCATGAACTCCAACGCCACCGCGATCTGGCGGGCGCACCGGCGCGGCGCCTACTTCGCCAACCCCTGCTTCACCCAGATCCACCCCACCTGCATTCCGCGCACCGGCGACCACCAGTCCAAGCTGACGCTGATGAGCGAGTCGCTGCGCAACGACGGCCGGATCTGGGTGCCGAAGGCCAAGGGCGACACCCGCCCGGCCGACCGGATCCCCGAGGACGAGCGCGACTACTACCTGGAGCGCATCTACCCCTCCTTCGGCAACCTGGTGCCCCGCGACATCGCCTCCCGCGCCGCCAAGAACGTCTGCGACGAGGGCCGGGGCGTCGGTCCCGGCGGACAGGGCGTCTACCTCGACTTCGCGGACGCGATCAAGCGGATGGGCCGCAAGGCGGTCGAGGCGAAGTACGGCAACCTCTTCGACATGTACCAGCGGATCACCGACGAGGACCCGTACCGGGTGCCGATGCGGATCTACCCCGCCGTGCACTACACGATGGGCGGTCTGTGGGTCGACTACGACCTGCAGACGACGATCCCGGGCCTGTTCGCGATCGGCGAGGCCAACTTCTCCGACCACGGAGCCAACCGCCTCGGCGCCTCCGCGCTGATGCAGGGCCTGGCCGACGGCTACTTCGTCCTCCCGGCCACCGTCAACGACTACCTGGCCCGCAACCCGCACCAGGACGAGGTCACCGACGAGCACCCGGTGGTACAGGAGGTGCTGGCCGAGACCGAGGACCGGCTCAACCTGCTGCTGGCCGCGGACGGCGACCGCACCCCCGACTCCTTCCACCGCGAGGTCGGCGAACTCATGTGGGAGTTCTGCGGCATGGCCCGCACGGACTCCGGGCTGCGCAAGGCCCTGGAGCGCATCCCGCAGATCCGCCAGGAGTTCTGGCGGCGCATCAAGGTCCCGGGCACCGGCGAGGAGTTCAACCAGTCACTGGAGAAGGCCAACCGCATCGTCGACTACCTGGAGCTCGCCGAGCTGATGTGCCTCGACGCGCTGCACCGCGCCGAGTCCTGCGGCGGCCACTTCCGCGAGGAGTCCCAGACCCCCGACGGCGAGGCCGCGCGCCGGGACGACGCGTTCTCCTACGCCGCCGCCTGGGAGTTCACCGACACCGGCGAGGCCCCCGTCCTGCACAAGGAAGACCTGGTCTTCGAGTACGTCCACCCCACCCAGCGGAGCTACGCATGAAGCTCAACCTGCGCGTCTGGCGGCAGAAGAACGCCGACGCAGACGGCGCCATGTCCACGTACGAGGTGGACGGCATCTCACCCGACATGTCCTTCCTGGAGATGCTCGACACCCTCAACGAGGAGCTCATCCTCAAGGGCGAGGACCCGGTCGCCTTCGATCACGACTGCCGCGAGGGCATCTGCGGCGCCTGCTCGCTCGTCATCAACGGCGACGCCCACGGTCCCGAGCGCACCACCACCTGCCAGCTGCACATGCGGTCCTTCGAGGACGGCGACACCATCGACGTCGAGCCGTGGCGGGCATCCGCCTTCCCGGTGGTGAAGGATCTGGTGGTCGACCGGTCCGCCTTCGACCGGATCATCCAGGCCGGCGGCTACATCACGGCGCCGACGGGCTCCGCGCCGGAGGCGCACGCGACGCCGGTGCCCAAGCCGGACGCGGACCTGGCGTTCGAGCACGCCGAGTGCATCGGATGCGGGGCGTGTGTCGCGGCGTGCCCCAACGGGGCGGCGATGCTGTTCACGTCGGCGAAGGTCAATCACCTCAATGTGCTGCCGCAGGGGGCGCCCGAGCGGGAGACGCGGGTGCTGGACATGGTGGCGCAGATGGACGAGGAGGGGTTCGGAGGGTGCACCCTCGCAGGGGAGTGCGCCACCGCGTGCCCCAAGGGGATACCGCTGACGTCCATCACCGGGATGAACAGGGAGTGGCTGCGGGCCACCCGCAAGGCGGGCAAGCGGTAGTACCGCGTGGTGCGCGCCGGGTGACGTACCCGCGGGTGCGTCGTGGCCTGTCGCGCCCATGCGGAGGAGCCCGCACGACGTCACGCCCCGCGCCCCCTCGGGGCGCTTCACCGAACGTTCGCCGAAAGGTGCGGACGGGCGGGGCCGGGAGAGGTGCTCCTTCCGGCCCCGTCTCGCTTCTCGCTCCTGGCATTCAGCAGCTCCACACCCGCACTCCCGGCTCCGGTCACGTACACGCCAACCCGGGTCGGAAGAACAGGAGTGTCCCCACTCCCGCTCCGGTGCGTGATCAGGAGAGAGCCATGACCGGCGTACTGACCGTCGACCACCCCCCGCGGCCCGCCACTCCCACCCGCTACACCGTCACCCTCGCCCGCGACGAGGAGGACGTGCGTGCCGCCCAGCGGTTGCGGCACGAGGTCTTCGCGGGGGAGATGGGTGCTCTGCTGGCCACCCCGCAGCCGGGGCTGGACGTCGATCCCTTCGACGCGTACTGCGACCATCTGCTCGTGCGGGAGGAGACCGGCGGCCAGGTCGTCGGCACCTACCGGCTGCTGCCGCCGGAGCGCGCCGGGATCGCCGGACGGCTCTACGCGGAGGGCGAGTTCGACCTGTCGGCCCTCGACGCCATACGGCCGTCCCTCGTCGAGGTCGGCCGTTCCTGTGTGCACCCCGACCACCGCGACGGCGCGGTCATCGGGCTCATCTGGGCCGGCATCGCCCGCTACATGACCGACCGCGGCCACGCCTGGCTGGCCGGCTGCTGCTCCATCCCCCTCGCCGACGGGGGCGTGCTCGCCTCCGCCACCTGGGACCGGGTGCGGGAGAGGCACCTCGCGCCGGAGGAGTACCGGGTGCGTCCGCTGCTGCCCTGGTCGTCGAGGACCTCGGTGCCCGCCGCCCCCGGTGAACTGCCCGCCCTGCTGCGCGGCTACCTCCGGCTCGGCGCCTGGGTCTGCGGCGAGCCCGCGCACGACGTGGACTTCGGTGTCGCCGACCTCTACGTGCTGCTGCCGATGAACCGGGTCAACCCCCGTTACCTGCGGCACTTCCTCTCCCTCGCCCCCGCCCGATGAGCGTCTGGCTGCCGGGCGCGCCCTGCACTCCGCGGGGCTGTGTGGAACCGACGGCGTCCGCGGGGGCCGTACCGCTGGCGGTGCTGCGGCTGACGGCGGTGGGTCTGCTGGTCCTCGCCGGGATCGCGTTGCTCCCGCTCGGGCGGCGGATCCCGGCGGGCGCGGTGCGCCGGTGGTGCCGGTGGATCGTACGGGCCGTCGGCGTCCAGGTCCGCGTCGACGGGGCCGCCGTGCCCACGGGCGGACTGCTGCTCGTGGCCAACCACATCTCCTGGCTGGACGTACCGCTGCTCGCGGCGGTCCGTCCGGCCAGGATGCTGGCCAAGACGGAGATACGGCGCTGGCCCGTGGCGGGGGCCCTGGCGGCGCGCGGCGGCGTGCTGTTCATCGACCGTGACCGGCTGCGCGCCCTGCCGGACACGGTCGCCGCGCTCGCCGGGGTCCTCCAGGGCGGCGCGGCGGTCGTGGCGTTCCCGGAGGGCAGCACCTGGTGCGGCCGGGCCCGGGGGTACTTCCGCCGCGCGGTCTTCCAGGCGGCACTGGACGCCCGGGTCCCGGTCCAGCCGGTGCGCATCGGCTACCGGGGTGTACGCGGAACCCCGGCCACCGCACCGGCCTTCGTCGGCGACGACACGCTCCTCGCCTCGCTGTGGCGCGTGGCGTCGGCCCGTGGAGTGGTCGCCGAGGTCGAGGTGGGAGCTCCCCTCCCGCCGGGCAGCCACCCCGACCGCCGCTCCCTGGCGCGCGCGGCGCAGCCGGAGGCGGTGGCGGCACACGAGGGCGGTCACCGCGAATGAGCGCTGTGGAAAATTAAGTACTTTTCATCATTTATGTACCGTTTCCGTCAGGTGATCCGGGAGAACCGGTGAGGGGCGACCTTCGAAAGGAGGGTGATGAAAGATGATCACCCGCGAAGAGATCTCCATGCTGCTGGACCACCCCGTCTACGACGGGGACGGGAACAAGGTGGGCGACGCGAAGCACGTCTTCCTCGACGACGCCAGTGGACGCCCCGAGTGGGTGACCGTCAAAACGGGCATGTTCGGCTCCAGCGAGTCGTTCGTCCCCATCCGCGACGCCGCCCTGGTGGAGGACCACCTCGAGGTCCCCTACCCCAAGGACAAGATCAAGGGCGCTCCCAGCGTCGACATCGACGCGGGCGGCCACCTGTCGACGGAAGAGGAGGACCGCCTGTACGACTACTACGGCATCGACTGGGGCTCCGTGCTGGCCGAGCCCGGCGAACGCGACCGGTCCCCCGGCATGGGCACGCCGGGAGCCGCCGGTGCGGCGGGCACGGCCGGCCCTCGGGGCGACACCTCCCGGACGACGCCGGACACCGCCACGACCGCGGGCACCGCGGGCCGCCGGAGCGAGGCCCGGACCCGGGGACACGGCGACGACGCCATGACCCGCTCCGAGGAGCACATGCGCGTCGGCGTCGAGCGACACGAGACCGGACGGGCCAGGCTGCGCAAGTACGTGGTCACGGAGGAGGTCCAGCAGACCGTGCCGGTGCGCCACGAGGAGGTCCGGGTGGAGCGCGAGCCGATCACGGACGCCAACCGCGACGAGGCCATGTCGGGTCCGGCCTTCAAGGAGGACGAGCACGACGTCACGCTGTACGAGGAGCGTCCGGTCGTGGAGACCGAGGCGGTGCCGGTCGAACGGGTCCGGATGACCACGGAGGAGAAGACCGCCGACGAGACCGTCCGCGGTCAGGTCCGCAAGGAGCGCATCGAGGCCGAGACGGAGCTGGACGAGGAGTCCGGCCGTCGTGGCCGTGACGTCCCCCGCCGGGGACGCGAGTAGTACCGCCCCCGATCCCGACGCGCGCCGGTGTCGTCTCACCGGCGCGTCGCCGTGCCGCCGTCCAGTCCGGCGATCGCGGCGAGCCGCCGGTAGGAGTCCAGCAGCGCCTCCCGGTCGTGAGTGCTGGTGGTGACGAGCACCTCCTGTGCGCCGGTCTCCTCCAGCACCGCCTCCAGCCGCTGCACCACCTCCTCCTCGGTGCCGGCCAGTTGACCGCCGAGCCCCGACTCGTAGAAGCCGCGCTCCTTGGCGCTCAGGGAGAGCGCCTCGACGCGCTCGGCGGGCGGCAGCGGCGGAAAACTGCCGTGGGTCCGGGAGTGCGCCGCCGACCAGGCCTCCGGGATCAGCAGCCGCCGGGCCTCCTCGGGGGTGCCGGCCACGGCGACCGTGCCGGAGACGACCACGTACGGCTCGCTCGCCCACTCCGAGGGACGGAACCGTTCGCGGTAGCGGTCGATGCCGCGCCGCATCCTGTCCCGGTCACGGAGGTCGCCGATGACCATCGGCAGGCCCGCGCGGGCCGCGATCGTGGCGCCCTCGCCCATGGCGAGCACGAACGGCGGCACGGCCAGACCCTCGGCGGGCCGGGCGCGCACCCCGGTGGGGGAGGCGCCCCGGAACCAGCCGAGCAGCTCGTCGAGCTGGGCCGCGAAACCCTCCGCGTCGTCCTTGCCACGCCCCAGCGCCCTGCGCACCCCGTCGGTGAAGCCGACCGACCGGCCCAGACCCATGTCGACGCGCCCCGGGAACAGCGATTCCAGCACCCCGAACTGCTCGGCCACCACCAGCGGCCGGTGGTTGGGCAGCATGACTCCGCCGGTGCCGACGCGGATGGTGCGGGTCGCCCCGGCGACGGCGGCCGCCAGCACGGTCGGCGCCGAACCCGCGACCCCCGGCACCCCGTGGTGCTCGGCGACCCAGAACCGGTGGTAGCCGAGCCGCTCCACCTCCCGCGCCAGGCCGACGGTGTCCCGCAGCGCCTCGGGGGCGGTGTGCCCCTCACGGATGCGGGAGCGGTCGAGGACGGAGAAGCGGGCCGAGCGGATCACGGAACTCATACCGGGTTCAACACCCGCCGGCCCCCAGGATTCCGCACGCCCCGTGGCTAGGCTGGGCGGTGTGACCGACCGCGACGAGCGGCCGCTGGCCGTGTTCGACCTCGACAACACCCTCGCCGACACGGCGCACCGGCAGCACTTCCTGGAGCGCAGGCCGCGCGACTGGAACGCCTTCTTCGCCGCCGCGCCGCAGGATCCGCCGCTCGCCGAGGGCGTCGCACTGCTCCGGGAGAGCGCGCGGGAGTGCGAGATCGTCTACCTCACCGGGCGGCCCGAGCGCTGCCGGCGCGACACGCTGGACTGGCTCGAGGCCCAGGGGTTGCCCGAGGGGGACCTGTACATGCGTGGCAACGCCGACCGCCGGCCGGCCCGCCACACCAAGCTGGCGGTCCTGCGCCGCCTCGCCCGCACCCGGGACGTCCGCGTGCTCGTGGACGACGACGAGCTGGTCTGCCAGGACGCCCGGCGGGCCGGCTTCACCGTCCTCCCCGCCCGCTGGACGGCCCCGTCCGGGGAGCTGGAGGACGCGCAGGAGCGGGAAGGGCGCACCTGAGCCGGCCCCGGTCCCGCGCCCGGCTCAGTCCGACTCCTCCAGCCGGAAGCCGACCTTCAGCCCCACCTGCCAGTGCGCTACCTGCCCGTCCTCGATATGGCCGCGCACCTGGGTCACCTCGAACCAGTCCAGATTGCGCAGGGTCCGCGAAGCGCGTTCGACGCCGTTGCGTACGGCCTGGTCGACGCCGTCGGGCGAGGTTCCGACGATCTCGGTGACCCGGTAGGTGTGATTCGACATGCGACTGCTCCTCTCACGTCACTCCACCGTGCCCCACACCGCGGCGGAGCGCGAGGCGTCGGTCCTGTTCGCCCGGCGGCCTTGACCCACGCATTGGTCCATACCAAGGTGCCGGGCTCCCGCCCGAGCACCACTCGCCCTCCACGCCGGGCCCCGTCCTGTCCGTCAGACAGAACAGGACCCTCGTGAGACGCCGTCTGCTCGCCCTCGTCTGTGGGTCCGCCTCCCTGCTCAGCGGCTGTGGACTGATGCCCGGCGACGCCGAACGGAGCACGGTCACCGTGTGGCCGATGCGGCACAGCGCCTCGCAGGAGTACCTGGACCGCTTCACCGAGGGGTTCGAGCGCGAGCACCCCGAACTCGACCCCGACCTCCGCGTCCAGGAATGGACCGGCATCGGTGAGAAGGTCCAGAAAGCACTGGCGACGGACGAGGAGGACGGTCCCGACGTCATCGAGGTCGGCAACACCCAGGTCGCCACGTACGCGGAGGGCGACGGACTGCTCGACCTCCCTCTGGAGTCCATGCACGACTGGGGCCGCGACGACTGGCTGCCCGGCCTCGCCGAACCCGGCCGGTGGGGCTCCCAGCAGTACGGCATCCCCTGGTACGCGGCCAACCGCGTCGTCGGCTACCGCAAGGACCTCTTCCGGCAGGCCGGCGTCACCGCCCCGCCGAAGACCCGCGACGAGTGGCTCGCCCTCACCGAGAAGCTCGACACCGGCGACGACCAGGGCGTCTACCTCGCCGGACAGGACTGGTGCGCACTCGCCGGCTTCATCCGGGAGGAGGGCGGAGACCTCGCCGAGGAACGGGGCGGGGTCTGGCGGGGCACGCTGGACGGCCCGGCGGCGCTGCCGCGGCATGGACTTCTACCGCAGGCTCCAGGCGCTCGGCGACGGACCGGTCGACGCCGACGAGGAGCATCCGCCGCAGGCGGACGTGTTCGCGCGGGGCGGGACCGCACAGATCGTGGCCGTACCGGGACTGGAGCGCGCCGTCGTCGAGCAGAACCCGCGTCTGGCGGACGAACTGGGCTACTTCCCCGTCCCCGGCAGGGCCGCAGGCAAGCCCGGTGCCGTCTTCACCGGCGGGTCCGTCCTCGTGGTCCCGGCCAGGACCGACGCCGAGGAGGGCGCCGTCGAGGGCGTCGCCGCGCTCACCGGCGCCCGGTGGAACACCGACCTGGCCCGCACGATGAACCACGTCCCCAACAAGGCGGGACTCGCCGGGTCGGTGGCGGGGGAGGAGGGGGTCGCGGCCATGGCGGCCGGAGCCGTACGGGGCCGGGCGACCCCCGGCACCCCCGGTGGGCCGCGGTCGAGGCGGACAACCCGATCAAGGAGTACATGACCGAGGTGCTCACCGGGGCCGACCCGGCCACGGCGGCCGAGCGCGCCGCGCGCCGCATCACCGGGGCCCTGGCCTTCGACTAGGGCGGCACGGCGCCTTCGTCAGCGTGCGACGCTCAGCGACAGCGCGAACCGTCCTTCCCCGTCCGTCCACCACCGGGCCGGTTCCAGCCCCGCGGCCGTCAGTTCCGCGCGCACTCCGTCCCGGCGGAACTTCGCCGACACCTCGGTGCGCAGTTCCTCGCCCGCCGCGAAGTCCACGGAGAGCCCCAGGGAGGGGATCTTCACCGTCTGCGCGGTACGGGAGCGCAGCCGCATCTCGATCCACTCGTGCCCGGCGTCCCACAGCGCCACGTGGTCGAAGGCGTCCGGGGCGAAGTCGGCGCCCAGCTCCCGGTTGACGACGGTCAGGACGTTCTTGTTGAACGCGGCCGTCACCCCGGCCGCGTCGTCGTACGCCCGGACCAGCACCCGTTCGTCCTTCACCAGGTCCGTGCCCAGCAGCAGGGCGTCGCCCGGGGCGAGCAGGGCGCGGACGGAGGCGAGGAACGAGGCGCGTTCGGCCGGCAACAGGTTGCCGATGGTGCCGCCGAGGAACGCCACCAGCCGCGGCCCCGGCGTGTCGGGCAGGGGCATCCCGGCGGTGAAGTCGGCGATCAGCGCGTGCACCTCCAGTCCCGGCCGCTCGGCGGCCAGCGCCTGCCCGGCCAGGGCGAGGGCGCTCCCGCTGACGTCGACGGGGACATAGGTGTGCAGCCCGGTCAGGGCACCGACCAGGTGCCGTGTCTTCTCCGAGGAGCCGGAGCCCGGTTCGACCAGGGTGCGGGCGCCGGACACCGCGGCGATCTCACCGGCGCGGGCGCGCAGGATCTCGCGCTCGGCGCGGGTCGGGTAGTACTCGGGCAGCGCGGTGATCTCCTCGAACAGCTCGCTGCCCCGGGCGTCGTAGAACCACTTGGGCGGCAGCGTTTTGGGGCTGCCGGTCAGGCCCTCGCGGACGTCGGCGCGCAGGGCGGCGCCGGTGGCGTCCTCGGGCAGGGTGCGGGTGAGACGGAACGGACTCACGTGCGGGGCTCCCTCGGAGATGCGGGTGCGTCGGCGGGCGTCAGGGGGTCGCCGGGCTCCTTGAGCGGGGTCAGCAGGACGTCGGTGCGGCTCGCCGCGAGCAGGGTGCGGTCGGGGACCTCGCGCCAGTGCGGATCGTCGTCGTAGGGCTCGGAGGCCACGACGGTGCCGCCGCCGGTCCGGGAGAGGTACCACAGCGTGTCGCCCCAGGCGGTCGCGGTGACGGTGTCGCCATCGGCGAGCAGCAGGTTGAGCCGGGCCCCGGGGGCCGCCGCGGCGACCTCCAGGACCGTGTCGGCCAGCGCCCGCCCCTCCTCGTCACCGGCCCGCAGCCGGGCGAGCACCAGCGCCCACACGAACGCGGAGTCGTTGCGGGCCTCCAGCGACAGCACGTCCCCGGCGGCCAGGGACGGGACCAGCGGCGCGAGCGAACCCGGCCAGCCCGGCACCGCCCCGTTGTGACTGAACAGCCAGGTCCCGGCGGCGAACGGTGCCGCCGCGGCCTCCGCGTCGGCGCCCGGCAGGGTCGCGTCCCGCACGGCCGCGAGCAGCGCCCGGGTCCGTACGACACGGGTGAGGTCCGCGAACGACGGGTCGGCCCAGACCGGCCCGGCCCGCCGGTACCGGGCCGGTACCGGATCGCCCTCCGCGTACCAGCCCACACCGAAGCCGTCGGCGTTGACCGTGCCGTACCGCTGCCGCCGGGGCGCCCACGACTGACGGTACAGACCGTGCGGCGGCCGCACGAGCAGCTCGCCCAGCGGCTCCCCGGGGCCCACGTACGCCACGTGCCGGCACATCAGGCCTCCTCCGAGCGTGCCGTGCGGAACCCGGAGAAGATCTGCCGCCGGACGGGCAGGTCCCAGTTGCGGAACGTTCCCCGGCAGGCCACGGGGTCCACGGCGAACGAACCGCCGCGCAGCACCTTGTGCTCCGGCCCGAAGAAAACCTCCGAGTACTCCTTGTAGGGGAACGCCCTGAACCCCGGGTACGGCAGGAAGTCGCTCGCCGTCCACTCCCACACGTCGCCGATCAACTGCCGCACCCCCAGGGGGGACCCACCCGCCGGATGGCTCCCGGCGGGCGCCGGCCGCAAGTGCCGCTGGCCGAGGTTGGCGTGCTCGGGGCCGGGGTCGGCGTCGCCCCACGGGTAGCGCATCGAGCGGTCGCCGACCGGGTCGTACCGCGCCGCCTTCTCCCACTCGGCCTCGGTGGGCAGCCGACGCCCGGCCCAGCGGGCGTAGGCGTCGGCCTCGTACCAGCACACGTGCAGCACCGGCTCGTCCGGCGGCACCACCTCGGTGACGCCGAACCGGCGTCGCAGCCACTGCCGGCCGTCCCGGCGCCAGAACAGCGGCGCGGTGAGGGAGCCGCGGCGGACGTGGGCCCAGCCCTCGGCGGTCCACCAGCGGGGCTCGTCGTAGCCGCCGTCCTCGATGAACGCCTGGTACGCGGCGTTCGACACCGGAGTGGTGTCGATGCGGAAGGGCGGCACCTCGCGCCGGTGCGCGGGGCGTTCGTTGTCCAGCGCCCACGGCTCGTCCGAGGTGCCCATGGTGAACGGGCCGCCCGGGACGAGGACTTCGGACGGGCCCGTGAACAGGGGCACCGGCTCCGGGTCCGGGGCGGACAGCGCCCGTGGTCCCTCCCGGAGCTGATGGGTGACCAGCATGGTCTCGTCGTGCTGCTGTTCGTGCTGCGCGATCATTCCGAAGGCGAAGCCCGCCTCGGTCAGCCGCGTCCCGTGGAACGCGGCGCCCTCCAGTACGTCAAGGGCACGGCCGCGCACGTCGGCCGCGTACCGGCGGGCCTCCTGCGGCGACAACAGCGGCAGGCCCGGTCGTTCGGCGCGCGGGTGCTCGAAGGCGTCGTACAGAGTGTCGATGTCGGGCCGTATCGCCTCATGGCCGGCGACGGCCCGCAGCAGCCACTGCTCCTCCTGGTTGCCGATGTGGGCGAGGTCCCACACCAGCGGCGACATCAGCGGCGAGTGCTGGGCGGTCAGCTCGGGACCGTCGACACAGCTGGTGAGCAGCGTGGTGCGGTCCCGTGCGGTGATCAGCGAGGCGACCGCGCGCTCGCGCAGGGCTTCGGAGTCGAGGGCGGGGCCGGTCATGAGGGGGCGTCCTTCCCGTACGGGTGCGGGGGGTGGGGGCGCGTGCCGCCGGCCGTCGTGTGCAGCTCGTCGAGCAGGTCGTCGGCCGGGCAGCGGCCGCGGGCGACATAGCGGTCCCGGTACGTCCCGACCGCGTCGACCACCTCGGTGGCGGCGCCGAGCCGGGGCAGGGCGCGCAGCGCCGCCGCGAAACAGCAGGCGGCCACCTCGCGCAGCTCCGGGTCGGCCGGTCCGGCGCGGGCCGCGTCCCGCCAGAGCGGATTGTGCGGGGCCGGCCTGCCGTGGGCCCGTTCGGCCAGCGGCTTCACCGCCCGGTAGGCGGTCTCGGTGGCCTCCGGGTCGTCGAACAGCGCCGCGACCACGGCCAGCGGCACGATCCAGCCGTCGTCACCGGGCTGCGCGTCGATCATGCGCAGTTCCAGGTGGCCGCGCGGCCGCACCGGCGGGAACAGGGTCGTGGCGTGGTAGTCGAGGTCGTCCCGGGTCGGCGGCCCGGGAGCGCCGGACCTGATCCACTCCCGGAAGGTGAGGCCCCGGGGAACGTCCCACGGCCCGCCGTCACGCCGTACGCACATCACGGGTGCGTCCAGGACGTGCCGGGCCCAGGCGTCGCGCGGGTCGGCGTCCAGCACGGGGGCGCCCGCCCGGCCGGTTCCGATCTGCGCCCAGCGCAGCTGGCGGGTGGACAGCCAGCCGGTCGGCCGGTCATCGGCGGCCGGGGAGTTGGCGAACACGGCGACCAGGACCGCGCCCAGCTGGTGCGCCAGCCACCAGCGTCGTACATGGCCGAGCGGGCCGCGCTCCTCGTACCCGGCGTCCACGCACACCTGCACGGAGGCGGAGGCGCACATCATGGCCCGGCCGGCGGGGCCGGTGCGGTCGAGGCAGGCCTCCATGGCGTCGTAACGCGGCTCGCGCAGGAACCGGCGGGGGCGGTGCCAAGGGTCGTGGCCGAAGCCGGCGAGGACCAGGCCGTCCTCGCGCAGCACCGCGCGGACCGCGTCCAGGTCGGCGGAGACGGTGCCGACGCACTCCATCAGGGAGGCGGCGGGCGGCGAGCTCAGTTCCAGCTGGCCGCCGGGCTCGATGGTGAGCGCCGACCTCAGGGGCACGGCCCGCAGAGCGGCGTAGGCCGCTTCGAGTCGTTCGGGTGACACGGGGAGCCGCGGGTCCCGCAGCTCGTGGACGAGCCATTCCACCTCGACACCGAGGAGGCGCGGCGGTCCGGTCTTGAAGCAGATGCCCCGGACCAGGGCCTCCGCCCCGGCTTCCGTGACAGGGGGAAGCGGCTCGGCACAGCCGCCTGCCGAATCGGACATGCGGGGATCCTCCTGAGGTTCCGCCATGCCACCGGCCCCGGGTCTTCGCGGCCCCGGCCGGCATCAACCCGTCCACCCAAAACCTTCGCGTCGGCGGGCACAAGGGCGCCTGGCGGGGCGCCCCGGTCCGGCCGTCCATCCGCCCGGCCTGTTCCCGGGGGGTTCTCCGCCCGTTTCCCGGGCCTTCCGGAGGCGGAAACTCCGTTGCGGCGCGTCACCAGCATCGCTCAGGATGCCTGCACGAGCACGACGAGCGAGACCGCGCTGTGCGTGGTCACGGCGGCTACGGGGGTGGCGCCGTGAGCACGCGCCTGCGCGGCACCGCCCGCGAGACGAACGGAGCGTAGCCGGAGCGAAGGGGGGCACCCCGGGCCCGAAGGGCTACGGGGGAGGATCGTGGCGGCGGGCGCCCACCGCGCACCCGGCGGCCGCCAGGTGTCCGTCGCGGCGGCGGCCGGGGAAGCTGCGGCTCTTTGTGATCGAGAAGGCTGCTGGCCTGTGCGAACGGCTGGGGCTTCGCCTCGTCGGGTCTGGCTGCCTTCACCGTGATCCCCTGTTGCTCCCCGCTCGATCCGGTGCGTTCGTGGTGCGCAACCGTCATCCCCGCTTCGGCCGTACCTACCGCCTCTGCGCCCTGGAGCGTTTCATCAGCGCAGTGATCCGTGCAGGATCCGCCTGACCGTTCAGCGCGGCCACGAGATCGTCAGGACACAGCTCGTAGAGGTCCCCCCACCATCGACGTCCTCGGTTGTCCCAGATCCGGTATCCACCCGGCACACCCCGGGCTACGTAGCGTCTCCTACTCACAGTCCCCCGGTTCCCGCCGTCGTTCCTGCCCTGCTTCCGTATGCACGCGCTGGCACGATGGCCTCGTGACTGACCTCGGGCACATCACGACAGAGATCATGGCGTACTACCGAGCACTCGATGAGAGGGCCCCCTGCGGCACCACTCCCGCCACGCCGACGAGGAGAGCGGCTTGTGGTACTTCGAGGCCGTATCCGACCGCGGCGAGTTGATCGTCCTGTGAAGCGGCAGCCACCCCCGCATCGTTCCTGCTCTGGGCAGGATCCGTTCGAGGACGGACCCCAGGTGCGTTCCGCCTGGTGGTACTTCGACGCCTCCGTCACGGCCCGACCGGCTCGCGCAGGGCGTGGCGGCGTACGAAGGGAGCAACAGCGAGAAGGGCGTCGGGCAGGCCCCGATGCCGCCGTTCGCCAACCCGGAGCCGGCCTCGGTTCCCGCCGGGGTACCGGGCTCTCTGGCGCGGACCGGCGGCGACCTGTATGCGGCCGTCACCAGCGTGGCCGTCAACGCCTGGATGGCCGGCCGCATCAGCGGCGAGGACGGCTGCACCGGCTGCGACGACAGCCGCGGCCCAGCCGGCGACTGGGAAGCCCGGATGCGTACCCTCACCGAGTTGCAGCCGAACATCACCAAGTGGTTCGACCGCGACGTGTGGATCCGCGCCGTCAACGACGCGGGCCACGCCGTCACCCGACGCTGACGTCAACGCGCAGGGACGGGCAGAACGCCAGGGACGACCAGCTGCCGTGCGTACGGAGTGGCCACGGGCTCCATCTGGATGCCGGTGCGCAGCGGCTTGGTCACGTCCGCTGGAGTGGTGTACCGACGGCCACTCGGTGATCTCCGTCTCGGCCTCGGGGCCGACGAGCTGGCACGCCGCCATCCGCGGCTGATCCCCTGCACGATCTCCGGGTACGGCACGAGCGGCCCCTGGGCCGGCCGCAAGGCGTACGACCTGCTGGTGCAGTGCCAGACAGGCCTGGTGTCGCTGACCGGAACACCGCAGGGGGCGGCCCGCACCGGCATCTCCGTCGCCGACATCGCCGCCGGGATGTACGCGTACAGCGGTGTGCTCACCGCCCTGTACACCCGCGCCACCACCGGCAGGGCGCACCCGGCGGAGGTGTCCCTGTTCGAGGCGCTCGCCGACTGGATGGGCCAGCCCACCTACTACACGCGCCACGGCGGCGCCCAGCCCCCGCGTCTGGGCACCCAGCACGCCACCATCGCCCCGTACGGCACCTACCGGGCCGCGGACGGACGCGAGGTGCTGTTCTCCGTCCAGGACGAGCGCGAGTGGGCGGCCCTGTGCGCGGAGTTCCTCGGCCGGCCGGAGCTGACCGACGATCCGCGCTTCGCCACCGGATCCGACCGGGTGGCCCACCGCGAGGAGCTGAACGCGGTCATCGCCGAGCGCTTCGCCCGCGCTGACACCGACGAGCTGCTCGAGGAGTTGGAGGGGATCGGCATCGCCTGCGCCGGGGTCGACGACGTCGCCGCGTTCCTCGCCCCCCCGGTGCTCGCCGCCCGCGACCGCTGGGCGAGGTGGCGGTACCGGGCGGAACCGTGGAGGCGCTGCTGTTGCCCGCGGGCCTCGCGGGTCTGCAGGCCCGCATGGACCCGGTACCGGCCGTGGGCGAGCACACGGAGGCGATCCTCATGGAACTGGGCCGCTCACCCGGGGAGATCGCGGCACTGCGCGCGGACGGGGTCGTCTGACCGTGGCTACGTCCGCCGTGGGTGCAGCGCGTCCAGCACGTCCTCGTCCGTCAGCTGGTCGAACTCCTCGTACCACTGGCCCACCGCCATGAACGCGGCCGGCTCGTGCGGACAGACCACCTCGTCGGCCTCGGAGCGCATCAGCGCGACGCCCTCCCTCGCGCCGACGGGAACGGCCAGCACGAGGTGTCCGGGGTCCTGTGCCCGCAGGGCGCGCAGCGCGGCGCGGGCGGTGGAACCGGTCGCCAGTCCGTCGTCGACGACGATCACGGTCCGTCCGCGCAGTTCGGGAGCGGGCCGGCCCTGGCGGTAGCGCTGTTCGCGGCGGCGCAGTTCGGTGCGTTCGCGTTCGACGACGGGCGCCAGGTCGGCCTCGCCGAGGCCCAGCCGCGACAGGGCGTCCTCGTCGAAGAGCGGAACCCCGTCGCCGGCCATCGCGCCGACGCCGAACTCCTCGTGGAAGGGGGCGCCGATCTTCCGTACGACGAGGACGTCGAGCGGGGCGTCCAGCGCCCGGGCGACCTCGACGGCCACGGCGACGCCGCCGCGGGGCAGCGCCAGCACCACGGGGTCGGGCAGGGCCCCCGCGTCCTGCCTCTCCCGCAGCCGTGCGGCCAGTTCGCGGCCGGCCTGCCGACGATCACGGAACCGCATGACGGATGCCCCTCCCTCCGCACCGGAGACGGCACCTGAGGCACCTGATCCGCACCCGTGTACCCCGCTCCCCGGCATCCGAAGCGCCCGGCGCCCGCATGGGTGCGCGGTCGTCGGGCACGCGGGTTCCATGGTCGGTGACACGGGCGGTTACGGGCAGGCGCGGCGGCCGGAGGAGAGCGGGCACCGGGCGGTGGTGCAGGAGGACGAGCTCCGGATCGAGGTGTGGGCGACGAGCCGGGAGAACTGTCTGGCGGAGGCGGTGGCGGCGATGGTGGAGTGCTTCGCCGACGTCTCCGGGGTGCGGCCGACGGGAGTGGGCCGCGTCCGGCTGGCCGGGGCCAGTGACGACGATCTGCTGGCGGCGCTGCTGGACGAGGTCCTGTACCGGTTGGAGGAGTACGGCCAGGTACCGGTCGACGTGGAGGCGGACGGGACCGAGGACGGTCTCGACGTACGCCTGGCGGTGGCCGCCCTGGCGGACGTACGGATCACCGGCCGGATGCCGACGGCAGTGGGCTGGGAGGACCTGCGGATCCACCCGGGGCCGTACGGCTGGACGTGCGCGCTCACGGTCGACGGATGACAGCCGTTCCGGAACGGCCGCTCCGGGGGCCCGAGGAACGAGGACCCGGGGCGCCGCCCCGGGCACGGACGGACAGGGCCGGCGGGGCGGGAACCCGGCCCGCCGGCGAGACCCCCGGCGTCGGGAGGACCCGCGCTCAGTGCGTGGGGGCCGCCGCGCTGATGTCCGCCAGGGCGGAGTGCGGGTCCTCCGTCGCGGCGAGGTCCCCGAGGCTCACCATCCCCACCGGACAGCCGCCGCGTTCCACCACCGGAAGCCGTCGCACGGCGTGCCGCCGCATCAGTTCCACGGCGTGATCGGTGGTGTCCTCGGGGTCGAGTGTCACCAGGGGCGGACGCGTGCACAGGGAACCGACCGTCGTGGCCTCCGGGTCACGGCCCTCCGCGACGCCCCTCAGCACGATGTCACGGTCGGTGAGCACACCGAACAGATCGCAGTCGTACGCGACGAGGACGTCGCCGATGTCCTGCTCGCGCATCAGGCGCGCGGCCCGCGCCACCGTCGTCATGGGCTCGACGGACGCGGTGTCCGCGGACATCACGTCCCGTATCCGTGTGGTCATGGGCACCTCCCGGTACGTGGCCGGCCTGGACTCCCCGTGCCGCCGCGTAGCCCGTTGCGCGGTGCGTAAACCAGCCGGGGCGAGGGCGGGCGCGGGGCACGCCCCCCCTCGCCCCGGCTGCACGGCTGCGGGAACCTCCCCGGTGACACCGTTCAGTGGTGAGCGCCCGCGGCGCCTCCGTGCCTCATCCGACCGGTGACCGGCGCGCGACGCAGCGCCGAGGGTCCTGGACAGCGGGCCGACGGTTGTCGAGCGGATGCCCGGGCGCACGGCCCGCCCGAAGGCGCCCCGTCAGGACGGGACGCCGTCCCCGCCCTCCGCCTCGACGGCCTCGTCCACGCGCCGGGCCGCCCAGGCCAGGAACTCCCGTACCGCCGCTCCGGGCAGCGTCGACACGGACTCGCGGGGGCGTCCGAAGCTGCGCAGCGCGTCCGTGACCAGTGGCCGGAAGTCCGCCTCCGAGGCGGCGACGATCCCGGCCGCCCCGCGCTTGGCGAACCAGCGGCCGGTGCGGCAGTACACCACGGAGCGGCAGCCGTTGAGCCCCCGGTTGTCGGCCGCGTGTCCCTCGCCCTCGGCGTGTTCCCGCACGGAGGCGTGGAGCGCGGTGAGCACGGCGGCCCGCTCCGGTGCGGCGATCACGTCCCGTACCGGCCCGCCGAACAGCGGGAGACCGGCCTGGTGGGTGACGGAACGGTCGAGGACGTACCAGAACGCGGGCGACTCCTCGGGGCCGTGGCTGACCCTTTCGGGCAGGGACGGTCCGGTGTTGAGGTCCATGAGGTACCCGGCCCCGCCGCAGGGACGGCCGGCGAAATCGGCCGGGTACACGACCAGTTCCAGTCCGGCCGCGGGACAGGGCGGGGTGGGGTGGGCCAGCGCCCCGGCCATTTCGGACAGGGCACGCCGGGAGAGCGAGCGGTCCACCACGACGGTCACGTCGACGTCGCTGCGCCCGTGCCGGTAGCCGCCGAGCGCGGGGGATCCGACGGCGAGGACGCTCACCAGGCGGGGGCCGCAGACGGCGCGCGTACGGCGGACCAGTTCGTCGAGGTAGTGACGGACCTCGGGGGGCGGGGCGGGAGTAGGGCTCATGGGGCCAGCGCCGGCCCGCGGGTACACGTCAGTTCCACAGTTCGTCGCTGTCGCACACCTGCGCGCCCATGTTGCGTTCCATCATCCGCAGGGCGGCGTCCGCGAGGTCGGCGTGGATGTGGGCGACGGCGTCACGGGGGACGGTCACGTCGAAGTGGCGGATGTGCGCGTCGAGCGACGAGTAGAGGACGCACTGCTCCGTGACCTGGCCGCACAGCACGAGCCGGTCGACACCCTGCTGGTTGAGCAGATAGCCCAAGGGGGTCTCGAAGAAGATCGAGTGCCGGGCCTTGACGACGAAGAGGGAGGAGTCGTCCGGCACCAGCGGTTTCACGAGGCGCGCGTGCGGTCCCGACAGGACCTTGTCGAGCAGCTCGCCGTGGTGGGAGCGCCACTCGCCGAAGTTGTCGTTGACGTAGATCACCGGCACGTCCCGGCGCCGCGCCCGTTCCAGCAGGGTGGAGACGACCGGTACGACCGACTCCGCGGAGGGGATCAGATGCTCGGCGTCCGGGTGGTCGTAGGTGTTGATCATGTCGATGACGATCAGCGCGCTCTTGCCCATGTTCCCAGGGTTCCACCCCCGGGGGAGATCAGACATGTTCACTCGCACACACGGCCACGGCGGCCTCCTTTGGTCCAGGGCCGTCCGGCCCTGGACCCGGCGGGATCCGCCGACGACGATGGAGGAATGATCCACAGCGAGGGCTTCCGGTCGCTCGGCCGCCAGGAGTGCCTGCGCCTGCTGGCCGAGGTGCCGGTCGGTCGCGTCGTCTACACCCGGCAGGCGCTGCCCGCCGTCCAGCCCGTCGGCTTCGTCCCGGACACGGATTCCTCCGTGGTGCTGTGCACCTCGGCCGCCTCCGGTCTGGTCCGGGCGGTCGACGGCGTCGTGGTCGCCTTCGAGGCCGACGCCTTCGACGCCGGGAGCCGGTCCGGCTGGAGCGTGGTGGTCACGGGCCGGGCGGCCGTGGTGACCGACCCGGCCGAGCACGAACGCCTGCTGCGGACCGGGCCCCGCTCATGGGTACCGACGCACGACGGGGTGTTCGTCCGGATCGAGGCCGAGATGGTCACGGGCCGGGAGCTCGTGGGACTGCCCGGGCCCGGCTGAATTGGTGCCCCGCCGGCGGGGCGTCGTCCCGCCGCCCCGCGGAGGCCGCGTTCGGCGGGCACGTCGTTTCAGGAGCTGCCCGAACGGCGCCGGACCGTGTCGCGGGGCCGACGGAGACCGTCCGTGCGTCGACCGCCGTCGTCGCGGCGGACCGGAGCCTTCGTGCTCGGCTCGGACGGCGCCGGGGCGGTGCGCATCCCGGCCTCCTGGACGCGCCCGGTCGGCTTCGAGCCGCAGCGCGGCCGGCTCTCCAGCCGGCCGCGAACCGCGCTCCCGCCGGAGCCGCCGCTCACCGCCGTGCCCGCCCGGCTGTGCTCCTGGACGCGCGCCCGGCTCGTCGGACCGGCCGGGAAACCGGCCCTGTCGGGCCGCATTCCCTCGGCGTGCCACGCGGAGGCGGTGCCGCGCCGGCGTATCGGCGGGTTCTCCACCGGCCGGCCGGTCCGGCTTCACGGAGCGTCCGCGGGCCTGCTGCGGGAGACGATGCGGGCGCCGCGGCCGTCGACGGCACGGACCTGGAGCGAACCGCAGCCGCAGCGGGTCCACACCGTGCTGCCCGTCGCGGTGCCGTGCCGGGAGACCACCTGGAACGGCTCGGCACCGTCCGGCCACCCGCAGTACGGGCAGAACGTGCCGGTCGTACCCGTGGTGCCGGTCGTGCTGGTCATGGTGACTCCTCGGATCCTCGATCACAGGGGTGCGCTGTCGATTGTCGCGACACAGCAAGGGTGCTTCGTACCTTCCGTACACGTCCAGGTTGACTTTGTGCACACCATCGTTAAGCGTGAACTTCATGATTGATCTGCGTCGGCTGCACGTCCTCAGGGCGGTCGCCCACTACGGCACGGTCACCGCGGCCGCCCGCGCGCTGCACTTCACCCCGTCCGCCGCCTCCCAGCAGATCCGTCAACTCGCCCGCGACCTGGACGTCGACCTGCTGGAGCCGCAGGGGCGGGGGGTGCGGCTCACCCCGGCCGCCGAGAGCCTGCTGGCGCACGCCGACGCGATCCAGGCGCGCTGGGACCAGGCCGAACGGGACCTGAGCGCCGACCAGGGCGCCCCGGCCGGGGTGCTGCGTGTCACGGGGTTCCCGGTGGCGATCTCGGTGCTGCTGGCGCCGATGGCCGTCCGGCTGGGCGAGCGTCATCCGCGGTTGTCCGTGCGGATCGCGGAGGCGGAGGTGACGCGGAGCTTCGACCTGCTCTTCGAAGGGGCCGTCGATCTGGCCGTCGTCGAGTCCACCCCGCGCAACCCGCCGCTGAGCGACACGCGGTTCGACCAGCAGCCGCTGCTGGACGACCCGTTCGACCTGGTGGTCCCGGCGGTGCATCCGCTGGCCGGGCACGAGCGGATCGACCTCGCCGAGGCGGCGCGCGAGCCGTGGATCGTGCCGGTGCCGGACAGCCCTTGCCGGCCGCACGTGCTGGCCGCGTGCGGTGCGGCCGGCTTCGCCCCGGACGTCGTCCACCACGCCTGCGACTGGAACGTCACCGCCCATCTCGTCGCCCACGGCCTCGGCGTCGCCCTGATTCCGCGCCTCGCCCGTCTCGCCCCGGACCTTCCGGTCACCCGTGTGCACTGCACCGGCAACCCGCGCCGCAGACTGCTGACCTGCACCCGCGGCGGCGGCCACGCCCGCCCGGCGGTGGCCGCCGCCCTGTGGGAGCTGCGCGAGCTGGCGCCCACGGCGGTCGCCTGAGAGCGGGACGGCGGCCGGCCTCCCCGACACGCGGGCGTCCGTGCGGGCCACCGGAGGCGGCGCCGGCGGCCGGGGCCGTGGCGCCCGCGTGGGGGAGGGCGGAGCCGACGGGTGGTCCGTCCACCGGCGGGCCGGCGTTCCTGCCGGTGCGCTACCGTCCCGGCGCCCCGGTCCGCAGGCCGTCCATGACCAGGTCCAGCAGCCGGGTGGCGCGCGGCTGCCAGTCCTCGGCGGGATCGAGCTGCCAGAGGCCGCCGATGGCGAGGACGAGGTCGTCCGCGGTCACCCCCGGACGAATGGATCCGGCCTCCTCACAGCTGCGCAGCAGGAGTTCCGCCGCCTCGGTCACCGAGCTGTGTCCCGGCTTCGCCGGGCTTCCCGGCCCGCTGGCGGCCTGTCGGATGGCGTCGGCCAGTCCGGCCTTGGCCATGGCGAAGCGGGCGAGTCCGTCCATCCACTCGCGCAGCGCGCAGTCGGGCTCCCGCGTGCTCAGCAACTGCGCCGCGCTGTCCGCCACCTGCTGCATCTCGTACCGGTAGATCTCCATGACGAGCGCCTCACGGCTGGGGAAGTTCCGGTAGAGCGTGCCCTGCCCGACGCCCGCCTTCTTGGCGATCACGCTCAGCGGGGTGTCCGCCGCGCGCGTGAGTTCGATGAGGGCCACCTCCAGGATGCGCTCGCGGTTGCGCTGCGCGTCCGAGCGCAGGGGCGGTGTCGTGCTCCGCGGTGTCCGCGCGCACGGGCGCGCGTCCTTCTCGTGCTCCACTCGTCCTCCTCCCGGACCGTGACCGAAACCCGTACTTGAGAACCGGACAGCTGTCCACTACGTTCTTGGGGTAACGGACAGCTGTCCGTTTCGTGTCCATCGTATCGGTGGACACGGACGGCGCGGGACGCCCGGTTCCATGTCCTCGACGACCGGTGCGTTCCCGGTGCCTCCCTTTCCTCCGCGCGGTCCCGAACACTCCACGTTCCTCACGGCCCACCCCCCCCATGTCATCGACTCGTCCGCCTTCCAGATCCCGAAAGAAGGCTGCCCATGGCCCCCTCGACGTCCAGCAGCGTCACCCTGGACATCAACGGCGAGAAGCACACGCTGTCCGTCGACCACCGCACCACCCTGCTCGACGCCCTGCGCGAGCACCTGGATCTGACCGGTACCAAGAAAGGCTGCGACCAGGGACAGTGCGGTGCCTGCACGGTCCTGGTCGACGGCCGCCGCACCGTGTCCTGCCTGCAACTGGCCGTCGCGTCCGACCGGCGCGAGATCACCACCGTGGAGGGCCTGGCCGACGGGGACCGGCTGCACCCGGTGCAGCAGGCCTTCCTCGACCTGGACGGCTTCCAGTGCGGCTACTGCACCCCCGGCCAGATCTGTTCGGCCGTCGCCGTCATCGAGGAGCACGCGGCGGGCTGGCCCAGCGCCGTCACCGGGGACGTGCGGCCCGAAGCGGGACCGCCGCCCCTGACCCCAGAGGAGATCGGAGAACGCATGAGCGGCAACCTGTGCCGTTGCGGCGCGTATGTGCAGATCGTCGAGGCGGTCGCCCGCGCTGCCGCGGAGCACCGCGGCGAGACCGGGGAGGCCGCAGCATGAGGGAGTTCGACTACCGGCGCGCCGACGACGTCCCGGGTGCGGTGGCGCTGCTCGACGCCGACCCCGACGCCCGCTACCTCGGCGGCGGCACCAACCTCGTCGACCTGATGAAGAGCGGTGTCGAGCGCCCGGCCCGGCTCGTCGACGTCCGCGCCCTCCCGCTGGACCGGATCGAACCGGCCGGCGACGGCGGGCTGCGCATCGGCGCCACCGTCACCAACAGCGACCTCGCCGCACACCCCGGGATCCGCCGGAACTACCCCGCCCTCGCCCAGGCCGTACTCGCCGGCGCCTCCGGGCAGTTGCGCAACATGGCCACCGTCGGCGGCAATCTGCTCCAGCGCACCCGCTGCGGCTACTTCACCGATGTGACCAGGCCCTGCAACAAGCGTGTCCCCGGCAGCGGTTGTCCCGCCGTCGAGGGCGAGCACCACAACCACGCCGTCCTGGGAGCCTCCGACCACTGCGTGGCCGTCCACCCCTCCGACATGGGTGTGGCGCTGACCGCGTTCGACGCGGTCGTCTCCTATGAAACCGCCGACGGACCGGGGGAGTCGCCGCTGGCCGACTTCTACCTCCCGGTGGGTGACACCCCGCACCGGGAGACCGCCCTGCCGCCCGGCGCGCTCATCACCCACGTCACCCTGCCGCCCGCGCCGGTCGCCGCCCGCTCGCGCTACCGCAAGGTCCGCGAACGCGCCTCGTACGCCTTCGCGATCGGCTCGGTCGCCGCCGCCCTCGACGTCGGCGGGGGAGTCGTGCGCGAGGCCCGCCTCGCCCTCGGGGCCGTGGCGTCCCGGCCCTGGCGGGCCCGCGCCGCCGAACGCGTGCTGAACGGCGCCCCGGCCACCGCGGAGTACTTCACGGCGGCGGCGGACGCCGAACTCGCGGCCGCCAGGCCGCTGCCCGACAACGGATACAAGGTGACCCTCATGCGCAACCTCGTGGTGGCCGTGCTGTCCGAACTGGCCGAGGAGGCCGCCCGATGACCACCGCGACGACGGCAGGCGCCGTCGGTACCGCGCACACCCGCGTCGAGGGCCGCGACAAGGTCACCGGAGCCGCCCGGTACGCCGGCGAGGTCCCCTTCGCCGGCCTCGCCCACGGCTGGTTGGTGCTGTCCACCGTCGCCCGCGGCCGGATCCTGTCCGTCGGGACCGAGCCGGTGCTCGGCATGCCGGGTGTGCTCACCGTCCTGCACCACGGGAACGCCCCGCGTCTCGACACCGACTACATCGGCATGCTGGGCGTTCCACCGGACCCGACGGCCGCGGTCTTCCAGAACGACCGGGTCCCGCATGCCGGCTGGCCCGTCGCGCTCGTCGTGGCCGAGACGCCGGAAGAGGCCCGGGAGGCCGCCGAGGTGCTCGTCGTCACCTACGAGCGGGAGCCGCACGACATCGGGCTCTCCGCCGGCCGCCCGGACGCCTACGCGGCGGACGGGCACCTGCCCGCGGTGACGGAGAAGGGTGACCTGGAGGCCGAACTCGCCACCTGCGCCCACGTGGTGGACGTGGAGTACACCACGCCCGAAGAGCACCACGCCATGATGGAGCCACACGCGGCGACCGCCCTGTGGGACGGCGGCCGGCTCGAGGTCGTCGACTCCAACCAGGGCACCACCTGGGTCGCCGACGAGATCGCGCGGATGTTCTCACTGGAGGCGTCCGCGGTGCGGGTGCGCTCCGAGCACGTCGGCGGCGGCTTCGGCAGCAAGGGCCTACGGGCCCACCAGGTGTCCGCCGTGATGGCCGCGACCGCCTTGCGGCGGCCGGTCCGCGTCGTCCTGACGCGACGACAGATGTTCTCGCTCACCGGCTACCGCAGTCCCACCGTCCAGCGGGTCCGGCTCGGCGCCGGCCCCGACGGCCGGCTGCGCGCCCTCGAGCACCGTTCGCTGAACCAGACGTCGACGGTCTGGGAGTTCGTCGAGCCGAGCGCCGGTGTGGCGCGTGTGATGTACGACGCCGACGCCCACCGCACCTCGAACGAGGTGGTACGGCTGGATGTGCCGTCCCCGACGTGGATGCGCGGGCCGGGCGAGGCGCCCGGGTCGTTCGCGCTGGAGGCGGCGCTCGACGAACTGGCCGAGCGGTGCGGCATCGACCCGGTGGAGCTGCGGCTGCGCAACGACCCCGAACGCGGCCCGGTCTCCGGGCTGCCGTTCGCCGGCCGTAACCTCGCCGCCTGCTTCCGCGAGGGCGCCCGCCGTTTCGGCTGGGCGGGCCGCGACCCGCGCCCGGGGACGCGCCGCGAAGGGCGCTGGCTGCTCGGCACCGGCACGGCCGCGGCCTCCTTCCCTTCGGGCGCCCTTCCGTCGACGGCCGCGGTGACCGCGGAGGCGGACGGCACCTACACCGTGCGGATCGCCGCGGCCGACGTCGGCACCGGGGCGCGCACGGCGCTCACCCTGGTGGCCGCCGACGCGCTCCGGGTGGCGCCCGACCGGGTACGGGTGCGCATCGGCGACAGCGACTTCGGCCCGGCGGGGATCGCGGGCGGCTCCACGGGCACCCGCTCCTGGGCCTGGGCGGTCACGGCCGCCGCCGAGGAACTGCGCGGCCGGCTCGTCCCCGGAGGCGCCGTGCCCCCGGAGGGCGTCACCGTACGGTCCGACACCACCGCCGCCCTCGGCGCCCTCGCCCCGAGGGAACGGCACTCCTTCGGGGCGCAGTTCGCCGAGGTGGCCGTGGACGTCGCCACCGGAGAGGTGCGGGTGCGCCGGATGCTCGGCGTCTTCGCCGCGGGCCGGATCGTCAACCCGCTCACCGCGCGCGGTCAGCTGGTGGGCGGCATGACCTGGGGCATCTCGATGGCCCTGCACGAGGAGGCGGTCCGGGACCGCGCCTTTGGCGGTCTCTACGGCGCCGATCTGGCCGGTTACCACGTCGCCACCCACGCCGACGTGCCGAAGGTCGAGGCGGACTGGATCGACGACCCGGACCCCGACGACCCCGTCGGCATCAAGGGCATCGGCGAGGTCGGCATCGTGGGCGCGGCGGCGGCCGTCGCCAACGCGCTCTGGCACGCGACCGGCGTACGCCACCGGAACCTGCCCATCCGTCCGGACCGGGTGCTGCGGGCGGGAGGAGCGGATGTTTGACATCGCCGGCGAGCTGCACCGCTGGCTGACCGAGGGCCGGGAGTTCGCCGTGGCCACGGTGGTGTCCGTGGGCGGCAGCGCGCCGCGCGGGCCCGGCGCCGCCCTCGCCGTCGACCGCGGGGGCGCGGCGATCGGCTCGGTGTCCGGCGGGTGCGTGGAGGGCGCGGTGTACGACCTGTGCGCCCAGGCCCTGGAGGACGGCGAGACCCGTGTCGAACGGTTCGGGTACAGCGACGAGGAGGCCTTCGCCACCGGCCTGACCTGCGGTGGAGTCATCGACATCATGGTGAGTCCGGTCGGCGTGCAGGCGCCTGTCCGGCCGGTGCTGGAGGCGGCGCTGTCGGCCGTCCTCCGGGGCGGACCGGGAGCACTGGCCCGGGTCGTCCGGGGCCCGGCGGAACTCCTCGGCAGGGCCCTGTTCGTCCACCCGGACGGGTCGTACGAGGGTGGCCTCGGCGGCGCTCCCGAACTGGACCGGACGGCGGCCGGGGAGGCCGGGGCGCTGTGGGGGGCCGGCCGCGCCGGCACGGTCGCCGTCGGGGAGGACGGGACGCGCTGCCCCGGTGGTCTCACCCTGTTCGTGGAGTCCTCGGCGCCGCCGCCCCGCATGATCGTCTTCGGGGCGGTCGATTTCGCGGCGGCGCTGGTGCGGGCGGGCAAGTTCCTCGGCTACCACGTCACGGTGTGCGACGCGCGGCCCGTGTTCGCGACCGGGGCCCGCTTCCCGGAGGCCGACGAGGTCGTGGTCGACTGGCCGCACCGCTATCTGCGGGGCACCGGGACCGACGCGCGCACGGTGCTGTGTGTCCTCACCCACGACGCGAAGTTCGACGTACCGCTGCTGAAGGCGGCCCTGGGCCTGCCGGTGGCGTTCGTCGGCGCGATGGGCTCGCGGCGCACCCACGCCGACCGCGAGCGCCGTCTGCGCGAGGCGGGCGTGGGCGAGCGGGAGCTGGCCCGCCTCCGTTCCCCGATCGGCCTCGACCTCGGCGCCCGCACCCCCGAGGAGACGGCGCTGTCGATCGCGGCGGAGATCGTCGCCACCCGCCGGGGTGGCACGGGCGTCCCCCTGACGGGCTCGGACACCCCGATCCACCACGAGGAGCGGAACGCGCCGGCAGTCGCCTGAGCCCACGCGGAGGGGGCCGGAGCGATGCGGCTCCGGCCCCCTCGCCGTGCGTGCCGGGCCGGGGCCGGAGGCGGTGCTCCGGCCCTCGCGGGGTGGGCTCAGACGGCTGCCGGCGCGTCGATGAGGCCGTGGAGACGGGTGATGACCTCGGTCAGCTGGCCGACGACCTCGCTGTCGTCGGCCGGGTGGGTCTCGGCGAAGCGGGTCACCGAGCCGGGGATGGAGAGCTTGATGTCCTCGATCACCTTGCCGCCGGCAATGCCCACGGCCTTGCGGGCCTCGTCCTGCGCCCAGACGCCGCCGTACTGGCCGAAGGCGGTGCCGATCACGACGACCGGCTTGCCGTTGACGGCGCCGGCGCCGTAGGGGCGGGACAGCCAGTCGATGGCGTTCTTCAGGACGGCCGGGACCGTGCCGTTGTACTCGGGCGTGAAGAGCAGCAGGGCGTCGGCGCCCGCGGCGGCCTCGCGCAGCGCGGCGGCGGCGGCCGGGACGCCGCCCTCGACGTCGAGGTCCTCGTTGTAGAAGGGGATCTCCGCGAGCCCCTCGTAGAGCGCCACCTCGGCACCCGCGGGAGCGAGCTTGACTGCGGCCTCGGCGAGCTGGCGGTTGTGCGAGCCGGCGCGGAGGCTGCCGACGAGGGCGAGGATGCGAACAGACATGGGAGAACTCCAGGGGGGATGCCGAAATACTGCCGAAACAATCCGGACCGAGGTCCGTTTATCCGTTGTAGCACTTGAACCGGACTGCGGTCCAGTTTCTTCCCGATGCTTTACGCTGGCTTCATGTCCGCCGCGCCGCCGCCAGCCCCGGCACCCCAGGACCCCGCACAGCCGCAGGAGTTGCTGCAACTCGGCACCGACCCCGACGAGCCCTGCCTGCGCGCCGACGCCGCACGCAACCGGGCCCGCCTGCTGGAGGCCGCCGCGCTGCTCGTGGCCGAGCGCGGGGCCGACAGCATCACCATGGAGGAGGTCGCGGCGGCGGCCCGCGTGGGCAAGGGGACGGTCTTCCGCCGCTTCGGCGACCGCACCGGTCTACTCACCGCCCTCCTCGACCACTCCGAGAAGAAGTTCCAGGCCGCCTTCCTCACCGGCCCCCCGCCGCTCGGGCCGGGCGCGCCCCCGGCCGAGCGGCTGCGCGCCTTCGGCCTCGCGACGCTCCGCCGCACGGCCGAGGAGCTGGAACTGCAACTGGCGGCCGAGCCGGGAGCGGGCCGCCGTTTCACCAGTCCGCCCCGCCGCGTACTGCGCCACCATGTGACCCTGCTGCTGCGCGAGGCGGTCCCGGAGGCGGACTGCGAAGTCCTCGCCCACACGCTGATGGCCCAGCTCGACCCCGCCCTGATCCACCATCTGATACGGCAGTGCGGCATGCCGCCGGAGCGGCTGGAGTCCGCGTGGCTGGACCTGGTCGACCGGGTGACGGGCCCGGCGGCCGTCCGCTGACGAGGTGTCAACTCCCCCGGATGATCGACCGGTTACGGCTTCTGCGAGGATGCCGTACGTCATGGTGCAGATAACGAACACGCCCGCGCCCCCCGCACCGGCACGCTCCGTACCCACGAGCGCCGATGTGGCCCGCCTGGCCGGCGTCTCGCGTGCGACCGTCTCCTACGTCCTGAACAACGCCGGTGCCGTCCGGATCAGTGAACCCACCCGTCGCCGGGTCCGCGAGGCCGCGAGGGAACTCGGGTACGTGCCGCACGCGGCGGCCCGCAGCCTGCGCGCCGGACACAGCCGCACGGTCCTGATGCCCGCGCCCGCCTTCCCCGTCGGGCCGCTCTACAGCCGGTTCATCAACGATCTCCAGGCCTCCCTCGCCCGCCTCGACTACACGGTCGTGCAGTACGGCACCGTCGGCCTGCACGACGACGAGGCCGCCCGCGCCTGGGCCGAGCTGAGGCCCGTGGCGGTCCTGGTGCCCGGCTCCGGGCTCGGCCCGCGCGGCGTCGAGGTGCTCAAACGCTCCGGGGCGCGGGCCGTGGTCACCCTCGGTCCCGAGCCCGTCGAGGGCGCGCACGCCCTGCTCATGGACCACGACGTCGTCGGACACAGCGCCGGCGCCCATCTCCTCGACCGGGGCCGCCGCCGGATCGGCGTGGTCGTTCCCGGGGAGCCCGGCCTGGAGGCGTTCTCCGCGCCCCGCCTGGCCGGCGTGCGCGCCGCCCTGCGCGGCACCGGCGCCACGGTCACCGAGCTGCCGCTCGCGCTCGACGAGGGCGCCGCCGCCCGGCTGGCCGCCCGCTGGCGCGCGCTCGGTCTGGACGCCGTGTTCACCTACAACGACGAGTACGCGATGCTGCTGATGCGCGCGCTCCAGGACGAGGGGGTCCGCATCCCGGAGGAGACCGCCGTACTGGGCGCCGACAACCTGATGCTGGGCCGGCTGCTGCGGCCCCGGCTGAGCACCGTCCACCTCGAACTGCCGGCCGGCCGCGAGCTGGCCGGACTGGTCGATCGCGCGGTGCGCGACCCGGCCGCGGCACCCGGGGCGCACAAGGTGCTGGGGGCCTCGGTGATACGGCGCGAGTCCAGCTGACAGGCGCGCGGGGCCGTGCCGAGACGCGGCTGCGCCATGGGGACGCGAAGGGGTACCGGGGCGAGCACCCCCGGTACCTCCGCCCGGGGTGCCGCCTCCTCCGGAGGCGCGGCCGCGGCCGTCTCAGGCGTCCGGCGTCTCGCCCTGCTGCGCCTGCTGCTCGGCGATCTGCTTGCGGACGTCGTCCATGTCGAGCTCGCGGGCCTGCCCGATGACGTCCGTCAGAGCGGCCTCGGGCAGCGCACCCGGCTGGGCGAACACGGCGACCTGGTCGCGCACGATCATCAGCGTCGGGATCGACTGGATGCCGAAGGCCGCGGCCAGTTCCGGCTGCGCCTCGGTGTCCACCTTGCCGAACACCAGGTCGGGGTTCTCCTCCGCCGCCTTCTCGTACACCGGTGCGAACTGGCGGCACGGACCGCACCAGGCCGCCCAGAAGTCGATCAGTACGAACTCGTTGTCCGTGACCGTCCGGTCGAAGTTCTCCTTGGTGAGCTCCACGGTGCTGCTCATCGCGCGTTCCCTCTTCCTGGGTCGGGTCGGTCCGTCGGCACAACACGGCCGGCCGGTCACGTATTCCGCGCCCCTACCCGTGTGGCCCCGGGGCACACCACCCACCAGACTGACGCCATGACGGAAACGCAATCGACGCAACCGGAATCAACCGCCTACGACGTCGTGGTGCTCGGCGCCGGGCCCGTGGGGGAGAACGTCGCCGACCGCACCCGTGCCGCCGGGCTGACCACCGCGGTCGTGGAGAGCGAACTGGTCGGCGGCGAGTGCTCCTACTGGGCGTGCATGCCCAGCAAGGCCCTGCTGCGCCCGGTCGTGGCCCGGGCCGACGCCCTCCGCGTCCCCGGTCCGAGCCGGTCCGTCCAGGGGCCCCTGGACGCCGACGCCGTACTCGCCCGCCGGAACTCCTTCACCTCCGACTGGAAGGACGACGGCCAGGTCCGGTGGCTGGAGGGCATCGGAGCCGACCTGTACCGCGGTCAGGGCCGGCTCACCGGTCCGCGCACCGTCGCGGTCGCCGGCGCCGACGGCGGCCGGCGGGTCCTCATCGCCCGGCACGCCGTCGCCGTCTGCACCGGCAGCCGCGCCCGGCTGCCCGACCTGCCCGGACTCGACGGGGTGCGGCCCTGGACCAGCCGCGAGGCCACCAGCGCGCAGTCCGTGCCCGGCCGGCTGGTCGTGGTCGGCGGCGGGGCCGTCGCCACCGAGATGGCCTGCGCCTGGCAGGCCCTCGGCTCACGGGTCACCGTCCTCGTCCGCGGCGGGAGCCTGCTGAACCGCATGGAGCCGTTCGTCGGCGAGATGGTCGCCGAGGCGCTCACCGAGGCCGGCGCGCAGATCCGCACCGGCACCTCCGTGAAGTCGGTGACCCGGGAGAACGGCACGGTCCTGGTCACCACCGACGGCGGTGACCGGATCGAGGCCGACGAGATCCTCTTCGCCACCGGACGCGCCCCGCGCACCGACGACATCGGCCTGGAGACGGTCGGTGCGGAGCCCGGCTCCTGGCTCGCCGTCGACGACAGCCTCCGCGTCACCGGCCACGACTGGCTGTACGCCGTCGGCGACGTCAACCACCGGGCCCTCCTCACCCACCAGGGCAAGTACCAGGCCCGGATCGCGGGCGCCGCCATCGTCGCCCGGGCCGCCGGGGAGCCCGTACAGGCGCAGGACTGGGGCGCGCACGCGGCCACCGCCGACCACGCCGCCGTCCCCCAGGTCGTCTTCACCGACCCGGAGGCGGCCTCCGTCGGCCTCTCCCTGGCCGAGGCGGAGCGGGCGGGCCACCGCGTCCGAGCCGTCGACGTCGACCTGTCCTCGGTCGCCGGCGCCGGTCTGTACGCCGACGGCTACAAGGGCCGGGCCCGCATGGTCGTCGACCTCGAGGAGGAGATCCTGCGCGGCCTCACCCTCGTCGGCCCCGGCGTCGGCGAGCTCATCCATGCCGCGACCGTCGCCGTGGCCGCCCGGGTGCCGATCGCCCGCCTGTGGCACGCGGTTCCGTCCTACCCGACGATCAGCGAGGTATGGCTCCGCCTCCTGGAGGCGTACCGGGACGCCTGAAGCGCAGTGGCTCAGGCCGTCGGGGGCCCGGCGTGCGCCGGAGTGGCCCCCGAGCGGCGCAGCAGCTCCAGTTCGGCCGTCCGCTGCCGCACGTTCACCGTCGGCGTGGAGGCGACGGCGAGGAACACCAGCAGCGTGCCGTATCCGCCGACCACACCGGCCGCCGTCCCCAGGGTCTCGGAGCTCACCGCGTCCACGCCCGGCCGGCCGGCCGTGTCGTGCATCGAGTGGAAGGTCATGATGATCACCACGCCCAGGAAGGCGGACAGCAGCGTCGCGAGGAACCGTCCGGGGCGCTGCCGGATCGACCGCAGGGCCAGTACGAACACGGCTCACGCCCTCGCCGTCATGTCGTCGCCCAGGTGCGCCAGCCGCTCGGTCACCGCGTCCATCCGGCCGGCGAGACGGCCGTCCGCGAGGAACAGCACGCTGTCGGCGCAGGAGGCGGCGACCGGGTCGTGCGTCACCATCACCACGGTCCGCCCGTGCACCCGCACCGCCTGCCGGAGCAGCGCCGGCACCTCTCGCGCGCTGCGCGTGTCCAGGGCCCCGGTCGGCTCGTCCGCGAAGATCACCCGGTGCTCGGCGACCAGCGCCCGCGCGATGGCGACCCTCTGCTGCTGGCCGCCGGACAGCTGGCCGGGCCGGTGCCCGAGCCGGTCGCCCAGACCGACGGCGGTCAGGGTCTCCCGGGCCCGCTTGCGGTCCACGCGCCTGCCGGCCAGCTTCAGCGGCAGCACCGTGTTCTGCGCGACGGTCAGCGTCTCCAGCAGGTTGTACTGCTGGAACACGAACCCGATCCGTCCGCGCCGGAACTGCGTCAGCTCCGTCTCGCTGCCACCCGTCAGCTCGGTCCCGTCCACCCGCACGATCCCGCTGTCCGGCCGGTCCAGACCCGCCGCACACTGCAACAGCGTCGATGTGCCCGAGCCGGACGGCCCCATCACCGCGGTGAACGTGCCCCGCTCCAGGCCGAGCGTCACCCCGTCGAGGGCGGTCACGCAACCGTCCCCCGTCCCGTAGGACTTGGTGACCTCGACCAGGCGCAGTGCCTCGGGGGCGGGTCCCGGGCCGTGGTCGTGTCGTGCCCCGCTGCGCACCATCGTCATCTCCTCCGTCCGGCACGTCCTGTGCCATGCCGACGACGCTACGGAGGAGAGGGCCGCACCACACGGGGCGCAGAACCCGTATCGGGGGGGGGTGGGGTCAGGGGCACCCCCCGGAGGGGTTCACCCGACCAGCACGACCTCCAGCGTGCGCGGGCCGTGCACGCCCTCCACCCGGTCGAGTTCGATGTCGCTGGTCGCCGACGGGCCGGAGATCCAGGTGAGCGGGCGGGCCGGGTCGAGTCGTTCGAGGGCCCGGGGGACGGAGGAGACGACCTGGTCCGGGACGCGCACCACACAGATGTGGTGGTCGGGGACGAGGGTGATCCGGCGCCGGCCCTGGTCGGGGGAGCCGTCCAGCACGATCGTGCCGGTCTCGGCGACGGCGACCGCGCAGGCGGTGACCACGCTGTCGACCCGGTCCAGCTCGTGCGGGGTGCTCTCCGCCCGGTCCGCGACCCGCGTCACCTCCGACCCGGCGAGCCACTCCTCGTCCAGACCGGGCGGAACGAGCACCGACGACGCGCCGCGCGCCGCGAGCAACCCGGCGACGACCCCGGCCAGCCCGGCCGCGTCCGTGCGGTGCACGATCGCCCGGTAGTCGGCCAGGTTCTCCGCGAGGAGGTCCACGGTCTCCTCGGCGGTGCGCTCACCGTGCTCGCGCAGATAGCCGCGGGCGACCGCCCGCTCGTACGGGGTGTCGTCCCCCGGCACGTCGGCGAGGGCACGCCGCACCCGGCCCAGGATCCGTTCCCTGCTGCTCACTTCGCCGCTCCCTTCCCGCTCTGCGTACGCTGCCACCAGTCCCGGAACGGTTCCGCCGGTACCGGCGGCAGATCCCGGGTGCCGCTCCACGCGCGGCCGGGTCCCGGCAGGGTGCGCGGATGGAGACGACGGGTGCGTGAGGCGAGGCGCTGGCCGGTGCGCAGGGCTCCGGGGTAGGTGAACGCCCAGCGGGCGGCGCGCATCGCGGCGCGCTCGGCGGCGTGCCCCTTGGCCGGCTTGAGCACCACCTTGTTGCCGCCCCGTGTCGCCTCTCCGCCCTGGACCACCCGTTCCCGCAGGTGCACCAGCACCTCGGGGATGTCGATGGCGACCGGGCACACCTCGTAGCAGGCCCCGCACAGCGAGGAGGCGTACGGCAGGGAGGCGTCGATCCCGCTCCCGGTGCCCCGTAGCTGGGGGCTGAGGATGGCGCCGATCGGCCCCGGGTAGACCGAGCCGTAGGCGTGGCCGCCGGCCCGCTCGTACACCGGGCACACGTTCAGGCAGGCCGAGCAGCGGATGCAGCGCAGCGCCTGCCGGCCCACCTCGTCGGCGAGCGTGTCGGTGCGGCCGTTGTCCAGCAGGACCAGGTGGAAGCTGCGCGGGCCGTCCTCGTCGGTGGTGCCGGTCCACGTGGAGGTGTACGGGTTCATCCGCTCGGCGGTCGAGGAGCGCGGCAGGGTCTGCAGGAACACCTCCAGGTCCTGCCAGGTCGGCACGATCTTCTCGATGCCGACGACCGAGATCAGCGTCTCGGGCAGGGTCAGGCACATCCGCCCGTTGCCCTCGGACTCCACCACCACCAGTGTGCCGGTCTCGGCGATCATGAAGTTGGCGCCGGAGACGCCGACCTTGGCGCGCAGGAACTTCTCCCGCAGGTGCTGCCGCGCCGCCTCGGCGAGTTCGGCGGGCGTGTCCGTCAGCCCCTCCGGGGCGGGGCGGCCCCACTCGCTCATCTCGCGGGCGAAGATCTCCCGGATCTCCCCGCGGTTGCGGTGGATCGCCGGCACCAGGATGTGCGAGGGCCGGTCCCTGCCCAGCTGCACGATCAGTTCGGCCAGGTCGGTCTCGTAGGCGGCGATGCCCTCCGCCTCCAGGGCCTCGTTGAGGCCGATCTCCTGTGTGGCCATCGACTTGACCTTGACGACCTCCGACTCGCCGGTCGCCTTCACCAGTTCGGCGACGATCCGGTTGGCCTCGTCGGCGTCGACGGCCCAGTGCACGGTGCCGCCCGCCGCCGTCACCGACTCCTCCAGCTGCTCGAGGTAGCGGTCGAGGTGACGGAGCGTGTGGTCCTTGATCCGCTTGCCGGCCTCGCGCAGCTCCGCCCAGTCGGACACCTCGGCGACCGCGGCGGCGCGCTTGGCGCGGATGGTGTGCGTGGCGTGCCGCAGATTGCCGCGCAGGGTGGTGTCGCGCACGGCGTCCCGCGCTGCCTCGGGAAACGCCGGGTGGGCGGGCGGGGGAAACACAGGCATTCCTACGAACGTTCCACTCATACGGCCGGCTCCTCCTCTGTGCTCGCCAGGATCTCCGCGATGTGCACCGGCCGCACGCCGGTCCGCAGCCTGGTCATCGTTGTGCCGATGTGCATCAGACAGGAGTTGTCCGCCGCGCACAGCACCTCGGCGCCCGTCGACTCGGCGTTGCGCACCTTGTCGGTGCCCATCGCCGCCGAGACGTCGGAGTTCTTCAGGGCGAAGGTGCCGCCGAAGCCGCAGCACTCCTCGGCGCCCGGCAGTTCGACCAGCTCCAGCCCCTTCACCGCCCGCAGCAGCTGCCGGGGCCGCTCGCCGAGGCCCAGCCCGCGCAGTCCGTGACAGGTCGGGTGGTAGGTCACCTTGTGCGGGTAGTACGCCCCGACGTCCGTCACCCCCAGCACGTCCACCAGGAACTCCGTGAGCTCGTACGTCCTCGGCACCACCGGCGCCAGCGCCGCCGCGAGGGTGTCCCCGCGGCCCTCCGCCCGGGCCCGCTCACCCATCCGCGGATACAGCTCCCGCACCATCGCCCCGCACGACCCGGACGGGGTCACGATCGCCTCGTAGTCCCTGAAGACATCGGAGAAATGCCGGGCGAGCGGTTCGGCCTCGTGACGGTAGCCCGTGTTGTAGTGCGCCTGACCGCAGCAGGTCTGCGCCATCGGGAAGTCGACGTCGACGCCCAGCCTGGTCAGGAGTTTCACCACGGCGCGCCCGGTGTCCGGATACAGCGTGTCGTTGACACAGGTCAGGAACAGTGCGACACGCATCGCGGCTCCTAGTGAGATCGATCATCGGGTGGATGCAGGGTAGTGGGGGAACGGGGACCCGGGGGAGAGCGTGTCAGCCCCGGGCCAGCCGGGCCTGCGCCGCCTGCCACCGCTGCGTACCGCCGCGCGGTTCGTACCGCGTCAGCAGTTGCGTGCGGGTGAGCAGCCGCCGCATCCCGGCCAGGTCGCCGACCAGGCCGTGGGCACGGGCCTGCACCAGCACGTTGCCCAGCGCCGCCGCCTCCGTCGGCCCGGACACCACCGGCAGCCCGCAGGCGTCGGCGGTCAGCTGGCACAGCAGGGCGTTGCGGGTGCCGCCGCCCACGATGTGCACGACGTCGACCGACTGCTCGGCGAGCCGCTGCGCGTCGGTGACGGCCCTGCGGTGGGCCAGCGCCAGCGAGTCGAGGATGCACCGGGTGGTCTCGGCGGGCGTGGCCGGAACCGGCTGTCCCGAGGCCCGGCAGGCCTCGGCGATCCGCTCCGGCATCCGCCCGGGCGCGAGGAACGCCGCGTCCCCGGCGTCCACCACCGACCGCAGCGCCGGCACTCTGCCCGCGTCGAGGAGCAGCGCGCCCAGATCCGGCTGCCCCCAGGCCCGCAGGCACTCCTGGAGCAGCCACAGGCCCATGATGTTGCGCAGGTAGCGGACCGTGCCGTCCAGCCCCAGCTCATTGGTGAAGTTGGCGGCCCGGCTCTCCTCGGTGAGCACCGGCGCGTCCAGCTCCAGGCCGGCCAGCGACCAGGTGCCGGTGCAGATGTACGCGAACCGCTCGCCGTTCGCCGGCACGGCGGCCACCGCGGACGCGGTGTCGTGCGAACCGACCGCCGTCACCGGAACCGGCCCGGCCAGTCCGGTCTCCTCCAGTACCTCGGGCCGCAGCACCCCGGCCGCGTCCCCCGGCCGGCGCAGCGGCGCGAACAGCGAGAGGTCGATGCCGAGGCGCTCCGCGAGGCCGTGCGCCCAGTCGCGGGTGCGCGGGTCGATCAGCTGGGTGGTCGAGGCGTTGGTCAGCTCCGTGCCCTGCTCACCGGTGAGCCAGTACGTCAGCAGGTCGGGAATCATCAACAACCGTTCGGCCTGCATGATTTGGCCCGAGTCACGGGCCGCCGTCAGCTGGTACAGCGTGTTGAACGGCGCGTACTGCAGACCGGTCGCCGCGTACAGCTCCTCGGCGGGCACGGCCGCCCAGACCTTCTCCGCGATTCCGTCGGTGCGGCTGTCGCGGTAGTGCACCGGGTTGCCGAGCAGCGCCCCGTCCGCGTCCAGCAGTCCGTAGTCCACGGCCCAGCTGTCGATGCCGACGGAATCCACCGCGCCGGCCCCCTTCAGCCCGTCCAGCACACCGGCGTACAGCCCCAGGACGTCCCAGCGCAGCCCCTCGGGCACGCGCACCGGGCGGTTGGGGAAGCGGTGGGCCTCGGTCAGCTCCAGGCTGTCGGGGCCGACGCGGCCGACCATGACGCGCCCGCTGGACGCGCCGAGGTCGACCGCGGCGTAGGACTTCACGGTGCTCATCGCAGGAAGGCGGCGGCGACGCCGGCGTCGACCGGGACGTGGAGTCCGGTGGTGTGGGTGAGGTCGCCGCCGGTCAGTGCGAACACGGCGTTCGCCACGTGCTCGGGCAGCACCTCGCGCTTCAGCAGCGTCCGCTGGGCGTAGAACTCGCCCAGCTTCTCCTCCGGCACCCCGTAGACGGCCGCGCGCTTGGCGCCCCAGCCGCCCGCGAAGATCCCGGAGCCGCGCACCACACCGTCCGGGTTGACGCCGTTGACCCGGATGCCGTGCTCGCCCAGTTCGGCGGCGAGCAGGCGCACCTGGTGCGCCTGGTCGGCCTTGGTGGCCGAGTAGGCGATGTTGTTGGGGCCGGCGAACACCGCGTTCTTGGACGCGATGTAGACGATGTCGCCGCCCAGCTCCTGCGCGGTCATCACCCGGGCCGCCTCGCGCGATACGAGGAAGGAACCGCGGGCCATGATGTCGTGCTGGAGGTCCCAGTCCTTCGCGGACGTCTCGAGGAGCGGCTTGGAGATCGAGATGCCGGCGTTGTTCACCACCAGGTCGACCCCGCCGAAGGCGAGCACGGCGGCCTTGAAGGCGTCCGCGATCTGCTCCTCGGACGTCACGTCGACGGTCACGGCGACGGCCTTGTCGGAGCCGCCCAGCTCCTCGGCGACCTGCGCGGCGTTCTCCCCGTTCAGGTCGGCGACGACGACGCACGCGCCCTCGGCCACCAGCCGCCGGGCGATCGCCCTGCCGATCCCGCTGCCGGCGCCGGTGACGAGCGCGACGCGCGTCGCGAGCGGCTTGGGCTTCGGCATCCGCTGGAGCTTGGCCTCCTCCAGCGCCCAGTACTCGATACGGAACTTCTCCGACTCCTCGATCGGCGCGTACGTGGAGACCGCCTCGGCCCCGCGCATCACGTTGATCGCGTTGATGTAGAACTCGCCGGCCACGCGCGCGGTCTGCTTGTCCTTGCCGAAGCTGAACATGCCCACGCCCGGCACCAGCACGATCGCCGGGTCGGCCCCGCGCATCGCGGGGGAGCCGGGCTCCGCGTGCCTGGCGTAGTAGGCGGCGTACTCCTCGCGGTAGGCCGCGTGCAGCTCCTTCAGCCGGGCGACCGCCTCGTCCAGCGGGGCGGACGGCGGCAGGTCGAGGACGAGCGGCCGGACCTTGGTGCGCAGGAAGTGGTCGGGGCAGGAGGTGCCCAGCGCGGCCAGCCGCGGGTGCTCGGCGCGGGCCAGGAAGTCCAGTACGGCGTCGGAGTCGTCGAAGTGCCCGACCTGCGGACGGTCCTGCGAGGCGACGGCACGGACGTACGGGGCGAGGGCGGCGGCCCGCTCCCGGCGCTCCCCCTCGGACAGCGCCTCGTACCCCTCGATCACCGGGCCGAACGGCTCCGGCCGGCCGTGCTCGGCGAGGAACGCCTCGGCGGTGCGGATGATGTGCAGCGAGTTCCGCTCGCACTCCTCGGAGGTGTCGCCCCACGCGGTGATGCCGTGCCCGCCGAGCACACACCCGATGGCCTGCGGGTTGGCCTTCTTCACGGCGGCGATGTCCAGCCCGAGCTGGAAACCGGGCCGCCGCCAGGGCACCCACACCACGGTGTCGCCGAAGCAGTCGGCGGTCAGCTTCTCCCCGTCGGCCGCGCAGGCGAGCGCGATCCCGGAGTCGGGGTGGAGGTGGTCCACGTGCGCGGCGTCGACGAGCCCGTGCATCGCGGTGTCGATCGACGGGGCCGCACCGCCCCTGCCGTGCAGGCAGTAGTCGAACGCGGCGACCATCTCGTCCTCGCGCTCGACGCCCGGGTAGACGTCGGTGAGCGCCCGCAGTCGGTCCAGTCGCAGCGCGGCCAGCCCCGCCTCGGCCAGCGTCCCGAGGTCGCCTCCGGACCCCTTGACCCACATCAGCTCGACGTCACCCCCGGTGACGGGGTCGGTCTCGGTGCCCTTGGCGGAGGTGTTGCCGCCGGCGTAGTTGGTGTTGCGGGGATCGGCACCGAGCCGGTGCGATCGGGCGAGCAGAGCGGCGGCTTCGGGATGGGTTGCCATGAACGTCCAGTCCTTACGTGAAAGAGGGTGAGTGCGTGTCCCCGAGGGCGCGGGGCGGTATCGGTGTGCGGCTCCGCCGGGTGGGCGCGGTCGGCCGCGAACAGCCGGCAGCCCGCGACGGACGGAGCCCGGCAGACGCTCACGCGCCCCAGCCGGCCTGCTCCCCGCCGACCCGCTCGGCCACGATCCTCTCGGCCCATCCGGACCGCCGGTAGGCGGAGACGGGGTCGGGGTCCAGTCCCATCTCCTCCCGCACCTCGCGCAGCAGCGGACGCACGTCCGTGTTGTACGCGTCCATCAGCACGGCGTTCGCCTCGAGCACGTCCCCCGAGGCCTGCGCCTCGCCCAGCGCCGCCCGGTCGACCAGCAGCGCCTTGGCCGTGGCCTCCTGGACGTTCATGACGGAACGGATGATCGCCGGGATCTTCGCCTCGACGTTGTGGCACTGGTCGAGCATGAACGCCACGTCGGAAGTGAACCCGCCCCCGCGGATCACCTCGTACATGATCCGGAACAGCTGGAACGGGTCGGCGGCGCCGACCATCAGGTCGTCGTCGGCGTAGAACCGCGAGTTGAAGTCGAACGCGCCGAGCTTGTCCTCCCGCAGCAGCGTCGCCACGATGAACTCGATGTTGGTGCCCGGAGCGTGGTGGCCGGTGTCGACGACGACCTGTGCCTTCGGGCCGAGCTTGAGGCAGTGCGCGTAGGCGGTGCCCCAGTCCGGCACGTCCGTCGTGTAGAACGCCGGCTCGAAGAACTTGTACTCCAGCAGCATCCGCTGGTCGTCACCGAGCCGCTCGTACACCTCGGCGAGCCCTTCGGCGAGCCGGTCCTGCCGCGCCCGGATGTCGTCCTGGCCGGGGTAGTTCGTCCCGTCGGCGAACCACAGCTTCAGGTCCTTGGAGCCGGTCGCGTCCATGATGTCGACGCACTCCAGCAGGTGGTCGACGGCCTTCCTGCGCACCGCCGGGTCCGGGGCGCAGATGCTGCCGAGCTTGTAGTCGTCGTCCTGGAAGGTGTTGGAGTTGATCGCCCCGAGCTTCACCCCGCGGTCCTCGGCGTGCCCGGCCAGCGCCGCGTAGTCCTCGACCTTGTCCCACGGGATGTGCAGTGCCACGGTCGGTGCGACACCCGTGAACGCGTGCACCTGGGCGGCGTCGTCCAGCTTCTCCTGCGGGGTGCGGGGGACGCCCTGCTGCGCGAACACCTTGAACCGGGTCCCCGAGTTCCCGTACGCCCAGGACGGCGTCTCCACGGCCTGTGTCTTGAGAGCGGCTTTCACCGCGGCGAGCTCGGTCACGACAGGGCTCCTGTGACATCGGGTCGTAACGACCACTGAATGAAACGATTCAGAACGGGAAGCTATGGGTCTCCGGAAGGGGTGTCAACCCCTGTGGCGAAGACCGTCCTCCGTGACCAGGCCGAGACCTGAAGGTGTCGAAAGTTTTTCGATCAGGACCCATTGACGTGACATGCGTCTCGCGCCTAACGTCCCGGCAACCCAGTTGAAACCTTTCACGATGTCGCGAGGGCTTTCCCGCCGACGTCGTCGAGGAGCCCTTATGACCCACCCGTCCGACACGGGTCCGGCCCCGGTCCTCGCGCTGAAGGGCATCTCCAAGTCCTTCGGCGCGGTCCGCGCCCTGCGGGACGTCTCCCTGGAGCTGTTCCCCGGGGAGGTGCACGCCCTCGCCGGCGAGAATGGAGCCGGCAAGTCGACACTCATCAAGACGCTCGCCGGGGTGCACCGCCCGGACGCCGGCCAGGTGCTGCTCGACGGCGCCCCCGTCGTCTTCCACGGCCCCGGTGACGCCCGCGACGCCGGCATCGCCGTGATCTACCAGGAGCCCACGCTCTTCCCCGACCTGTCGATCGCCGAGAACATCTTCATGGGCCGACAGCCCCGGCGGGCGCTCGGCCGGATCGACCACCGGGCCACCCACGACGCGACCGCCGCCCTGATGAAGCGGCTCGGAGTCGAGCTCGACCCGGACCGCCCGGCCCGCGGTCTGTCCATCGCCGACCAGCAGATCGTCGAGATCGCCAAGGCGCTCTCCTTCGACGCCCGCGTCCTGATCATGGACGAGCCCACCGCCGCCCTCACCGGCAGCGAGGTCGCCCGTCTCTTCGGCGTCGTGCGCACCCTGCGCGAACAGGGCGCCGCGGTGCTGTTCATCTCCCACCGGCTGGAGGAGATCTTCGAGATCTGCCGGCGGGTCACCACGCTGCGCGACGGCGCCTGGGTCTGCAGCGAGCCGCTGGCGGGCATGACCGAGGACGACCTGGTCCGCCGCATGGTCGGCCGCGACATCGAGGAGCTCTACCCCAAGCAGGAGGTGGCGCCGGGCGAGATCGCCCTGAGCGTGCGCCGGCTGACCCGTGAGGGCGTCTTCACCGACGTCTCCTTCGACGTGCGGCGCGGTGAGATCGTCGGCCTGGCCGGACTCGTCGGCGCCGGGCGCACCGAGGTCGCCCGCGCCGTGTTCGGCGTCGACCGCTGGGACGCCGGCGAGGTGGAGGTCGACGGGCGCAGGCTCACCAGCGGCGCCCCGTCCACCGCCATGGCCGCGGGCCTCGCCCTGGTACCCGAGGACCGTCGCGCCCAAGGCCTGGTGATGGACATGTCCATCGAGCGGAACATCGGCCTCACCGGACTCCGCACGACCGTGAAGGCCGGCCTGATGGACCGCGGCGCCGAACGCAGCCGCTCCCTCGACTGGGCCGTCAAGCTCCAGGTCAAGTACGCCAGGATCGCCGACACGGTGAACACCCTGTCCGGCGGCAACCAGCAGAAGGTCGTCCTCGCCAAGTGGCTCGCCACCGGGCCGAAGGTGCTGATCGTCGACGAGCCCACCCGCGGCATCGACGTCGGCACCAAGGCCGAGGTGCACCGGCTGCTGTCCCAGCTCGCCGCCGACGGTGTCGCCGTCCTGATGATCTCCTCCGACCTGCCCGAGATCCTCGGCATGGCCGACCGCGTGCTGGTGATGCACGAGGGCCGGCTCACCGCCGAGATCCCCCGCACCGACGCCACCGAGGAGAACGTGATGGCCGCAGCCACGGGGAGGGCCGCCGCATGACGGTCGCCGCTCCCGAAGAAGCCCCCGTCGCCGGGGCGCCGAAGGCCGGCGCCACCCGGCTGGTGGACCGCGTCTTCAAGATGCGCGAACTCGCCATCCTCGTCGTCCTCCTGGTGATGATCGCCGTCACCCAGGCCGGCAACAGCGAGTTCCTGTCCGAACAGGGCATCAAGGACCTGCTGCTGAACGCGACCATCCTGGTCCTGGTCGCCACCGGCCAGTCCCTGGTCGTCATCACCCGCAACGTCGACCTGTCCGTCGGCTCCACCCTCGGCATCAGCGCCTTCGCCGCCGGTCTCCACCTCCAGGACGGCGGGCACCCGGTCGTCGCCGTCGCGCTCGCCGTCCTGCTCGGCATCGGCTTCGGACTGCTCAACGGCCTGCTCGTCAGCCTCGGTCAGGTCCCCGCGCTCGTCGTCACCCTCGGCACGATGTACATCATCCGCGGCATCGACTCCATCTGGGTCGGCTCCCGCCAGATCACCGCCGCCGATCTTCCCGGCGGGTTCGTCGACTTCGGCTCCGGCGGCGTCTCGGCGGTGCCGTACCTGGCGCTCATCGCGCTCGCGGTGCTCGTGGCGACGGCGTACTACCTCAAGCACTTCGGCGGCGGACGCGAACTGTACGCGCTCGGCTCCAACCCGGAGGCCGCCCGGCTCGCCGGCATCCCCGTCCGCAAGCGGATCCTCGCCGTGTACACCTTCTGCGGCGCCCTCGCCGGCCTCGCGGGCGCCATGTACCTGGCCCGGTTCGGCAACGTCGACTCCGGCACCGGAAGCGGCTACGAACTCACCGTCGTCAGCGCGGTCGTGGTCGGCGGCGTGATCTTCACCGGCGGCTCCGGCAGCGTCTACGGCGCGGCGCTCGGCGCGCTGCTGCTGACCTCCGTCAACAGTGTGCTGCCCGCCCTCGGCGTCAGCTCCGTGTGGGTGCTCGCCATCAACGGCATCCTGCTCGTCCTCGCCATCGCGGTCGACCGGCTCGTCGCGCTGCGCGTGGCCTCCGCCCTGAAGAAGAGGAACGCCCGCCATGCCTGAGTCCCTGACGCGTGCGAGCCGCCGGTCCGCCTCGTTGAGGTGGGACACGGCCGTCGGCGCCCTGCTCGTCGTGGTCCTGCTGCTGTCCTTCACCACCGTCGACGGCTTCGGCAACGCGCTCAACCTGTCGTTCCTCATCGGCAACACCCTGCCGCTCGCGCTCATCGCCCTGCCCATGACCCTGCTCGTGGTCTCCGGCGAGATCGACCTGTCCGTGGCCTCCACGGCCGGTCTGTCCGGCGCGGTGATGGGCGCCCTGTGGAACCAGGGCATGGCCATCGAGACGATCATCCCGATCTGCCTCGTTATCGGCGTCGTCTGCGGCCTGGTCAACGGCCTGCTGGTGACCCGCCTCGGGCTGCCGTCCCTCGCCGTCACCATCGGCACGCTGGCCGCCTACCGGGGCATCGCGCAGATCGTGCTCGGCTCCGACGCGGTGACCGACTTCCCCGCCCCGTACCTGGACTTCGCCGCCGGACGCATCGGCGACACGTTCGTCCCGTACGCCCTGCCGCCCTTCCTGGTGCTGCTCGCCGTCGCCGTCGTCGCCCTGCACGCCACCCCGTTCGGCCGGTCGCTGTTCGCGATCGGCGCGAGCGAGGAGGCGGCCCGCTTCGCCGGCATCCGCGTCAAGCGGCAGAAGCTGGTCCTGTTCACCCTGACCGGTCTGATGGCCGCCCTCACCGGCGTCTTCTGGGCGTTGCACTACGCCAGCGCCCGTTACGACAACGCCACCGGCCTCGAACTCTCCGTCGTGGCGGCCGTACTGCTCGGCGGCATCGACTTCGACGGCGGCAAGGGCACCCTGGGCGGCGCGATCGCCGGTGTGTTCCTGCTCGGCGCGCTGCAGAACGTGATGAGCCTCCAGGACGTCTCCGCGCAGTCGCAGATCGTGGTCACGGGCGTGCTGCTGGTGCTCTCCGTGCTCGGACCGCGTGTCGCCCGGCTGATCGCCGTCGCGAGGGCCGGACGCCGGGCAGCCGCGTCACCACCGGCCGCCAAGGCCCCCGCTCCCACCCCCTGAACCCTTCTCGCCCTCCAAGGAACCCACCATGCGCAAGGCATCCATCCGCCGCACCTGGGCGGCCCTCGTCGCCGTCACCTCGCTCTCCCTGGCCGCCACCGCCTGCGGCGGCACCACCAAGGAGGACGTGAGGAACGAGGGCGGCTCGGCGGTCTCGGCCGGCAAGGCCGACCCCGACGCGGCCACCAAGAAGGGCCTGACCGTCGGCTTCCTGCCCAAGCAGGTCAACAACCCCTACTTCACCACCGCCGACAAGGGCGGCGAGAAGGCCGTCAGGGAACTGGGCTCCACCTACAAGGAGGTCGGCCCCTCCAGCGCCACCGACACCGCCGGCCAGGTCTCCTACGTCAACACCCTGACCCAGCAGCAGGTCGACGCCATGGCCGTCTCCGCACAGGACCCCGGCGCCCTGTGCACCGCGCTCAAGCAGGCGATGAGGAACGGCATCAAGGTCGTCACCTACGACTCGGACACCACCGCCGACTGCCGCCACGCCTTCATCTCGCAGGCCAGCGGCGAGGACCTGGGCCGCACCGAGGTGCAGCTGCTCGCCGAGCAGATCGACTACAAGGGCGAGATCGCGATCCTGTCCGCCGCGCAGACCGCGACGAACCAGAACGCCTGGATCGAGTTCATGAAGGACGAGCTCGAGGACCCCAAGTACAAGGACATCAAGCTGGTCGAGGTCGCCTACGGCAACGACGACGCCCAGCAGTCCTTCCAGCAGACCCAGGGCCTGCTCCAGGAGCACCCGAACCTGAAGGGGATCATCTCCCCGACCACCGTGGGCATCAAGGCCGCCGCCCAGTACCTGTCCGGCTCCAAGTACAAGGGCAAGGTCAAGCTGACCGGCCTCGGCACCCCCAACGACATGCGCAAGTACGTCAAGAACGGCACCGTCGAGGCGTTCGAGCTCTGGGACCCGGCCAAGCTCGGCGAGCTGGCCGCCCGCACCGCCGTCGCCCTGGCCTCCGGCCAGATCACCGGCAAGGAGGGCGAGACCTTCGAGGCCGGCGCGCTGGGCGAGTACACCATCGGCAAGGACGGTGTGATCAACCTCGGCAAGCCCACCGTCTTCAACGCCGAGAACATCGACCAGTTCGACTTCTGATCCCGTTCTGGTCCCGACCGTCCCTGGAGGAGCGGTACTTCATGCAACGCGTCTGTTTCCTGCTCAAGGTCCGACAGGACCGGATCGCCGAGTACCGCGAACGCCACGCCGCCGTGTGGCCCGAGATGCGCGAGGCGCTCTCGGCCACCGGCTGGCACAACTACTCCCTCTTCCTGCGTGACGACGGTCTCCTCGTCGGCTACCTGGAGACCGAGGACTTCGAGGCGGCCAGGGCCGGCATGGAGGCCACCGAGGTCAACGGCCGCTGGCAGGCCGAGATGTCCCCCTTCTTCGAGTCCCTCGACGGCTCCCGGCCGGACGAGGCGATGAAACCACTGACCGAGGTCTTCCACCTCGCCTGACGACGGAGCCCGCGATGGGACGACGCACTCCTCTGGCCGGCGCACTCCTCGGCACCGCGGCGGCCCCCGCCCTCCCCGCGGCCGTATCGCCGCCGCCTCCGCGGCCCCCGACACACCGACCGGAAGCCGCTGTACGACGGCGCCGGACCGAACGCCTTCGGCGAGGCGGTGATCGACGAGACCCGCGCCGCCCGGGACGGGGTGCTGCCGGTCATGTACCGGGAGAAGTCCACCGGTACGACACCCTCGCCCCTGTGCGTGGCCGACGTCAGGCCGCCCGTCCGTGACCGCTCAGGGGCGGTGCTGCCGGTAGTGTGATGGCCCGCCGCGCCGCCCCCTCTCCCTGGAGGTCCCTGCCCGATGGCCCAGTCGGTGGGTATCAAGGACGTCGCCCGCGTCGCCGGAGTGTCCGTCGGCACGGTCTCCAACGTGATCAACCGCCCGGACACGGTCGCCGCCGAGACCCGGGCGCGGGTGCTGTCCGCCATAGACCGGCTCGGCTACGTCCGCAGCGAGTCCGCCCGTCAGCTGCGGGCCGGCCGCAGCCGCATCATGGGCCTGCTCGTCCTCGACATGGGCAACCCCTTCTTCGTCGACGTCGCGCGCGGTGCCGAACGCGCCGCGCGCGAGGCCGGGCTCGGCGTGATGGTCTGCAACAGCGCCCAGGACCCGGGTGAGGAGGCGGAGTACCTCTCCCTCTTCGCCGAGCAGCGGGTGCGGGGCGTGCTGCTCACCCCGGCGGACGCCACCGGCCGCAACATCGAGGCGTTCCGCCGGCACGGCATCCCCTTCGTGCTGGTCGACCGGGTCGCCGAGGGAACCACCGAGTGCTCGGTCTCCGTGGACGACGTGGCGGGTGGCGCACTGGCCGTGCGGCACCTCGTCGACGCCGGGCACCGTTCCATCGCGTACGTCTGCGGCCCGCCCGGGCTGAACCAGGTCCGGGACCGCCGCACCGGCGCCCTGAACGCCCTCGCCGAGGCCGGACTGGGCCCCGACCGTCTGCGCGAACTGCCCACCGAGCGGCTCGACGTCGCCGCCGGGCGCGACGCGGGCGCCCGCCTCCTCGGACTCGCCGACCGGCCCACCGCCGTCTTCTGCGCCAACGACCTGCTCGCCCTCGGCGTGCTCCAGGCGATGTACGCGGCCGGCGTCGGCGTCCCCGACGACCTCGCGATCGTCGGCTACGACGACATCGAGTTCGCCGCCGCGGCGGCCGTGCCGCTCACCTCGGTGCGGCAGCCCGCGGTCACCATGGGCGCCCTGGCGGCCGAGCTGCTGCTGGAGGAGACCGGGAGCGGTGGCGCCGCCGCACCGCACGAGCACCGCCGGGTCGTCCTGCGCCCGGAACTGGTGGTCCGGCGCTCCAGCCTGGCGGCCCGTTGACGGACGGTCGGCAGGAATTCCGTGATCCCGGGCTCGTTGGCCGGACGAACATGTGCTGAACTGGGTCACGGCCCGACAATCCTTTCGTCCCTGGAGCCCCGTTGTCCGTCAGTTACCGCCAGCCCGGAGTGGTCCTCACCGACCGCCGGTTCACCGTGCCCCTCGACCACGACGACCCCTCGGGGGAGACGATCGAGCTGTACGCGCGTGAGGTCGTCGCCGGCGACAAGGCCGGCCAGGACCTGCCCTGGCTGCTCTACCTCCAGGGCGGCCCCGGTTTCGGGGCGAACCGTTTCGTGGGGAAGCCCGCCTGGCTCGGCCGCGCCCTCGAGGAGTACCGCGTCCTCCTCCTCGACCAGCGCGGCACCGGCCACTCCACCCCCGCCAACCGGCAGACGCTCCCGCTGCGCGGCGGCCCCGCCGAACAGGCCGACTACCTCACCCGCTTCCGCGGTGACTCGATCGTGCGGGACTGCGAGGCCGTCCGTCCCGAGGTGACCGGCGGCGCCCCCTGGACCGTGCTCGGCCAGAGCTTCGGCGGCTTCTGCACCGTCACCTACCTGTCCCTGGCGCCCGAGGGCCTGGACACCGCGCTCGTCACCGGCGGCCTGCCCTCGCTCGACGCGCACGCCGACGACGTCTACCGGGCCGCCTACCCGCGCGTCGAACGCAAGGTCGCCGCGCACTACGCCCGTTACCCGCAGGACGTCGAACGCGCACGCCGTATCGCCGACCACCTCCTGACCCACGAGGTCGTCCTCCCGAACGGCTACCGGTTCACCGTCGAGGCGTTCCAGTCCCTCGGCCGGATGCTCGGCGGCGGCGACGGCAGCCACCGGCTGCACCACATCCTGGAGGACGCGTTCGTCCGCACCCCGGGTGGGCCCGCGCTCTCCGACGCCTTCCAGGAGCAGGCGCAGGGCCTGCTGTCGTTCGCCGGCCATCCGCTGTACGCGCTCGTCCACGAGGCGATCTACGGCCAGGACGCCCGGCCCACCGCCTGGTCCGCCGAACGCGTGCGGGCCGAGTTCCCGCGGTTCGACGCGGCCAAGACGCTCGCCGGCGACGAGCCGCTGCTGTTCACCGGAGAGACCATCCACCCCTGGATGTTCGACTGCGACCCCGCGCTGCGCCCGCTGCGCGAGACCGCCGAACTGCTCGCCGCGCGCACCGACTGGACACCCCTGTACGACCCGGCGCGCCTCGCCGCCAACGAGGTCCCGGTCGCGGCGGCCGTCTACCACGACGACATGTACGTCGACACCGCCCACTCCCTGCGCACGGCCCGCGCGATCCGCGGCCTGCGCACCTGGGTCACCGACGAGTTCGAGCACGACGGAGTCCGGGCCGGCGGCCCCCGCGTCCTGGACCGGCTGCTCGCCCTGGCGCGCGACGAGGTGTGAGCCGGGAACCGGGCGGGATGCCGGTGCGGCGGGTTAGTCTGCGGTCATGACCGAGCCGACGATCAGTCAACTCCCGCCCTTACCCGACGACTGGCAGCGTGCCCTGGCCGTGGTGGCCCACCCGGACGACCTCGAGTACGGCTGCGCGGCGGCGATCGCCTCCTGGACCGACGCCGGCCGTGAGGTCTCCTACGTCCTGGCGACCCGCGGCGAGGCGGGCATCGACACCCTGGAGCCGGCGAAGTGCGGCCCGCTCAGGGAGCGGGAGCAGCGGGCGAGCGCGGCCGTGGTCGGCGTGTCGGAGGTCCGCTTCCTCGACCACCCGGACGGGGTCGTCGAGTACGGCCCCGTGCTGCGCCGGGACATCGCCGCCGAGATCCGCCGGTACCGGCCCGAGCTGGTGATCACCCTGAACCACCGGGACACCTGGGGCGGCACCTACTGGAACACCCCGGACCACCTGGCCGTCGGGCGGGCCACGCTCGACGCGGCCGGTGACGCCGGCAACCGGTGGATCTTCCCGGAACTGACCGAGCGGGGCCTGGAACCCTGGGACGGCGTCCGCTGGGTGGCGGTCGCGGGTTCCAGCACCCCCACGCACGCCGTGGACGCGTCGGCCGGGCTGGAGCGTGCGGTCGCCTCGCTGCTCGAACACCGGACCTACATCGAGGCGTTGACCGACGAGGACCCGGAGGAGTACGCGCGCGGGTTCCTGACGGGGAACGCCGAGGAGGCGGGCAAGCGGTTCGGCGGCCGGCCGGCGGTCTCCTTCGAGCTGTTCCCCCGGTGAGCCGCGTGGTCGGCGACGAGGAACTGCTGGCGGAGCGCTTCGAGGAGCACCGCGGGCATCTCAAGGCGGTCGCCTACCGCATGCTCGGCTCGCTGACCGAGGCGGAGGACGCCGTCCAGGAGGCCTGGCTGAGGCTGGGCCGCACCGGCACCGGGGACATCGGCAACCTCGGCGGCTGGCTGACCACCGTGACCGGCCGGATCTGTCTGGACCTGCTGCGTTCACGCGCCGCGCGCCGCGAGCAGCCGATGGACGAGACGTTCGTCCCGGACCCGGTGATCGGGCCTCTCTCCCAGGCGGACCCGGAACAGGAGGCGCTGCACACCGACTCGGTGGGCGTGGCGATGCTGGTGGTGCTGGAGACGCTGGAGCCCGACGAGCGACTGGCGTTCGTCCTGCACGACATGTTCGCCGTGCCGTTCGACGACATCGCCCCGGTCGTGGAGCGCAGCCCGGCCACGACCCGCCAGCTCGCCAGCCGGGCCCGTCGCCGGGTACGGGAGGCGACCCCCTCCTCCGAGCCCGACCTCGGCCGGCAGAAGCGGGTGCTCGAAGCGTTCATGGCCGCCGCGCGCGGCGGTGACTTCGAGGCTCTGGTCGCCGTCCTCCACCCGGACGTGGTGCTGCGGGCGGACGCGGGCGCACTGGTCCGCGGCGTGGCCGGGTCGAGGACCCTCCGCGGCGCGAGGACGGTGGCCGAGTCGGCGCTCATGTTCGCGCGGTACACCGCGATGGCCCGGACGGTCCTGGTCAACGACGCGCTGGGTCTGCTCAGCGTGGTGGACGGCCGCGTCCACTCGGTCATGTCGGTCACCGTCGCCGACGGCCGGATCACCGGCATGTACATCCTGTCCGACCCCGACCGCCTTCAGCGCTTGGAGGCACCGAGGAACTGACCTCCGCGATCCGAGGGCAGTCGTGCCTCCCTCAGCGCCTCAAGGGCCGGGAAGTGCCCCAGGGCGGCACGGGTGGGCCGGGGGCATCGCTTTCGGGCAGGCACCCCGCACGCGCCGGGCTGCGCGCCTCACCCCGACAGGACCCGGGCTCCGCCTGGACTCGCGCCGTGGGCCGACGCTCCGGGCGCAGTCGCAGACCCTCCGGCGTGAGCTGCTCCGAACCCGGTTTCCTCCATGGATCCGCGCCGTTGTCAGTGGGGTCCGACAGGTTGGCCGTGCCGGCTGTGACCCTGTGATTGCGGTAGGGGGCGGGTCCGGGGTGATGCGCGTCTGCGAGGTCCTTGCTCGTGCGCAACGGTGCCTTGCAGGAGCGCCGGGTCCACCGGCGGGCGCCGGCCGCGCAGGAGCGGCGGGTCCTGGCCGCGCTCGTGGAGGATTCCGAGTCCGGCCCCGTCCTCGATGCGTGGCCGGACACCCGGCTCACCGTGCGCGGCGGGCCGGCCTTCACCGCGGGGGGCCGCCTGGAGTGGCCGCGCGGCTCGGAACCGGTCCGCGAGCAGATGCGCGACCTGTGCGCACGCGCCCTGCTGGGCGTCCTCACGTCCCGGAGGTCCTGGTGAGGATCACGTCGCCCGGTTGGCGCACACCCCGATCTTCGATAGGTTAGGCAAGGCTTACCTAAGAGGAGGTTCGGGGATGGCTGACGACACGCACGGCTGGACGGCCGCGCCCGGTGCGGCGGAGCGGGCCCGCTCGGTGCTCGCCGCCGCATGGTCCTGCGCGGTGACCGCGGAGGGCGCCCGGGAGGAGCTCGTCGGCGCGCACGGCGTGACCGACGACGGACGGGTGCTGCTGCACGTGCCCGAGGACAGCGCCCTGATCGCCGCCGCGATCTGCGCGCCCCGCGGCGAGCCGTCCGCCGTACTGGAGTTCGCCGACGTGGCACCCGTCCCCGTGCGCGATCGCATCCGTGCCCGGCTGTGGCTGGCCGGCTGGTTCGCCGCGCGGGACGGACACCTCGTCCTCCAGCCCACGCGCGTGGTGCTCCGGCAGCCGTCCGGCGCCCTGGTCGTCGACGTCGACGAGTTCGGCGCCGCCGCCCCCGACCCGCTGGCCGCCGCCGAGGCCCGGCTGCTGACCCACCTCGCCGACTGCCACGCCGACGCGGTCGAACGGCTGACCCGACTGGTCGACCACGGCAGCCTGCACGGGGCGGTCCGCGTCCAGCCGCTCGCCGTCGACCGGCACGGACTGACCCTGCGCATCGAACGCCTCCGCACGAGCGGTGACGTACGCCTGCCGTTCCACGCGCCCGCCGACGACGTCTCCCAGCTCACCGAGCGCATGCACGTGCTGCTCGCCCAGGCGAGCGCCGCCTCCTGCCCCCGTGCGCTGCAGCGGCAGCGCACGGACGGCGACGGATGACGCGCAGGCCCCGCGGTGTCCGGGCGTCTCCGGCCGAGTACGTCACCGGGGGCGGGGGGATGCGCCACGGCGCTTCCGGCGCAGCCGCTCCCACAGCCTGGTGAGCCGCGGCAGCCGCTCGCGCTGCGCCTGCGAGTGCCGGTCGAGTTCCTCGAACAGCCGGCGCGTGCGGTGCTCGGTGTCCATCTCGTCGAGGATGCGGTTGACCTCGGTCAGCACGGCGCCCAGCAACTGCCACTGGCGCGCGTCGCGCCGGGCCTCCTCGAAGAGCAGCCGGGCCAGCTTGTCGCGAGTGGCGGCCGCCTGCCGCAGCTGGGAGGAGAGCCGTTCCTCCGCCGACTCTGCGTTCGCGCTCACGCTCGTGGTCACCAGCACCGCGAAGCTGACCACGGCGTCCGCGATCTCGGACAGCAACTGCTCGAAGGCGGCGCCCGTCTCCGGCTCGAACAGCCGTTCCGGATCGCGCGCCTTGGCCAGGTCGGTCAGCGTGCGCGCCAGCACCCGCAGCACCACCGTGCAGATCTCCAGCGTGTCCAGGCCGGTGCGCAGCACCACCCGGTGCAGCAGGCCCTCGCGCACCCGCGGATTGAGCCGCAGGCTGTCCTCCGCCTGCCGGAGATCCGCGTCGACCTGGGTGATGTCGTGGTCCAGGCGGCGGGCCTCGTGCAGCCGGGCTGCCGCGCGGTGCGGGGGCGTACGGCCCGCCGCCTCCTCGCCGATCCGCAGCATCAGCTGCCGCACCCGGCGCGCCAGCTCCTCGATCGACTCGCCGGCCTCCTCCACCCACACGGGCGGGGCGAGCAGGAGGTTGAACCCCATCCCGACGAGCGCCCCGATCAGCGTCTCCACGATCCGGGCCCAGGCGGTGTCCCCGTGCGTGGTCACGCCGAGCACCAGCATCGCGCTGATCGCCACCTCGGGCACGAACTCGTTCACCCGCACCAGATGGCCGACGATCAGCGACGCCAGGATGAGCAGGCCCAGACTCCACCAGGTCAGACCCACCAGGAGGCTGAAGAGGATCGCCACGACGACGCCGGTCACCACGGAGTTCACCCGGCGCATCCCGGTGGTGAGCGTGGAGTACAGGGTGACCTGGACGACGAGCAGCGCCGTCAGCGGCGCGGTGAGCGGCGCGGCCTCCGGACTCAGCCGCAGCGCGATGACATAGGAGAGCGTAGCCGCAGCGGTCGACCTCACCATCTGCACGGTCACCGGGTCCCGGTGCCGCTTGACGAACTCGAAGGCAGGCGCGGTCATCTCACGTACCACTTGCATCCTCGGACGGTTCCCCTTCCCCGGACGCATCGAACGTGTTCACCTGCGACGACAGCCCCCCGGCGGAGGACGGGCCGTTCCTACAGCTTGTCGAGGAAGGCGAACAGGTTGCCCCTGGTGCGGGCGATCTGTTCCTCCAGGGTGAGGCTCTCCTCGAAGCGGGCGCCGGTCTCCGGGACCTTCCTGCCGCGCAGGTAGAGGGAGCAGGCGAGGTCGGTGCACATGTAGGCGCCGACCGAGTTGCCCTCACGGCCGGCCGGGCCCGACTTGCGCGCCGTCATCAGGGCGACGCCGCCGCGCGGATGGGTCGTCAGGCACAGGGAGCACATGCTGCGGTGCAGGAAGCCGCGCTGGGCGGGCTGGAAGCGCATGGCCACCCCGACGAGGCGGTCCTCCCGCTCGGTGACGAGATAGCTGCGGTCGGGTGCGCCGGGATCGCGCCAGCCCAGGAAGTCGAGGTCGTTCCAGGGGCGCTCGCCCAGGTCGCGCGGTACGGCCAGCCGCTTGGCCTCACCCTTCGAGCAGTTGACGAACGAACCGCGGATGTCCTGCTCGGTGAGTGTTCTCATGGGGGGCTTCTCCCGGCGTGCTCTTTCGAAACCTAGGGGGTCTAGGTTTCTGGGCCAGGCTAGATATCCGGCCTCGGGGGGAGCCAACGATTTTCCCGGGGCGTGCCCGTCTGCACCGCCTCCGAGGTCGCCACCGCGGTCGAGGGGATGGTGCGGCACGCCACCGAGATGAAGACCCAGGGCAATTACGTCGACTCGCGCGACCAGTCGGAAATCGGCTCCGGCCCGACCCGGCTCCTGGGCCACGACCTGCTGCCCCGCATCGAGCAGACCCGAACGCATTCCCATGGGCGGCTGGGCCGGCCCCCGGCTCGGCTCCCGCTTCCTGCCGTCCGTGCACCGGCACGCTCCGTCGTGGCGCTGCGCCACCCGGCCGGGAAGGTGACGATCGGACCGGGCCGGCTCGGCCCCGACGCGGTCACCGTCGGTGCCGCGGTCCTGCCGATCGCCGACTTCCTCGCCCGTGGCGGCCGCCGCCCCGACCCGGACCCGCAGCCCCGCCGCCCGCCTGGCACACGGCCCTCCGGGAACACGCCCCGCACCAGGAACACCCGTGCGAGCCCCGCGAGCCGGCCCGGACCGGCGGTGCCCGCCCCCCTGCCCGGCACGGGGTCACGCGGGAACGCGCCCCGCGTCGGGGCGGCCCCGCCCGGACCGGCAGGAAGGCACCGCCGACGGGAACCGGTCCGAGCCGGAGGACGGACCCCGGGTCCGTCCGCGCGGCCCGGTCAGGCGGACGACTCGTCCGGCACCGGCTGCTGCGGGTTGTCGGACGCCGAGTGCGGGGCGCCCTTCCGCCCCGTGCCGGCCTCGTCCGTGTCGGGGACGTCGGGCTCCGGCTCCTCCGGCTCGTCGGCCTCGTCCTCGCTCTTCCGCTCCGCGGCGCCCGGCGCGACCTCCCAGGGGTCCTCGCCGGCGCCGGCCTGCTGATCCGGCAGGTCACGGGGGACGCCCGCGCCGTTCTCGCCGGGCCCTTCGAGGCGGTGGTCGGTCACGGCACTCTCCCTTCGTTCGTGCGCTGACTCTCGCGGATACCTCCGCGAGGACGGGTGAAACCCGGTGCTCGGCCGACCTCGCGGTCCCGCACCGGTTCCGTGTCCTCCCCGGCGCCCTGCCCCCTGCTCGGCAGAGGCCCCTCCACCACCTGCGTCGCCGTGTGCTCCGGCCGCCGGCCGGGCTCCAGGCGCGCACGCGTGCGGTCCGTGACGAGATCGGGCCGGTCCGAGGCCAGGTCCACCGCCGGCCACTCGGCCCTCGGGGCGGCAGGCCGGGGATCCGCCGTGCCAGGCCCGGTACGGAACCGATCTCCGGTTCCTGCGGGAGGACCCGCACCACGCTGGTCCCGACATTGCCGGTGGCACCCGTGACGACGACCCTCGTGCCTGCTGCGCTGCTCACCTTCCCGCTCTCCTCGGCCGCCTGCTCCGCGGAACGGGCCGAGTACCCCTCGGACGGAGGCGTGCACGCCCGTCGGACGTCCCGGAGCGGGCGGCCGCCCCGCCACGTCCTGTCCGGAGCCGGGCGACGCCGGGTGACGGCAGGAGAAAGCCCCGACCGCGACGGGGGAATCACGGCCGGGGCGGCTCGGTGGTGGGCGCGGACGGCGGTCGCCTCTCGGCGAAGGGCACCACAGGGCTTCAGTCGAACGATCGTCCCTGTGGGCGAATGGTGAGGCCCGGGGACACTGTCCCATCCGCACCCACGGTCGGTTCAACGGAGAACCGCCTGCGGGTGTTCCGCGCCCGGCCGCTCGTGGGCGTGACGTGTGTCACCGGTCCCGGGCGCCGCCGTCGAGTTCGGCCCAGAGGTTCTCGGCCTGGAGCACCAGCGTGCCCAGGACGGCCGTCCGCGTGGCGCCCCGTCCGGCCTGTTCGCGCAGCCCGTCCTGGAGTTTCTCGTGCAGGTCCCGCATCACCGCCTCGGTCCGTTCGTCCAGGAGGGCGTCCGCGCGCGTGCCCGGGTCCAGCAGCCGGTCGGCCTCCGCGTGGCAGGCGTCGCCGATCAGCTCCAGCAGTTCCCCGTAGCAGCCCAGTACCGCCGGGTCCGGCGCGGCGGGCGTACGGTCCTCGTCGGCGGCCACCGCGAGTGTGCGGGTCAGCGCCGTGACATGTCCGGTGACGCGGCTGAACCGCTCGTCCTCGTCCTCCGGGGGCAGCGCCTCCGTCGGTGCCCGGTGCAGGGCACGCAGGACGTCCGAGGTCAGCCGCAGGCTCTCCCTGCTCCAGCTGCGGGCCGAGCGCAGCGCCTCCAGGCGGTTCTGCAGCCGCGTCGCGGCGTCGAGCCGGCCCGCGGCGGTCTGCGCGTCCCACTCGCCCCCGCGCAGATCCCCGGCGACCGCGTGCAGCACGTCACCCGCCTCGCGGGCGAGCGCCGCCAGGTTCTCCCGTACGTCCCGCAGATGGACCGGCGGCAGGATCAGCGCGTTGACGGCGATGCCGATGACCGCGCCGAGCGCCGCCTGTCCCAGCCGGTGCCCGACGGCGGCCGCGCTCACCGTTCCCGTGGCGATCGTGAAGACGGCCGTGGTGGCGGCGTAGATGCCCTGGTCGCCGAAGCGCGGCCAGTTCGACAGCAGCACCAGCACCGGCACGGACAGTGCCAGGGCGCCCGTGGTGTCGCCGGTGACCGCCTGCGCACCCGATGCCACGAGGGCTCCCACGCAGATCGCCGTGAACTGCCGAGCCCCCTGCACCAGCGAGCTGTACACGGTGGCCTGCACCAGGACCAGCGCCACCCAGGGCGCCATCAGCGCCATCGGGTCGCCGAGCCACACCTGTGCCAGCAGCCAGGCCAGCAGGGCCGCCCCGGCGGCCTTCAGCGACTGGACGAACAGGTCCCGCTCCCGCCCGGGGCCCCGCCACACGGCCCGCGCCGCCCGGCCGACGGATTGCGCGTCCCACCGCACGGCCTCCCGCACCCGCGCCACCAGGGCCATCCGACCCCCGGCGTCACCCTGACCGCTCTCTTCCCTCACACGTGACATGCCCCGCGGGTATCCCGGCCTCGGGGGATCTCATGCCAGGGGACCGTCCGACAGCGATGCCAGGAGGTGCGCCGGGTCGTCGTAGACCGCGTCCGCGCCGGCCTCCTCCAGGTCGGCGCGCGGGATGCCGCCGCACAGCACGCCCACGCAGCGCACACCGGCACGGCCGCCCGCCCGCATGTCCCACACCGTGTCACCGACGAACACCGCCCGTTCCGCGGGCACCCCGGCCAGCTCCAGGGCGTGCTCGACGGGCTCCGGAGCGGGCTTGCCCTCCGCCACGTCGTCGGCGCTCGCCGTCGCGGCGATCACCTCGTCCGCGTCGATCGCCCGGCGCAGCGCGCTCAGCTCGGCGCCGCCCGCCGAGGTGGCGAGCACCACCGTCCAGCCGTTCCGGTGCAGCCGCTTCAGCAGCCGGCCGGCGTCCGGCAGCGCGGGCAGGCGGTCGAAGTACTGTCCGTACAGCGCCTTGTGCGCCGCGCTCAGCTCCTCGTCCCGGCCGGTGTCCCGGTCCTCGCCCAGCAGGTGGGCGAGCAGGTCGGAGGAGGCCAGCCCCACGGCCCGGTGGACGGCGTGCATCGGCACCCGGTGACCCGCCTGCCGGAGGGCCTCCCACCAGGCGGTCACATGCAGGTGGTTGGTGTCGACCAGAGTGCCGTCGACGTCGAACACGGCCGCCCGTTCCATACGCGGTCCCTTCTCGTCCTCTCGCGGGCGGTACGGGTACCACCTCGGCCGCCCGCCACTCCGGGGGACACCGTCCGTGTCGCCGGTCCGTCCGCGGACCGGGCGGTGGCCGTCCGGCCCGGCTGCCGCCCTCCCGGACGGTGCCGGTCCCCGCGAACCCCTCGTCCGCGTCGAGCCGCGGCCGTCGGCCGGCCCGCCCGGCTCCGGGGGTGCGCGGGCCGTGGTACGGCCGTACGGCGGACGCGGGGGTTGGCCCTCACGTGTGCGGGTACTGCGGTGCCTCGCACCCGACCGCCGACGGCCAGGAGGCCCGTATGTCCGTCCCCACCACTCCGAGCAGCAGGGTTGCCGTGATCACCGGCGCGGACTCCGGGATCGGCCGGGCCACCGCCGTACGCCTGGCCGCCGCGGGAATGGACGTGGGCATCACCTGGCACAGCGACCGCGAGGGCGCCGAGGAGACGGCGCGGGAGTGCCGGGCGCACGGGCGGCGGGCCGAGGTGGCGCCGTTGGACCTCACCCGGCTGCCCGCCGCCGCGGGCACCGTCGACGAACTGTGCGAGCGCCTGGGCCGCGTCGACGTCCTGGTCAACAACGCCGGTACGGGCACGATGACGCCCTTCCTCGACCTGGAGCTGTCGAAGGTGCGCGAGGTCCTCGACGTCGATCTGATCGGCCCGTTCCTGTGCGGGCAGAAGGCGGCACGGCACATGATCCGGCAGGGCGACGGGGGCCGCATCGTCAACGTGACGTCCGTGCACGAGCACCAGCCCCGCGTGGGCGCCGCGCCGTACTGCGCCGCCAAGGGCGGTCTCGGGCTGCTCACCCAGGTGATGGCGCTGGAGCTCGCCGAGCACGGCATCACCGTCAACGCGGTCGCCCCCGGTGAGATCGCCACGCCCATGACCGGCCAGGAGGACACCGACCCGCGCACCGAGAGCCGCCCCGGCGTCCCCCTGGGACGGCCCGGCGACGCCCGCGAGGTCGCCGCGGTCATCGCCTTCCTCGCCGGGCCCGACGCCTCGTACGTCACCGGCGCCTCCTGGAGCGTGGACGGCGGAATGCTCCGGATGGGTCCGCAGGCCGGGTCGCACCTGACGGGCGACGACTGGCGCCGGCCCTGAACGGCGGCGCGCCCGCCCGCCGCGTCCGCGCCGTTCGCGCTCTACCCTCGAGGCATGACCGAAAGCGCGAGCCCTTACATGTCGCATCCGCGGATCATGGTGCTCGGGGTACAGCCCGGGACTCCGCCGTTCCGGATCGTGGAGATCGACGGTCAGGTGGTCGGCGAGGCGAAGACCGTCACCGACGTGCTGCACGCCGCCGCCGCGTTCGGGATCACCGTTCACGACCTGGACGACCCGGACGTGGTCCGTTGGGTGGGCGGCGACAAGTTCACCTGGACCCCGCACGGCGCCCCACGCGCCGGCGGGCGGCCCTGACCCCCGGAGCCGCGCCCTCTGGGGTCAGGCCCTCGGGCGGCGCGCGTGCACGGCCCGGCTCAGGCGGCGGCCCAGGAGCAGGTAACCGAGCAGCGCCCCGCTGGTGTTCAGGATGACGTCGTCGATGTCGAAGGCGCGTCCGGTCACCAGGGTGCCCTGCGCGAACTCCACCAGCAGCATCACGACGGCCGTCAGCACCAGCACCCGCAGGAATCCGCGCGTGCGCGGTGCGACGACCGGCGCGAGCACGCCGAAGGGCACGCCGAGCAGGATGTTTCCGCCGACCTGACGCACGGCGTCCCGCAGCGCGGGCTGGTCCAGATAGGCTCTCAGCGAGCGGCCCGGACGCAGATTGGTGTGGGTCAGCGCCTCCGAGGCGGGGGAGGGGTACAGGGTGAGCCGGGCCAGGACCGCGGCGAAGGCGACCATGAACACGAAGGCGCACAGCATCGCCAGCAACCGCGGGAGCAACGGCAGCGGGCGCCGCCCCGGACCGCCCTCCGCGGTGCCGTGCGCGGACGGTCGCGGACGCCGTGGGAGCAGGGAGCGCGGACGCGGGACGGCGCGGGCCATTCTGTCCTCCAGTTGTCAACTTCCGTAGGTCGTAAGCCGGTTGCTCTCGGCCTTGTGGGTCAGTCGCCGTAGCTGACCCGCACCTCCACGAAGCCCAGGGAACGCAGCAGCCCCTCGAGCATCTCCGTGGTGTTGGTCTCGGCCCGAGCGGTGAGGCCGCTCTCCTGCGCCGCGTCACCGATGTGCCGCACGGCGAGCTTCTGCACGGCCTGTTCGCTGTTGGGATTGTCCGAGAAGAGGTCGCCGAGCCGGTCGAACAGCCCGCGCTGCTTGGACACGGCGTAGGAGCGCTCGGGGTCCAGGGCGGGCTTGCCCAGACGGGCGTGGGGCAGCCGCAGCGTGGCGGACGTACGGTCCTCGTCGACCCGTACGTCGTCCTCGTCCAGCTTCCCGAGGTCGACGTAGGCGTCGACGGTGCCCGCGCCCACGTACAGCGTGCGGCTGCCGCGGACGGCGTCCGGCAGGAACTTCGCGTCCTTCTCCAGGTCCACCACCACCTGGAAGTTGCCCGAGGCGGCGTCGTAACGGCTGATGTCCTGGATGGACTCCAGCAGCGCGGGCCCGGAGCGGTCCTCGGTCTCCGTGCCGAACACGTCCTTCAGGCCCGGCAGCAGGCTCAGCCGGATCCCGGCGAACAGCACGACGAGCAACAGCACCACCGCGCCGAGCGCCTTCACCCACCCGGGCGAGCGCGCGATCGGTCCCTTCACGGGAGTCGTCATGGCGACGGCCCTCCTTCCTCCTGACCGGATTCCCCCCGGGTCCCCGTGCAGACAGGGAAGTTCGGGGGACGGACGACCGCACCGGGAGCACGGAGGGGCGCACGGCGGGAGCCGGGCCGCGGAAGCGGTGGTCAGAGCGGGCCGGAAGTGGACCCGGGCTGTCCCAGGGCCGCGTCCAGAGTGGGCCACGGCGGCATCAGACGGGACGTGCCGGTGATCCGCAGCATGCGCAGGGTCAGCGGGTGGGTGCACACGAGGCGCAGCCGGCCGGGGCCGTCCGCGACCCGCTGCCGGGCCCGGTACAGCAGGCGCAGTCCGGAGAGGTCGAAGAACTCTACGCGGGTCAGGTCGATCACGATCCGGGCGTCCGGTTCGGCGGTCGCCATGTCCAGGTGCGGGACGATCTCCGCGGCCGCGGCGATGTCGATCTCGCCGCGGAGCTCCAGCACCGTGTGTCCCCGGTCGTGGCGGACGCGCAGATGCCGGGTCAGCGGCGCAGGTTCGTACCGCACGACGCCATCGCCTCCAGCCTGCTCCGTGCAACGGGGGGAGCGGATCGGCCCCAACACCAGTTCATTCCCTGCAAGTTACCTTCGATCGAGTGCATTTGAGCATGCTCGATTGACATATGTCTTCGAATTGCGACCAAGTCCTTTCGGGCCGGTCGACCGGTCCCGGAAGGCGTCGCCGGAGAGTGACGGAATCCTCACTTCGGGCAGTGGTCGAAGTTGATCCGCGGGGTCGTCGACCCGATAAGCTCCCTGTCAGTGCCGCGAGTTGACCGACATCACGACGGGTTGCCTCGTGGTGCGTCCGCGTGAGTGCGCCCCTTTTGCACGCTCCCCCTTGCACACCCCCATGTTGCTTCGAAGGATGCAGATGGAACTCGCCACTCCGCCGACGGCGGTGCGGGCCCCTGTCGCCTGGTACGGCTGGTGGCTGATGCCGCTCGGCCTCGGCGGCGGGACGGTCGCCGCCGCGTCGATGGGCTCGGACCGGATCACCACGGCCGTCCTCGGCGCCGCCGCGACGGCCGCCTGCTCCGTGTGCGTACGGCTCGTGCTCCGGTACCGGGTCCGGCTCCTGCGCACGGAGGAAGCCCACCGCGCCTCGCAGGCCGAGCACACCCGGCGGTGGCAGCAGCACATGGCGGACCAGGAACGGAAGTTCACCACCGAACGTGCAGAAAAGGAGAAGGAGTTAGAGGAGCAGCTGGCCGAACGGACCAGGACCTACGAGGCACGGCTCGCCGAAGAGACCGAGGCCCGGCAAGAGCAGCTGGCCCGCCAGCTGTCCGCGGTCGCCCGCCTCGCCGACGAACAGCTCCCGGAGGCGATCGGACGGCTGCGCGCCGGCGACGCCATCGACGACCTGCTGCCGAGCGTCGACCGGCGCGCGAACGTCGGCGCCGACCTCCAGACCGAACTCCGCAAGCTGCTGCGCACCGCGTTGATGGGCCTGGAGGAGGAGTTCGACCGCTCCACCTCCGCCGAACAGGCCGTCATCAGCATCGGCAACCGCATCCACGTGCTGACCAGCAAGCTCCGCGGCCGGCTGCACGAGATGCAGGGCGAACACGGCCGGCTGCCCGCCGTCGCCCGGGGACTGATGGAACTCGACCAGGAGATCGGCCCCGCCGACTGCCTGGCCGCCAGCATCGGCGTCCTCGGCGGTTCCGACCGGCCCGGCAGGCAGTGGCAGGAGCCGCAGCGGCTGCTGAGCGTGGTGCGCGGCGGCATCGGCCGGATCAAGGACTTCCACCGCATCCAGCTGAGCCGGCTCCCCGAACTCGGCGTGGACGGCGGACTGGTGGACCACCTCACGCTGATCTTCGCCCATCTGCTCGACAACGCGGCCCGCTACTCGCCGCCCTCCGAACCCGTGGTGGTCTCCGGCCGTGAGGTCCCCAACGGCGTCGGCATCGAGATCCAGGACTCCGGCAAGGGCCTGAGCGAAGAGAAGAAACGCGCGGCCGAACACGCCCTCGCGGGCACCGCGCCCGGAGCGGGCATCGGCGGCATCACCGAGGACGCCAACATCGGACTGCGGGTCGTCGGCATCCTCGCCCGCCGCTACGGCATCCGCGTCACCTTCGCGGACTCCCCCTGGCTCGGGACCTCCGTAGTGGTCGTCGTACCGCACAAGTACTTCAGCCCGCTGCCCACGGCCGCCGTGGTGGAGAGCCCCGGCGCCGAGAGCGGCCCGACGTCGCCGGCCGCCGTCGCCGGACCGGCCCCGGACGAATCCGCCGGGTCCGCCGACACCACCCCCGGCGGGCTGCCCCGCCGCCGCAGGCGGACCGACGCGGACGACCCGCGGCCCGCCGAGCCTGCCGGACCCGTGACGGTCGCAGCCGTACCGCCGGACGCCTCCTTCGCCGGCCTCGCCGCCTTCGCCACCGCCGGACGCGCCGGCGGCCCGGCGCCCCGGACGTCCGGCGACCCTGACACCCCCACCGGACGTGAGTCCACCGAGCACCGCACCGAAGAGAGCGACCAGACCACATGACGCAGCAGGGAACCGACGTGAGCTGGGCGCTCCGCGACCTCGTCGAGAGCATCCAGGAGATCCGCTTCGCCCTCGTGGCCTCCAGCGACGGCAAGGCCATCACCTCCTACGGGGCGGACGACCCCGACGACGTCGACCGCTTCGCGGCGGTGGTGGCCGGCCTCCAGGCCCTGGCCCAGCCGGTCGCCGAGCAGTTCCCCGCCTACGCGGGACAGCTGCGGCTGGCGATGATCGAGGTCGACGGCGGTCACCTCTTCGTGGTCCGCGCCGGTGTGGAGACCTACCTCGGCGTCCTCGCCCGGGAGGGGCTGGACCAGGGCCTGCTCGGACACCAGATGAGGGACCTCGCCCGCAGAATGGGCGAACTGCTCGGGACCACTCCGCGCCTGGAGGAGCACTCTGGATGAGTGCTCCCCGCCGGCCGGCGGACCCGTCCGGTCTCGAGCGCTACTACGTCCTCACCCGGGGGCGCAGCGGACCGGGCGGTGCGGCGGCCGGCCTCGACGTGGCGACCCTCGTCGTCTCCCGCCCCGGCCCCGCCCCGGGTCTTCAGCACGAGCACGAGGAGATCGTCCGGCGCTGCCGTGAGCCGCTCTCGGTCGCCGAACTCGGCGCCCACCTCGGGCTGCCGTTCAACATTCTCGCGGTGCTGCTGTCGGACCTGCTGGACGCGGGCCGGATCGAAGCCCGTGACCCCATCCCGGCACACGTCGCCGGTCGCGGGCCCGACCTCGCGCTCCTTGAGGAGGTACTCAGTGGACTTGAAAGGCTTTGACCGGCCCGGCCGGCAGGGCGGCGGGGACATCCGCTCGGTGAAGGTGATGATCGCCGGCGGCTTCGGCACCGGGAAGACCACCATGGTCCGCTCGGTCAGCGACATCAGGCCGCTCACCACCGAGGAGACGCTCACCCAGGCCAGCGCCGGTGTCGACGATCTCGTCGGGGTCACCGACAAGTCCCAGACCACCGTCAGCCTGGACTTCGGCAAGATCGGCCTCAACGACAGCCTGATGCTGTACCTGTTCGGCACGCCGGGCCAGGAGCGGTTCTGGTTCCTGTGGAACGGGCTGTTCAAGGGGGCACTCGGCGCAGTCGTCCTGGTGGACACCCGGCGGCTGGCCTCCAGCTTCCGGGCGATCGAGGAGATGGAGCGGCAGAAGGTGCCGTTCGTCATCGCCCTCAACGTCTTCCCCGACTCCAGGGACTTCCCGGTCGAGGAGATACGGGACGCCCTGGACATCCCCGCGCACATCCCGGTGGTGTCCTTCGACGCCCGTGACCGTGCCTCCAGCCGTGACGTGCTGGTCGCCCTGGTCCGGCACCTGAAGGAACGCTCCGCCGTCGCCGTGGAGTCCCGATGAACGGCCCCGACACCCCCCGCGGCTGCCCCGTCGCCCACCACGGCGCCGAGCTCACCCGGCTGTACGGGGCGGAGGCGGCCACCGACCCGGCCGGCATCTACGAACGGCTGCGCAAGGAGCACGGCCCGGTGGCGCCCGTGCTCCTGGAGGGCGAGGTGCCGGCCTGGCTGGTGCTCGGCTACCGGGACGCCCGCCGGGTGCTGGACAACCCCCGCCAGTTCACCCGGGACGCCCGCGTCTGGCGGGACCGGGCCGACGGCCGCGTCGACGAGAACTCACCACTGGTCCCGATGCTCGGCTGGCGTCCCGACTGCGTCTCCCAGGACGGCGAACCGCACCGCAGGCTCCGCGCGGCCGTCACCGACGCCCTCCAGGCGGCGGCCGGCCGCGGCATCCGCCGGCACGCCACGCACTACGCCAACAAGCAGATCGACGCGTTCGCGGGGACCGGGCGCGCCGACCTGGTGCGCGACTACGCCGAGTACCTGCCGATGCTGGTGCTCAGCCGCCTGCTGGGGCTGCCCGAGGCGGAGGGGCGCGACCTGGTCGAGTCCTGCGCCCAGGTCCTCAAGGGCGGCGGGAGCGCCGTCGCCCACGACGCGCGCATCCAGGAGATCCTCGGCGAACTCGTCGTGCGCAAACGCTCCGAGCCCGGCAGCGACCTCGCCACCGCCCTGCTGGAGCACCGCGCCGGCCTCGACGAGGACGAGGTGGTCAGCCACCTGCGTCTGGTGCTGATCGCCGCGCACACCACCACCAGCAACCTGCTGGCCCGGGTGCTGCAACTGGTCCTCACGGACACCTCGCGGCTGTCCGGGCTGATCAGCGGCCGGCTGAACGTCTCCGAGGTGGTGGAGGAGGTCATGTGGGACAACCCGCCGCTGGCCGTCCTGCCGGGCCGCTTCGCCGCCAGTGACCTGGAACTCGGCGGTCACCGTGTCCAGGAGGGCGATCTGCTGGTGCTGGGGCTCGCCGCGGGCAACCGGGACCCCGAGATCCGGCCGGACGCCGGAGTCTCCGTCCAGGGCAACCAGGCGCATCTGGCGTTCAGTTCGGGCCCGCACGAGTGCCCCGGACAGAACATCGGACAGTCCCTCATCGAGGTCGCCGTCGACGTCCTGCTGCACCGGCTGCCCGGACTGCGGCTGGCGGTGGAACCGGGGGAGCTCAGCTCGACCGCCTCCACCTGGGAGTCCCGGCTGGACGCCCTGCCCGTCGAGTTCGGCGGGTGACGTCGCCGCCCGGCCCCGGCGGCCGGGCGGCGCGGCCGTCTCACACGGTCAGCAGATCGTCCACGGAGCCCCGCCCGGCCTGTTCCGCGGTGGCCACGGGGCCCTCCTTCACCGCCGCGTAGCGGCCGGTGGTCAGCGCCCACTCGTAGTTGCCGTTGATCCAGTGCCGGATGGCCTCCACGCCCCGGCGCACCCGGTCGCGCTCGTCCGCGTCCAGCCCGAGCTCGTCGCACATCCGCGGCACCCGCTCCTCCAGTTCGAGGTACTCCGCCAGACGGGCGGTCGTCATGCCGTACGCCTCGGCGGCGGCCTCCTCCCAGGAGCAACCCCGCTCCCGGTGCAGGACGGCGATGAGGTTGTGCCCGTCGCCGCGGCGGCGCTCCCGCTCGAAGGAGTGGACGTCGTTCATGAACCCGATGGTGTCCGCGGCCAGATCGCGCAGCCGCTCCATCAGCGGATGTGCCATCGCCTGCGCCGGGACCTCGAAGCCGCGGCTGCGCTCGCCCGCGTCGATGCTGTGGTGGATGCCGACAGTACGGCGCCGGAAGACCGCGTACTCCTCCAGGCCGAGTGTTCCGGCCAGCCCCCGGGCGGCCAGGTCGACCTCCTCGCAGTGCGCCACCAGGAACCGCCCCCAGGAGGCCGCGAACCGGGTCTGCCAGGTCAGGGACATGCCGTCCGAGAGGCGCGCCCAGACCTGGGCCCAGGCCAGCGTGATGGGGCAGGCGACCCTGGGTGCGCTCCCCACCGGCCGCAACGGGGTCACGATCAGCTCCCGGGCCACCTCGGCTATGCGGTCGGCGCGGTCGGGCCGCCCGGCGTCGAACTGGTCGTCGAAGAGGAACGCGAGCGAGAACCAGTTCATCAGGACGACCAGGTCCTCCGCCGAAGCGTACGGGTACGTACGGGCGGCGGCCTGGGGCAGGTCCCAGGACCGGTACTCCTCGAAGCCGGCCCGGCTGCGGACCAGGTCCGTCTCCCGCACCCAGCGCAGATGGCGTGCCCGCGCGTACTCCAGATGGTCGCTGACGGGGGTGTCGAAGGGGAGGTCGAACCGTACGTCCTGAGACATGTGTTTCCTTTCGGGAGACGGAACGCGGAGTCCCTCGCCCTGCGAGCGGGCGGTCGTGAGGACAACCGACCGCACACTCGAACCAGGTGTCAAAATAGGCAAGTTGAATCGAGAAGAGCTACGAGGATGCCTCAAGGTCGAAAAATCTACACCGTGAAGGCCGGTGATCTCCGCTACTACGCGCACGCGTTGGGAAGCGTACGTTCGCACGTCACCACAAGTAACTTGTCACGGAGTCCGGTTGAATCGGACGAGTGGGGATATGCGGCATGCACAGGGCGGGGCAGGAGCGCCCCGCGCCCCGGACTCCCGCGGAGGAGACATGACCCTGGTGACGGCCGGCGTGGTGGTGCTCGACTGTGCCGAACCCGAAAAACTCGCCGATTTCTACAAGGAGTTGCTGGGCGCGGAGGACGTCGACGCCCACGTCAACCGGGTGGAGATCCGGACCGGCGACGGTTTCCGGCTGGCGCTGCGCCGCGATGTGAACGCGACCGCCCCGAGCTGGCCCCGCCCGGAGAACTCCCTCCAGGCGCACCTGGAGTTCGTGGTGGACGACCTGGACGCGGTGGAACGCCTGATCGTGAGTCTCGGCGGGCGTCCGGTGGACACGGGCGACACCCCGGGACCCGCCGGGGAACGCGGCTACGCCGACCCGGCGGGCCACTCCTTCACCGTCCGCCGGGGCACGCCGACGGCGCCGAAACAGGGCTGACCCGCCGTCGGGGGACGGCGGGCCTGCCGTACGGACGCGTCAGTCGCGGCCACCCTTGTCCGGGACCGGCCAGGTGCCCGTGGAGCGTTCGATGGCCTTGGCGCCGGCCCGGTCCACGGCACTGCGCACCACCGCGAAGAGGGCGCCCTGGATCGCCGCGGCCAGCAGGATCTCACCCAAGCGCCGGTCGCGGTCCAGCGCGTCCGGCGCGTTGTCCTCGTGCCGGATCACCTTCCAGGCCTTCTGGAACGCCATCCCCGCCACGGTGCCGCTGGTCCAGCCCAGCACGAAGCCGATCGGCTTGTACGCCATGGGCAGCTTCTTCTGCGCCTTCTTGCTCTTCTTCGCCACGTGGGCCTCCTTGAGTCGGCTGCGTCGTCTCGTCGGTGATGGGTCGTCGATGAACGGGTCGCCGGTCAGGGGCGACCCGGAGCCGGCACCTCCTCGCCGGGCCGCACCGGACCGGGCGGAGTGCCGTCCCCGAACGGCCGACCGCCCAGCTCCGCCCGGTGGTGGGGCGCCGTCCAGCCGGACAGGTCGGGACCGAGGGGCACGATGCCGGACGGGTTGATGCCGGTGTGCACCAGGTAGTAGTGCCGCTTGATGTGGTCGAAGTCCACGGTGTCCCCGAATCCGGGCGTCTGGTACAGGTCACGGACGTACGCCCACAGCACCCGGTTCTCCGTCAGCTTCCACCGATTGCACTTGAAGTGGCCGTGGTACACCGCGTCGAACCGCACCAGCGTGGTGAACAGCCTGATGTCCGCCTCGGTGATGGTGTCGCCCACCAGGTACCGCTGCCGCTCCAGCCGCTCCGCCAGCAGCTCCAGCCGCCGGAACAGAGCCGTGCACGCGGCCTCGTACTCCTCCTGGTCCGTGGCGAAACCCGCCCGGTACACGCCGTTGTTGACGTCCTGGAAGACGTCCGCCGCCAACGCGTCGATCTCGTCGCGCCGTTCCTGCGGATACAGGTCGGGCGCCCCCTCGCGGTGCAGGGCCGTCCACTCGGTGGCGAAGTCCAGGGTGATCTGCTGGTAGTCGTTGGTGACCAGTTTCCCGCTGGGCACGTCCACGACCGCCGGCACGCTCACCCCGCCCGGGTAGTCCGTCTCCCGCCGGTCGTACGCCTCGCTCAGGTACCGGATGCCCAGAACCGGGTCGCGGCCGCCCGGGTCCAGGGCGAAGCGCCAGCTCCGGTCGTCCTGCAGCGGATCCGTGACGGCCAGGGACAGTGCGTCCTCGAGGCCGAGCAGCCGCCGGGACACCAGCGCCCGGCTCGCCCACGGACAGGCCCGGCTCACGACGAGCCGGTAGCGCCCGGCCTCCACCGGCCAGCCGTCCCGGCCGTCCGCGGTGATCCGGTCCGCGAAGTGGGCCCTCGACCTCTTGAACTTCTTCCTGCCGTACGAACTGTTGCCGCCGCCCCCGTCGTCGCGGCCCATGGTGCCCTCCTCGTCGCCGTTCGGATGTCCCTGTGACCGCGTTCCCCGTTTTCCGCCGACGGCACGGTGTGGCGTGGGCCGACCGGGGCAATCGGCCGAGCGTGAGTACTCGATCGGATCGCAGAACCCGGATCACGGTGCTGGTGGCGCTCGCCGCCAATCTGGTGATCGCCGTCGCCAAGGCCGTCGGCGGACTGGCCGCGTCCTCCCCGGCGTTGCTGTCGGAAGCGGCGCACTCGATCGCCGACAGTTTGAACGAAGTGTTCCTGCTGGCCGCGCTGCGGCGCAGCCGGCGCCCGGCCGACCGCCGCCACCCGTTCGGCTACGGCAAGGAGCGGTTCTTCTGGTCGCTGCTCGCGGCCGTCGGGATCTTCGTGATGGGCGGCTGCTTCTCGTTCTACCAGGGCGTGGAGGCGCTCAGGGGCGGGAGCGAGGAGGACCTGGACGGCTATGTCGCCGGACTGGTCGTGCTCGGCGTCGCCCTGCTCGCCGAGGGCGGCTCCCTGCTGCGCGCCCTGTACCAGGTGCGCAGGCAGGGCGGTCTGAGCAGCGGACTGCGTGATCCGGCGCTGCGCACGGTGGTCGCCGAGGACGGCACCGCGGTGGTGGGCGTCACCCTGGCCGTCGTGGGCATGGTGCTGCACATGATCACCGGACAGGTGGTGTGGGAGGCGTCCGCCTCGCTCGCCATCGGCGCGTTGCTGGTCTACGTCGCCTTCCGGCTCGGACGCGACGCCCGCGACCAGCTGATCGGTGAGGCCGCCGACCCGCGGGCGAGTGACCGGATCCGCGAACTGCTGTGCGAGCAGCCCGAGATCGACAGTGTGGAGGCGCTCTTCACCATGAAGACGGGCCTGGACACCGCCCTGGTGGCCGCCCGCGTCGACCTGGTGCCCGGCATGGACAGTGAGCGGGTGGAGAAGGTCGCCGTACGCATCAAGCGGTCCATCGCCCGTGAGGTGCCCGAGGCGGACCAGATCTTCCTCGACGTCACGGAACGGGGGGCCCTGGAGGCACGGGAGGCGTGGGAAAGCCCCGCCGCGACGGGGGAACGCGGCGGGGCCTGACGCACGGCTGCCCGGCGGCCGGTGCTTCATGCGCACCGGGACGGAGATTTCTCCCTCCGTCCGCCGGGCCCGCATCCGTCAGTCCTGTTCCCGCCGCTCCAGTACGAAGACGGGGATCTCACGGTCCGTCTTCTCCTGGTAGTCGGCGTACGGCGGATACGCCGCGACGGCGCGCTTCCACCACTCGGCCTTCTCCTCACCGGTGACCTCACGGGCCGTCATGTCGAACTTGGCCGGCCCGTCCTGGAGCTCGACGTGCGGGTCGGCCTTGACGTTGTGGTACCAGACCGGGTGCCGGGGGGCGCCGCCCAGCGAGGCGACCGCCGCGTACCGCCCCTCGTGCTCGACCCGCATCAACGGGGTCTTGCGCAGCTTGCCGCTCCTCGCCCCCCGGCTGGTCAGCACGATGACGGGCCTGCCCTGCAGGGTCGTCCCCTCCGTGCCGCCGGAACTCTCGTACAGCTCCACCTGTTCGCGCACCCACTGCGTCGGACTGGGGTCGTACTCGCCTTGGAGAGGCATGGCATCCGTCCCGTCGTTCTCGCGTACTGCGGTTGAGTCGATCACCTCTGCAACACCACCGCACGCCGGATTCATCCGAACCGGTTCCGCGGGCCGTCAGGCGGGCGCCACCGCCATGCGGACCGTGAGGGCCGTCATCACACTCCGGACGCCACCGCGGCGGCGCTCGGTTCGGCGGTGCGGCGCCGGGACGCCGAGCGGTCCGCGGGCCCGGCGGCCGTCGGGGACCGGTCGTGCGCGGAACCGGTGGCGTCGCCCGGGACGGCGCCGCGCGGGGAGTTCCCGGTGGTCCGTGCGGCGAACGCGGAGGGCTGCGGGGAAGAGTCCGCGGTCCCGCTCCCGGTGCCGCGGGAGGCCGGCGCGCCCAGCAGGACCAGCGCACCCGCCGCCACCACCACCGTCGTGTGCCGTGATGCGTCCGCCAGGGTCCACCTCGTGTCACATCTCGTCCGCCAGGGCCAGTTCCGACCAGATGGTCTTGCCCTCGGCCGTGTGCCTGCTGCCCCAGCGCTGGGTGAGCTGGGCGACCAGCAGCAGACCCCGGCCCCCCTCGTCCCAGGTCTTGGCCCGACGCAGGTGCGGCGCCGTGTGGCTGGTGTCGGACACCTCGCAGATCAGTGTCGAGGCGTCGTGGATCAGCCGCAGCCGGATGGGCGGGGCGCCGTACCGGATGGCGTTGGTGACCAGCTCGCTCACCACCAGCTCCGCGGTGAACGACGCCTCGGTCAGCGCCCAGGTGGCCAGTCGGTCGAGGACCTGCTTGCGGATGGGGGCGACCAGCGCCGGATCGGCGGGGATGTCCCAGGTGGCGACCTGAGCGGACGGCAGACCGCGGGTACGGGTCAGCAGCAGGGCCACGTCGTCCGTCGCACCGCCCGGCGCGAGCATGGTGTGCAGGACCCGGTCGCAGGTCTCGTCGAGCGGGCCGGCGGCGTGGGACAGCGCCTCACGGAGCAGGACGTGACCGGCCTCGGTGTCCCGTCCGCGGGACTCGACCAGCCCGTCGGTGTAGAACGCCAGTACCGCGTCGTCGGGCAGCTCCAGCTCGACCGACTCGAAGGGCAGCCCGCCCAGGCCCAGCGGCGGTCCGGAGGGCAGTTCGAGGTGCCGGGCCGGGCCGCCCGGCGGGATCAGGACCGGCGGGGGATGCCCCGCCCGGGACAGCGCGCAGCGCCGTGACACCGGGTCGTACACCGCGTACAGACAGGTCGCGCCGACCTCGCCCGTCCCCGGGGCGCCGTCCGACTCGTGCGAGAGGTGGAGCACCAGGTCGTCGAGATGGGTGAGCAGTTCGTCCGGCGCCAGGTCGATGTCGGCGAGGGTGCGCACCGCGGTGCGCAGCCGGCCCATGGCCGCGGACGCCTGGATGCCGTGTCCGACGACGTCCCCGACCACCATGGCCACCCGCATCCCGGACAGCGGGATCACGTCGAACCAGTCGCCGCCCACCCCGGAGCGCGCGGCCGGCAGGTAACGGGTGGCCGCCTCCACGGCGGCCGTACGCGGCAGGGCGCGGGGGAGCAGGCTGCGCTGGAGCGCGAGGGTGGTCTCGCGTTCCCGGGAGTAGCGGCGGGCGTTGTCGATGCAGACGGCGGCGCGCGCGGTGACCTCCTCGGCCAGCAGCACGTCGTCGTGGGTGAACGCCTCGGGGCGGGTGAAGCGGGTGAAGGCGGCCACTCCGAGGGTCGTGCCCCGCGCCTGGAGCGGGACGGACAGCATGGAGTGGACGCCGAACTCCCGGACCTGCCGGGCACGTGTCCCGTCCACCGCGAGCCACGGGTCGAGATCGCCGGACGGCACCGAGGCCACGATGCTGTGGCCCGCGACCAGCGAGTCCGCCTGCGGCGCGGCGGCCGGGTAGACGACCACCTCGCCCATGCGGGCGACCGACTCGGGACTGCCGGGTGTGAGGGACCGGTGGGCGACCCGGCGCAGCGAGACCGGCGTGGTCAGCGGGCCGGTGGGCTCGCCCCCGGGTTCCTCGGGCTCCAGCAGGTCCACGCTGACGAAGTCGGCGAGGGCGGGCACGCACACCTCGGCCAGTTCCTGCGCCGTCCGGGTGACGTCCAGGGTGGTGCCGATACGGATGCTGGCCTCGTTGACCAGCTGCAGCCGTTCCCGCGCCCGGTACTGCTCGGAGAAGTCGTGGGCGGTCACGCACACGCCCCGCACCCGGCCGGACCGGTCGGTGAGCGGGGCGAGCCGGGCCAGCCAGGCGTGCGCGCGGTTCTCGCTGGTGGCCTTCATGTGCGTCTGCATGTCGTACGGCCGTCCGGTGCGCAGCACCTGGCGCAGCTGCCGCTCGAGTTCGGCGTGCTGCGGCCGGCCGCCGATGTCGGTGGGCCTGAGCCCCCGCAGATGGGGGGCCGGCAACGCGAGGAGGTGGGCCATGGCGTCGTTGACCCCGCGCAGGCGCAGCCCCTCGTCGAAGACCATCGTGGCGCAGGGCGACTGGAACACGGCCGTCCTGACCAGCGGGTCGTCGGGCAGCTCCTGGTCCGTGGTCCCCAGCGGGGTGACGGCGAGCCATTCCCCCGGACGGTCATCCGCCGGCTGTCTGTGGTGGGCGAGCACCCACGTCGTGACGGTCCTGCCGTCGCGGTGCCGTAGGGCGAGGGCGCCGTTCCAGCGGGCGGCCGGGAGCCGGGGCGGGCCCGACTCCCCGGCCAGCAGCACGGCGGCCGGGCGGCCGACGACCTCCTCGGCCGTGTGCCCCAGCAGCAGGCGGGCGCCCTCGCTCCACCGCGCGAGCGTGCCGTCGGCGGCGATGACGGCCCGGGCCGTCACGGCATCGTCGAACGGGTCGTCCGGCCTCATCGTCGCCACTCCATCGCGCACACTCACCGTGAACCGGTGCATCGCCTGAGTTCCAGCCTAGTGGTTAGCGGGGCGGCGCGGACCGCGAACCTCCGCCCCGGGCGGTCGTCACCAGTCCTGTCCCAGCCGTTGACGGAGTGTCACCCCTGACACGACCATGGTCCGCGTACGGAGATGGGAGCGCTCCCATATACGCTTCCGCGCCCCCGCACCTCCCCAAGAGGAGCCCAGACGTGAACAGACGCAGAACCGCCCTGCTGTCCCTGACCGGACTGCTGGCGACCGCGCTCGCCGCGCTGCCCGCCGCCCAGGCCGGGGCCGACGAGGTGGAGCAGGTCCGCAACGGTGCCTTCGACAACGGCACCGACTCCTGGTGGGCCTCCGCCGGGGTCGCCGCGGGCCCGTCCGAGGGCCGCCTGTGCGCCGACGTCCCCGGCGGCACCGCCAACCGCTGGGACGCGGCCGTCGGCCAGAACGACATCACCCTGGTGAAGGGGGAGTCGTACCGCTTCTCCTTCAGCGCCACCGGCTCGCCCGCCGGCCATGTCGTGCGGGCGATCGTCGGCCTGCAGGCGGCGCCGTACGACACCTATGGCGAGGTGTCCCCGCAGCTCAGCGTCTCGGGGGACACCTACTCGTACACCTTCACCTCACCCGTCGACACCGCTCAGGCCCAGGTCGGCTTCCAGCTCGGCGGCAGCGCGGACCCCTGGCGGTTCTGCGTGGACGACGTGTCCCTGCTGGGCGGGGCGGCCCCCGAGCCGTACGAGCCCGACACCGGTCCCCGCGTCCGGGTCAACCAGGTCGCCTACCTGCCCTCCGGGCCGAAGAACGCCACCCTGGTCACCGACGCCGGCGAGCGGCTGCCCTGGCGGCTGAAGGACGGAGCCGGCCGGGTGGTCCGCACGGGCTGGACGGTGCCGCGCGGCACCGACGCCTCCTCGGGACAGAACGTCCACTCCCTCGACTTCGGCTCCTACCGGGGGCGCGGCACCGGCTACACCCTGACCGCGGACGGTGAGACCAGCCGGCCCTTCGACATCGACGCGAGCGCCTACGAGCGGCTGCGGCTGGACTCGGCGAAGTACTACTACACCCAGCGCAGCGGCACGGAGATCCGCGACGACCTGCGCCCCGGCTACGGCCGCCCGGCCGGACACGTGGGCACGGCTCCCAACCAGGGCGACAGCCGGGTGCCCTGCCGGCCCGGAGTCTGCGACTACACCCTCGACGTCACCGGCGGCTGGTACGACGCCGGCGACCACGGCAAGTACGTCGTCAACGGCGGCATCAGCACCTGGGAGGTGCTCAGCACCTACGAACGTGCCCGGCACGCCCGCACCGGCGAGGCGGACAAGCTCGGCGACGGCACGCTGGACATCCCGGAGAGCGGCAACAAGGTCCCGGACATCCTCGACGAGGCCCGCTGGGAACTGGACTTCCTGCTGAAGATGCAGGTTCCCGAGGGCGAGCCGCTGGCCGGCATGGCCCACCACAAGATCCACGACGAGCAGTGGACCGGGCTTCCGCTGCTGCCGAGCGACGACCCGCAGAAGCGGGAACTGCACCCGCCGACCACCGCGGCCACCCTGAACCTCGCGGCCACGGCCGCCCAGGCGGCACGGCTCTACCGCTCCTACGACAAGGAGTTCGCGGTCACCACCCTCGCGGCGGCCCGCAAGGCCTGGACGGCGGCCCTCGCCCACCCGGACCTCCTCGCCGACCCGGACGACGGCATCGGCGGCGGCGCCTACCCCGACGACACCGTGGCCGACGAGTTCTACTGGGCGGCCGCGGAACTGTACCTCACCACGGGGGAGCGGCAGTTCCAGGAGTACGTGCTGAACTCCCCGGTGCACACCGCCGACATCTTCGGCCCGACCGGCTTCGACTGGTCGCGCACCGCCGCGGCCGGCCGGCTCGACCTCGCGACCGTGCCGAACCGGCTGCCCGGCAAGGACGAGGTCCGCCGCTCCGTGATCAAGGGCGCCGACGGCTACCTCGCCACGCTGAAGGCCCACCCGTACGGGATGCCGTACGCGCCGGCCGGCAACGTCTACGACTGGGGCTCCAGCCACCAGGTGCTCAACAACGCGGTCGTCCTCGCCACCGCCTACGACCTCACCGGCGCCTCGAAGTACCGGGACGGCGCGCTGCAGAGCATGGACTACATCCTGGGCCGCAACGCCCTCAACATGTCGTACGTCACCGGTTACGGCGAGGTCAACGCGCACAACCAGCACAGCCGCTGGTACGCCCGGCAGCTCGACCCGAACCTGCCGAACCCGCCCGCCGGCACGCTCTCCGGCGGACCCAACTCCAGCATCCAGGACCCCTTCGCCCAGTCGAAACTCCAGGGCTGCGTCGGTCAGTTCTGCTTCGTCGACGACATCCAGTCCTGGTCCACCAACGAACACACCATCAACTGGAACGCGGCCCTGACCCGCATGGCCTCCTTCGTGGCGGATCAGGGCTGACGCCCGCTCCCGGCCGGGGCTGCGGCCACTCGGCCGCAGCCCCGGCCGGTACCCCTTCCCGTACGGCTTGACCTGTGTGTATTTACGATTCAGTACCCGAGCGGTACCGTAAGGGCATGCCAGCTCTCAACGTGGAGTTCAGCGACCGCGAGCTCGAGGACCTGCGGCAGATCGCCAAGGAGCGCGGTACGTCCATGAAGGCGCTCGTGCGGGAGGCGGCCGCGGCGGACATAGCCCGCCACCGCGCCCTGCAGGAGGGCGCGGAAGCCTTCCGCCGGTTCTTCGCCTCCCACGCCGACGAGTTCGCCGCCGCCTTCCCGGACGACGAACCCTCCGCCAGGCGCGAGGGACGGGCTGCCTGACCGATGGCGTCCGTGCTCCACATCGACGTGCCCTGGCTGCTCCAGCGGCACGAGGAGGTCCTCCCGGACCAGCCCACCGTCAACGACTTCTCCGCCCTGGTCGCGGCCGTCGCCCGCCATCGGGTGGACCCGCCCCGGCTGGGCGTCGACTCCGATCCGGCCTGGCGGGCGGCGGCCCTGCTGCACACCCTCGCCGTGCTCCGGCCGCTGCCCTCGGCCAACGCCCGCTTCGCCTGTGCCACGGCGGTCGCCTACATGTTCGTCAGCGGGGCCGGCATCGACCCGCCCTACGGCGCCCTGGTCGATCTGGCGCGGGACCTGATCTCCGGCGAGACGGACATCTACGGCGCGGCCGACCGGCTGCGCTCCTGGCAGATCTGAACCGCGCCGGACGGACCGCGCGGGATACCGGAAGCCCTTCGGGCCCCCTGCCGGGGGCGGGAGGGCCGGGGGCGCCGTCTTCGCACGCAGGAGGGGCGCCGGAGTGCCGCCACTGCCGGAACACGGCCGAGCAACCGAGCCACTTCGAGGGCGGACTGGGCACGCCTCTCGCCGAGGCGGTGCTCGGGTGGGGGCCCGGCGCTACCTCGACTCGCGCCCGGGGCGCACGACGGCCGGCCCGCGCGGCGGACGCGCCGCCCGTCGCCGGCGCGGGGCGGGCGGCCCGGCAGCGGGCCGGCACCGCGTGCTGTCCCGCATCCCCGCCCCCCGGACGGCTGACGGGCCTCGCGTTCCCGGACCCGGTGCGCTCCACCAGGACCCTGCTCACCGGCCTCGGCGCGGTGTCCGCCGGGGTGCTGGTGAGCGTGCTCATCGCCGGGTCCTCCCCTCCCCGGACGGCGGCGCCGCCGACCCGACGGGCTCCACCGGAGCGGCGGGCGGCCGCGCGGCCGTGCCCTCCGCCTCCCGCCCGGCGTCGCCGGGATCCCCACCGCGCCGGAACGGACGCGGCTTCGCAACGTCGCCTCCGGCCTCTGCCTCGACACCCGGGACGAGCCCCGGGACGGCTCCGGGACCCGGCTGGCGGACTGCTGCTCGGCGTGGACCCAGCAGTGGGCGTACGAGGACGACGGGCTGCTGCGCAGCGTGGCCGACCCCGGTCTGTGCCTGGACTCCCGCAAGGGCGCCGGTGCCGTCGTCCTCGGCGCCTGCGCCGACCCCGGTGGCCAGCGGGCGACGTGCGGTACGACCCCACCGTGCAGGGCGAGCTGGTCCCCGCTGGGACGTCCGGCTGACCCTCACTCCGGCGGCCCCTGACGCGAACGCCGACATCGTCGTCGAGGCGCGCGACCGGACCGTGGACCAGCGCTGGATTCCCGAGCCGGTACGGACGGACACGGCCTCCCTGCCCGTCAGCGGCGCGGACACCTCGCCGGCCCGGCACGCGAAACCGGCCGAACCGGTCATGTGATCCCCGGCCGGGGCGGGGACCCGGCCCGGAGGGCCGCCCCGGCCCGTGTCGTGGCGGATCAGTCCGTCGTCTCCGTGAGGACCCCGGGGCCGGTCGCGGACGGGGTGGCGCGCCTCGACAGAGCCATGGTGAGGCCGGGTTCGGCGAGCAGGCAGCGGATCACGTGCTCGACCCCGCCTGTCCGTCGAGGCCGAGCCCGTACCCCCTGCTTCCCGGTGAGCCCGGAGAGCGTCAGGGGATGTACCTCGTGCCCGCCCGCGCGCAGTTCGTCAGCCACCTCGCCCCACGCCCGGGCCCCGGACCGGCCACCCACACGGATCGAGTCGTGCCCGCACCGCGGCGAACGCCACCGACAACACCGTTCACCCGCCGGCGCCGGGCTCCGCCCCCTCCGGCTCGTTGTCCGGCCCCCGCTCCCGCACCCGCCAAACGTGTTCCAGCGACTCGCGCAGCTCGCTGAGCCGGTCGTCGGTGTGCCGCTGGACCAGGTGTACGCACCAGGCCAGTGCCTCGCTGCGGCTGCGGGCCGCCCCGCCCGCGATGAGGGTGTCGGGGACCTGCCGCTCCGGCTGGCGCAGCCGGGTCGTGACGGGCGCCGCCACCTGCGTGAACAGGACGCGCTGCCCGTCGCACTCCACGCCCCGGGAGACCTTCCGGGGGAGACCTTCCGGCCGAAGCGGCGCTCGGCGTCCCGGGCGACCGCGATCCGGTCGTTTCGGGTGCGTTCCCGGAACTCCTGGACGCGGCCCCCGACCGCCGCCTCCCGCTCGGCCGGCGAGGCGTCCCTCCCCCTCCGGGGACCGGGAACGCGGTCGATGGCGGTGATCTCCTCACGGTCGACCGTGACCTCGGTCAGCTCCTCGAAGAGATCGTCGGGGAGCCGGCCGGCGAACCAGCCCCGCAGTTGTTCCCGCTGCTCCTCCGCCCTCATGTAATGACGATTACTCGCCCGGTTCATGAACACAAGACGTCATGGAACGGTCTGCGGAGAGCGGAATCGGAATGTTTCAGGCCGATTAACGAGTGGCCGCATTCCGGCCATCTGGCCGCTTCGCGCATCCGGTCCCCGTGCGGTTACCGGGCTCCGCCCCGCGCGTTCCGTGACTTCGAGCCACTGATTCAACACGCAAGGTTACTGGAATCGACATGCCCGATGTGAAGTTCCGGAGCGGACTCGGCAGACTCCGGCACGCCGGTTCGGCACCGACCGAGCACGAGCCGGCGACTCGTCGACACGAGCGGAAGGATGCACACAATGCGGAACACCGCGCGCTGGGCCACCACCCTCGGCCTCACGGCCGCCGCAGTCTGCGCACCCCTGTCCGGGGCGGCGCTCGCAACCCCGGGGACCGCCCCGTCCGTGCTCTACGCCCCCTCGGCCCTGGTGCTCACCGTGGGCCACGGCGAAAGCGCGACGACCGTCATGCCCGAACGCGCGGTCACCCTGACCTGCGCCCCGGGTCCCTCGGGCACCCACCCGGCCCCGGGAGCGGCCTGCGCGGAGATGAACCGCCTCGGCGGCGACCTCGACACCCTGACGATGCGGGAGGGCGTCCTCTGCACCAAGGAGTACGACCCGGTGCTCGTCACCGTCGACGGGGTGTGGCGGGGACAGCGCGTCTCCTACGAGCGGGTCTTCCCCAACGCGTGCGTGATGAACGCTCACGGTTCGAGCGTCTTCGCGTTCTGAGACCGGGATCGCACGGTTTCCCGTGACCGCGCGGCGGCCGATGGGCTGGGGAGTACCAGGCCTCCCGCGGAACGTGCGATCCCGCGCAAGGAGGCCGGCGGGCGGAGTGGGGCCGCCCGCCGGCCGCCGGGCCCTCACGCGGCCCGGCGGCTCAGGCCCGGTCCCGGTGGCTGGTGTCGCACCACGGATACCGCCGGCTGCGGCGGCAGGTGCACAGGGCCACCCGGAAACGGTCGGAGGCGACGACCGTGCCGTCCTCGAGCTCGACCTCCACCGGCCCCTCCACCAGCAAGGGGCCCTTGCGCCGGACGGTGACGCGACGGGGGGCGTCAGACGGGGAGTTCGGCACGGATCACCACCAGCTCTTCCTTGTCGTCGGTCACGGACAGCAGCCCCCGCTCCCGCAGCCAGCGCTCCCTGCCCCGCAGCACCGGGCCGAAGTCGATGCGCCGGCGCCGGATCACCGCGGCCTTCGTGCCGGCCGCCCGCAGCCCGCCGACCGTCAGCTCGGGGTCGCTGAGCACCGACTGCACCAGCAGCAGGACTCCGCCCGGCCTCAGCAGCGCGGGCGCCTCCCGGCAGATCCGGTCCAGGACGAGCCGTCCGTCGCCGCCCGCGTCCCAGGCCCGGGCCGCGCCCCGCGGCAGCGAGCCGTCGCCGGGTGCCGGAACGTACGGTGGATTGGCGAGGATCAGGTCGAACGACTCACCCCGCACCGGATCGAACAGGTTGCCGCGCCGGACCCGGACCGGCACACCGGCCCGCAACGCGTTCAGTCGCGCCGCGCACACCGCCCGCCGTGAGACGTCGACCGCGGTCACCCGGTAGCCGCGCCGGGCGGCCTCGACCGCCAGCGCGCCGGATCCCGTCCCCACGTCGAGAACGTCCGCGTTCTCAGGGACGGGCTCGTCGGACAGGACATCGGCCAGCAGCTCGGTGTCCTCTTGAGGGGCGTACACGCCCGGTGGCGCCAGTGGAGTCACGGATCGCCGAGTACCCCCGCCGTCAAGAAACATGGGCGAACTCCTGGGGCAGGGGAGTACGCAGCGACGACCGGCCGGCGCTCCAGTCCGCGAGCAGCCTCTCGCCCAGGCGGTCCTCGGCGAACACGGTGGCGTCCACGCCGAAGGCGATGTCCGCCGCGAGGTGCGGCTCCGCCTCCAGCAGACCGGCGATGACCTCGTGGCGCACCACCTGCTCGTGCACCGCGTCCGCCTCCACGTGCTCGTCGTAGAAGTGCTCGGCGGCCGGCCCCGCGCCCGTGCGGCGCATCGCCTCGGCGAGCCGTCGCGAGCCGGGCGACGAGGTGATCTCGACCGTCGCGAAGTGGCCCACCAGGGCGCCCCTGAGGGAGCGGTGGAGACCGAAGAGGGACATCAGGTTCACCGTCACGAGCAGTTCGGCGCAGGCCGCGTCCAGATAGCGGCCGTACGTGGGGTCCAGACCCAGGTCCGTCATCAGATCGGCGAAGAGACGGGCGTGCACCCGGTCGGCGCGACCGCCGCCGTACTCGTCGAACTCGACCGCCGCCATCGCCGCCTTGGCCCGGCCCCACAGCCGGGGCAGCACCCACGCGTGCGGGTCGGCCTCCTTCAGGTGGTACAGGGACCGCTGGACGGCGTACTCACGGACGTGCCACAGTTCGCCCTCGTCGCGCAGGAAGTGGCTGACGCCCGTGCCGTCCACCGGTTCCACCAGGATGCCGGCGAGCGCCTCGTCGACGTCGTCGTGCCGCCGGGCGTCCGCGCGCAGCGCGGTGAGGAAGCGCTCCTCCAGGGCGGCGCGGACGCGCAGCAGCTCCGGGTCCCATTCACACTCCGCCGCCACGCCCGCGAAGCCGCGGTAGTGCAGCTCGTAACAGAGGTACAGGGCGAGCTGGAAGTCGTCGCCGTACACGGGGGCGGCGGTGATCTCCTCGTCGGCAGGCAGCGGGCCGACGGCCCGCAGATGGTCCTCGACCGCTCTGCTCAAGGGGCCGCGCGGCGCCGGCAGCCGGGGTTCTTCGCAGGTGTGCTCCATGGGCCCCGTGTACCCGGACGGCTCGCGGACACCCCCGTCCGCGAGGCAACCGGCCGCCCGCGGGACACTCCGTGACCGTACGGAGGCACCTGGGATCGACTGCACCCTCGAGAAGTCACCGGAGACCTCCGGGGCCGAGGCGCCGCCCGGGACCGTCGTCGGGCAGGTGCGGAAGGACGGCGTGCAGGCCGGCGCCGTCCGCGCGGCGGACCCCGGACATCGCTCCGGGCGGGGGCGGCGGGGCCGCGCACGAGGACGACGCCCGTCCCGTCCACGGGGAGATCCTCGCGTCCGGGACCCTCGTCCTCGCCTCCCGGCCCGGCTCGGGCAGCCCTCGTCGGCGGCCGAACGGGTTTCGGAGCGGACGGGCGCGGTGCTGTCCGAGCCGGACGACGAGGGCCGGCCGGTCTTTTGCAACCGGGCGGCGGAAGCCGTCGTCCCCGGGGACGGGGACGACGCACACCGTGTGATCGGCGAGATCGCCGGCGTCCTTGCGGGCCTCGGCTGCACCGTCCCCGGCCAGGCGCGGACCTGCTGCAGGCCCCGGACCCGGACCGGGCTTCCCGGAGGGCGGAAGCGGTCACGGCTGGTCCCGCAGGACCGCCCGCGCCATGGCCGCCGGCCTGCTGGACGTCGCCCGGGCCCCGGCGGCGCCGCCCTCTCGGCCCGCCGCCGCGGCAGCACCCGCTAGTCGCCCCGGGACTCCTCCTGCGCCTCGATGTTCGGGGTGAGGGCGTCTCCCCCCTCACCCCGGTGGTGGCGCCCGGCGGAGCCCTCGGCGTGCCGCTCGGCGTCCTCGACCTCGCGCAGCACCTCCTCGACGGCCGTCTCGGGCTTCTTGCGGTCGTCCTGCTCGGACACGGGTCTCTCCTTACGTCGTACGTCGGGGTCAGCCGTGCGCGGTGGCGATGCGCAGCGGTACGGGGTCGGCGGCCGCCGCATCCTTCTCGTTGAGGCGGGTGATCTCCGCCCACCAGGAGGGGCCGTCCTCGATATGGCGCAGCAGCACCCCCTCGCGCAGCGCCCAGGGGCAGATCGTCACCGTGTCCAGGCCGGTCAGCTTCATTGCCGTGTGCCCCACGACCGCGCCCGCCAGGCTCTGCGCGGAGCGCGGGGCGGAGATCCCGGGCAGCCGGGCGCGTTCGGCGGCGGACAGGGCGGCCAGCCGGTCGATCGCCCTTCGCAGGTCGGTGCAGGACAGCTCCCGCTCCACGAACGGGCCGTGCCGTCCGGGCGCGGCCCCGCACAGCCGCCCCAACTGCTGGAAGGTGCGGGAGGTGGCCACCGCCGTACGGGGTCCCTCCCAGCGGATCCGGGCCGCCACGTCCCGCAGCTGGTGGCGCACCCGCCGGCGCAACGCCCGCACCTGCTCCCGGGAAGGCGGATCCGCGTCCGCGAAGTGTTCGTGGGTGAGCCGGCCCGCACCCAGCGGCAGGGAGGCGACGAAGTCGGGCAGCCGGCCGCGTCCGAAGGCGACCTCCAGCGAGCCCCCGCCGATGTCCAGCAGCGCCAGCGGCCCGCAGCGCCAGCCCATCCAGCGCCGGGCCGCGAGGAACGTGAGCTCGGCCTCCACCTCGCCGGGCAGCGTGCACAGGTCGACGCCGGCCCGGGCCCGGACCGTGCTCAGCACCTCCTGCCGGTTCGGGGCGCTGCGCACCACGGCGGTCGCGAACGCCAGGGGCCCCGGCGCGCCCCACCGCGCGGCGGTCCTGTCCGCCGCGGCGACGGCGTCCACGAGGCGCTCCACGGCTTCCTCCGGCACCGGCTCCCCGGGCGTGACCTCATCGGACAGCCTGAGCGGCCACTTCGCCGTGTGCACCGGCAGCGGCGCCCCGCCCGCCGTGTCCGCCACGACGAGTCTGACGGTCTTCGATCCGACATCCATCACGCTGGTTCGCATGGCCCGTGGGTACCCGCTTACCGCGCGGAGCAACGGGCGGGCTCCCGCATACGGCGAAGACGTGCCACAGGCGTGACCGTACGGTGACCGTCCGTCGACGTGTGCGCCGTGGACGCCCGGCAGCTCACGCCGGCTGCCGCCGCACCAGCTCGTGCAGCCGCCCGCCGGTGCTGGCCTGGAGCCGGTCCGGCAGGCGACTGCTGGACCACCTTGCCGTCCTCGGGTACGGGACGGCTGTCCCGTCACCGGGCGCGCCCCGGTGGCCGAGGCCCACCGCGGGCGGTCGGTGTGGCCGGGGCCGGACGACCTCGCCGCACAAGCGCAGTCGCGGCGCGTGCCCAGCCGTGACTTCTTCCTGGCGGCGCTGCCCGTGCGCGGCGGCGGCTTCCTGCTCGCGGTCGGCGGGCGCGCCGACGGCTTCGACGCCGACGACCGCCTCTGTCTCGGCCTCGTCGCCGAGGCCCCCGCCCTGCCCGCGCAGGCCGCCCCCGCCGAGGGCGTCTCCCTGGGCCCCGACGGCTTCATCCTCGCCATGGACACCGGGCGGGTCCGGGGCGGCGAGGACATCCTGGAGCTGTTCGGCATCGACCCGGACGGCTTCGACGGACGGGTGGACACCCTGCTGGGCCTGACGGTGCCGGAGGACCTGCCCTCACTGATGTCCGCCGTCGAGGCCGACCACATGACGATCGGCGACCGCGAACTGGAGTTCCGGGTGCTCCAGCCCGCCGGCCCGCCCAAGTGGCGACCCTTCCGGTCAGCGGCGGCCAGCAGGTGTGGGAGGAGTTCGTGGTGCGGCCCTGACGGTCGCCGGGAACACCCGCGCCCGGTGACCCCACCGCTCCGCCGGGCATCCGGGGCGCCACCGGGAGACAGAGAGGGAGACGTCAGGGCACAGCACGTGCGCGACACCACGACCGGTGCTCCGGCGATCGTCGGGCCGCGCACCTCGGTCGCGGAGGCCGCCCGCATCATGCGCGACCGCGGCCTCGGGTCCGTCCTGGTGACCGACGGCGCCCGGCTGCGCAGGCGGTCGTCGCGTCCCGGTCCGCCCCACCGCCGGGAACCCGCCGGGAACCCGCCGGGAACCCGCCGGGACGACCGCCGGCCGACCGGCCCGCCGGGTCGCTCGAGGCGTGGCGCCGCACCGGGGGAGCGGCACCGCATAGTCTGCCGCCCGTGCGACTGCTCCTGACCTCCGACACCCACCTGCCGAAGCGCGCCAAGCGGCTGCCCGCGCGGCTGCTGGACGAACTTCTTCGCGTGGACGTCGTGTTCCACGCGGGGGACTGGGTCGACACCGCCACCCTCGATCTTCTGGAGAGCCGCAGCTGCAGGCTCGTCGGCGTGTACGGCAACAACGACGGGCCCGCGTTGCGGGCCCGTCTGCCGGAGACCGCGTACGCGGATCTCGACGGGGTGCGCTTCGGCGTGGTCCACGAGACGGGCCCGGCGCGGGGGAGGGAGAACCGGTGCGCCGCCCGCTTCCCCGGGGTCGACGTGCTGGTGTTCGGCCACAGTCACATCCCGTGGGACACCACCGCTCCCACAGGACTGCGTCTGCTCAACCCGGGATCGCCGACGGACCGCCGTCGGCAGCCCCACTGCACCTATATGACCGCCACGGTCGCCGGGGGCCGGCTCACGGAGGTGGAACTCCACCGGCTGCCCCGGCGCTGACGGGCCGGACCGCTTCGTGTCGGTGGAAGCGGCCCGGACACTGCGAGTGGATGCGCTCTCACGGACCTCCTTCCCACGATCGGAGGTGGTACCGGGCGACTACCCCCTCCCGCGGGACTCACACGCGTGTCTCCGGGTTTCTCTCCCGTCCGTCCGGTCGGCGTCCCGTCGTGACCGGTGGGAACCAGGGGAGCCGGGTGGATCAGGTGGCTGGAGGGGCCGGAGGGCCGCGCTCTCCGTCACGATCGGCGGAGCGTCCGGCCGACAGGGTGTCGATACTGGTTGCCGCGTCCGGTCGGGCGGGGTGTGCGACGATTTGTCCGTCAGTGTGCTGTCGTGCGTCCCCTTCGGCGTACCGCACGCGCGACCGCCCACCACGCACGCGCGAGCATGTCGCACCGGGAGTGCCCCCATGTCTGACCGGCCGACCCCCCCGAGGGCTTGAACACCCACCCGTACGGCGCCGAGCTCTCTCGGGACCCTCTCCGGGACGCCGTGCCCGGTACGGAGCTGACGCGACGCGGGCTCCTCGGACTCGGCGCAGCGCCGGGGCCGGACGCGGCGGGCGACGCGGACGCCGCCGGCCCGCGGGCACGGCAAACAGGGCCCCGCGCCGCTCACTCGGCCGTCGCGAGGAACTGCGTGGCGGCCAGCTCGGCGTACAGCGGATCGGCGGTCACCAGCTCCCGGTGCGTGCCGACGGCCCGTACCCGGCCCGCGTCCATCACCACGATCCGGTCGGCCGCCGTCACCGTGGACAGCCGGTGCGCGACGACCAGCACCGTCGTCGTGCGCGCCACGTCGGCGACGGTGTCCCGCAGTGCCGCCTCGTTCACCGCGTCGAGCTGCGAGGTCGCCTCGTCGAGCAGCAGCAGCCGGGGGCGGCGCAGCAGGGCGCGGGCTATGGCGACCCGCTGCCGCTCACCACCGGACAGCTTGGTGCCGCGATGCCCGACGAGGGTGTCGAGCCCGTCCGGCAGCCGGGACACCAGTCCGTCGAGCCGGGTCGTCCTCAGCACCCGCGTCAGGGTGTCGCCGTCCGTCTCGGGGTTGCCCAGCAACAGGTTGTCCCGCAGGGAGCCCGACAGCACCGGCGCGTCCTGCTCGACGTACCCGATCGAGGCCCGCAGCCGCGGCAGCTCCCAGTCGGCCAGGTTCCGGCCGTCCAGCGTGATCACGCCGGAGTCGGGCTCGTAGAACCGCTCGATGAGGGAGAAGACGGTGGTCTTGCCCGCTCCGGACGGACCGACGAACGCCGTCATGCCCCGCGCCGGCACGGTGAACGTCACCCCGTGGTGGACGTACGGCAGGTCGTCGGCGTACCGGAAGCGGACGTCCTCGAAGGCGAGCGCGGCGGGTTCGGCGCCGGACACGGGCAACGGCGCGGGCCCGGCGGCAGGCTCGGCGGGAAGCCGCAGCGCCTCCTGGATCCGGGCGAGGGCGGCGCTGCCCGTCTGGTACTGCGTGAGCGCGCCGACGACCTGCTGGATCGGCGCCATCAGATAGAACACGAACAGCAGGAACGCCACCAGCGTCCCGATGTCGATGGCGTCGGTCGCCACCCGCGCGCCGCCCACCGCGAGCACCGTGATGAACGCGACCTGCATCGCGAGCCCGGCCGTGTTGCCCGCCGCGGCCGACCACTTGGCGGCGCGCACGCTCTGCCGCCACGACTCCTGCGCGGCCTCGTGCAGCGTGCGCTCCTCCCGCGGCTCGGCACCGGACGCCTTGATCGTGCGCAGCGCGCCGAGTACCCGCTCCAGCGAGGCGCCCATCACGCCGACCGCGTCCTGCGCCTGCCGGGAGGCCCGGTTGATGTGCGGCACGATCACGCCCAGCACCGTGCCGGCGAGCGCGATCACGCCCAGAGTGACCCCCAGCAGCACCGGGTCCACGAATCCCATCAGCGCCACGGTCGCGATCAGTGTCAGCCCGCCCGTGCCGAGACCCACCAGCGAGTCCGTGGTCACCTCACGCAGCAGGGTGGTGTCGGAGGTGATGCGGGCCATCAGGTCGCCCGGCTCACTGCGGTCGACGGCGGTGACGCGCAGCCGCAGCAGATACGACGACAGCGAGCGCCGCGCCCCGAGCACCACCGACTCGGCGGTCCGCCGCAGCACGTACGAACCCAGCGCCCCCAGCACGGCGTTGGCGACCACGAGCGCCGACATCAGCAGCAGAGCGCCGGTGATCGCCCGGTCGTCCGAGAGGTCACCGATCAGGTCCCGGGCCACCAGCGGCAGCATCAGCCCCGTCGCCCCGGTCATCAGGGACAGCACGGCACCGCCCAGCAGCGCCCACCGGTGCGGTCGTACGTATCCGAGGAGCAGCCGCCAGGCGGGCGGGCCGGACTCCTCTGCCGCGATGCTCACGTCGCCCCCCTCGGCGTCGGTCGGAGGTCCAGGCTACGTCGCGGGGACACTCCCGCTGACGGCGGGCGGCGGGCGGCGGGCGAGATCATTCCCGCGTAGGGTCGGGGGGACGGACACGGGCCGATGTAAGGAGCCAACAGCATGGCGCAGGAAGTACGCGGCGTGATCGCACCCGGCAAGGACGAGCCGGTACGGATCGAGACGATCGTCGTGCCCGATCCCGGCCCCGGCGAGGCGGTCGTCCGGGTGCAGGCCTGCGGGGTGTGCCACACCGACCTGCACTACAAACAGGGCGGGATCAGCGACGACTTCCCGTTCCTGCTCGGGCACGAGGCCGCGGGCGTGGTCGAGTCGGTCGGCGACGGCGTCACCGAGGTCGCACCCGGTGACTTCGTGATCCTCAACTGGCGTGCGGTGTGCGGGAAGTGCCGGGCCTGTCTGCGCGGACGCCCCTGGTACTGCTTCGACACCCACAACGCGAAGCAGAAGATGACCCTCGCCTCCACCGGTCAGGAGCTCTCCCCGGCCCTGGGCATCGGAGCCTTCGCCGAGAAGACCCTCGTCGCCGCCGGACAGTGCACCAAGGTGGACCCCGCCGTCTCCGCGAAGGTCGCCGGGCTGCTCGGCTGTGGGGTGATGGCCGGGATCGGCGCCGCGATCAACACCGGGAACGTCGGCCGGGGCGACTCGGTCGCCGTCATCGGCTGCGGCGGCGTCGGGGACGCGGCGGTCGCCGGGTCCCGGTTGGCCGGAGCGGCGAAGATCATCGCCGTCGACATCGACGACCGCAAGCTCGAGACCGCCCGCTCCATGGGCGCCACCCACACCGTCAACTCGCGCGGGACCGACCCCGTCGAGGCGATCCGCGAACTCACCGGCGGGTTCGGCGCCGACGTCGTCATCGAGGCCGTCGGCCGCCCCGAGACCTACCGGCAGGCCTTCTACGCCCGTGACCTGGCCGGCACGGTCGTCCTGGTCGGCGTGCCCACCCCGGAGATGAAGATCGAACTGCCGCTCCTCGACGTCTTCGGCCGCGGCGGCTCCCTGAAGTCCTCCTGGTACGGCGACTGCCTGCCCTCCCGGGACTTCCCGATGCTGATCGACCTCCATCTCCAGGGCCGCCTGGACCTGGGCGCGTTCGTCACCGAGACCATCCAGCTGGATGAGGTGGAGAAGGCCTTCGAGCGGATGCACCGCGGCGACGTGCTGCGTTCGGTGGTGGTGCTGTGATGGCCGCCCGCATCGAACGACTCGTCACCTCGGGGCAGTTCAGTCTCGACGGCGGTACCTGGGACGTCGACAACAACGTGTGGATCGTCGGCGACGACCACGAGGTGATCGTGATCGACGCGGCCCACGACGCCGATGCCATCGCCGAGGCGGTGGGGGACCGGCGCCTGACGGCCATCGTGTGCACCCACGCCCACAACGACCACATCGACGCCGCCCCCGCCCTCGCCGACCGCACCGGCGCCACCATCTGGCTGCACCCCGACGACCTGCAGCTGTGGAAGCAGACCCACCCCGACCGCGACCCCGACTCCTGGCTGGTCGACGGCCAGGTGATCGAGGCCGCCGGCGCCGACCTCACCGTGCTGCACACCCCCGGGCACGCGCCGGGCGCGGTCTGCCTCCACGACCCGGGCCTGGCGACGGTGTTCACCGGCGACACCCTCTTCCAGGGCGGTCCCGGCGCCACCGGCCGCTCCTTCAGCCACTTCCCGACGATCATCGACTCGATCCGGGACCGGTTGCTCACCCTCCCGCCCGAGACGACGGTCCTCACCGGTCACGGTGACCCCACCACCATCGGCGCGGAGGCCCCGCACCTGGAGGAATGGATCGCGCGGGGCCACTGAGCTGTCCCGGGCGACCGGCGCGAAAAGGTGACAGAAGATGTCCGGCTTACCCGTCACGCTCGAAGCGACAGCAGAGAGCCGTTGACGGGAGGCCGTACATGTCGGAGCAGCTCAAGGGCAGGGTCGCGCTGGTGGCCGGGGCGACCCGGGGCGCCGGGCGGGGCATCGCCGTGGAACTGGGAGCGGCGGGCGCGACCGTCTACGTCACGGGCCGCACCACCCGCGCCCGCCGTTCCGAGTACGACCGTCCCGAGACCATCGAGGACACCGCAGACCTGGTCTCCGAGGCGGGCGGCCGGGGGATCGCGGTGCCGACCGACCACCTGGAGCCGGGGCAGGTGAAGGCACTGGTCGACCGCATCGCCGGCGAACAGGGCCGCCTGGACGTCCTGGTCAACGACATCTGGGGCGGCGAGACCCTCTTCGAGTGGGACGCTCCCCTCTGGGAGCACGACCTGGACAAGGGCCTGCGTCTGCTCCGCCTCGCCGTCGAGACCCACGCCGTCACCAGTCACCACGCGCTGCCCCTGCTGCTGAGCCACCCCGGCGGACTGGTCGTCGAGGTCACCGACGGCACCGCCGACTACAACCGCGACCACTACCGCGTCTCCTTCTTCTACGACCTCGCCAAGGCCTCCGTCCTGCGCATGGCGTTCGCCCTCGGCCATGAACTCGGCCCGCGCGGCGCCACGGCCGTGGCCCTCACCCCGGGCTGGCTGCGCTCGGAGATCATGCTCGACCACTTCGGCGTGCGCGAGGACAACTGGCGCGACGCCCTCGACGACGTCCCCCACTTCGCGATCTCGGAGACCCCGCGCTATGCCGGCCGGGCCGTCGCCGCCCTCGCCGCAGACCCGGACGCGGCCCGCTTCAACGGCACCTCCCTCTCCAGCGGCGGCCTCGCCCGGGAGTACGGATTCACCGACCTCGACGGCAGCCGTCCGGATGCCTGGCGCTACCTCGTAGAGGTCCAGGACGCGGGCAGGCCGGCCGACGTGACCGGCTACCGTTGATCCCGTCCGCCCCTGCCGCCGCAGTCGTCCCGGTGGCCACCTTCGTCCCATGACGACGGACACGAGGCGGTTCGCGGGGTACGGGGTGCTCGTCACCGGGGCGGCGCGCGGCATCGGAGCCGCCACCGCCGCGTGGTTCGCCGGGAGGGGGCGCGGGTCCTGGCGGCCGACGTGGCCCCCGACGAGGCGGAGCGGACGGCGGCGGTGCTGCGGGAGCGGGGGTTCGGCGCCGGCGCCTTCGGCTGTGACGTGACCGACCGGACCTCGGTCGAGGCGGCCGCCGCACATGCCGTGCACACCTTCGGGTCGCTCGACGTACTGGTCGACAACGCCGCCCACCGCACAGCGGACGCGCCCCGCTTCGAGGACGAGCCGGACGACGAGTGGGCCACGGAGGACCTCGACGTCACCCTCACCGGCGCGTACCGCTGCTGCCGCGCCGACTCCGACCGGAGCGGGATCGTGAACGTCGGCTCCGTCAGAGGCCTCCAGGACTCCGGCAACCACGCCTACAGCGCGGCCAAGACGGCCTGGTCTCCCTCGCCCGCACCCTCGCCGGGCACCCCGGGGCCCCGCGGGGGTCCGGGGCGACCTCGTCGCGCCGGGGACCGTGCGCGCCCGTGCCCGGGCGGGCCGGGGCGTGGCGCTCGAAGCGGACCGGCGTCTCCACCCGTTGGGCCGGATCGGCGAGCCCGGGGACATCGCGGCCGCCGTCGCCCGCCTCGCCTCCCGTGACGCGGCGTGGATCACCGGCACCGCCCTCGCCGTCGTCGGCGCCATCACGGCGGTCAACTCGGAGTTCCGGCAGGCGCCGGGCGAGACCCCGCCGCGGTAGCCGGTCGTCGCGACCCCGCCCGCCGAATGCCACCGTTCGGCCGTACAACCGATTCCTCCGCCGGATCGTCTATCTGACAGAGTGCGCACGCCAAGCGCTCACCTCTGGGGAAAGGCGGAAGGGAACATGGGGGACATGCGTAGACGGGGCGCCGTCGTCCTCGGGGTCACCTCGCTGGTGGCTCCGCTCGCACTCGCGCTCGGTGCGACACCGGCGCAGGCCGCGAGCTGCACCACCTCGACGGGCCCGCACCAGAAGAAGGTGGAGAAGTTCCTCGGCCGTCCGGTCGACGGGAAGCAGTCCTCCGCCGACTGCAAGGCCATCCGTTCCTTCCAGACCAAGCACGGCATCACGCCGAACATCGGGTACGCCGGTCCCGTGACCTGGGGCGTGATGAACCTGATGAACAAGCAGAAGGCCGTTGGGAAAAACCCGAACAAATCAGGCAAATGTCCCAAGAACAAGGGGCGTATCGCCTGCGTGGACCTCACGCTCCAGCTCAGCTGGATCCAGGACGGCAAGAAGTTGGTCTACGGACCCGTCCCGGTCCGCACGGGCCGCAACGGGTACGAGACCCGTACCGGCCTGAAGAAGATCTACTGGCGCAACATCGACCACGTCTCGACCATCTACGACGTGCCGATGCCCTACAGCCAGTTCTTCGACGGCGGTCAGGCCTTCCACTCGGCCGGCGTCAGCATGTGGAACCCGCCCGGCTCCCACGGCTGCGTCAACATGACGAAGGCCACCGCCAAGAAGTACTGGTCGCTGCTGAGGAACGGCGACGACGTCTACGTGTACGGCCGCAAGCCGGGCACCTGATCGCCGCGGGCGCCCGGACCGCCGGGCGCCTCGCATCGCGGACGCGTCCCCGCGATCGGGGTGTGAACTCGCCCACGTTCCTTGGTAGATGGACGTGATCAGCGCCACTGACCGAAATGCCCCACGGGCGTGCGTTTACTCACAGCGTCTTCACGTCCGGCCCCGTATGCTTCACGGCATGTCCACCACTGTTGAACCCCTCTCCGAGCGATCGGCTGACGAGGTCAACGAGGAGATCCGGGCCCTGTGGCTCCGGTCGGGCGGGACACTCAGCGTCGAACAGCGCGAGGAATACCGACGTCTGGTCCAGGAGTGGGCCTCGGCCCTCCCTCAGTCGGCCGGAGCCGCCTGAGCGACCGCCGGGCGGCCCCGGGATCGCGATCCCGTCGGCTGGGTGCCTGTCGCTGAACGGGTGCCCTTCTCGCACTGACCTCGGCCCTCTGCTACGGCATCGTCGTCCCCCAGGCTCTCGGCTTCGCTCGAGCAGGGAGGTGCCCCCACCGCCGGCGGACTGCTGTCCCGCCGCGTCCCGCATACGGCCGTCACCTTCCTCGGCCAGCTCGGCGGCCTGCTGCTCGCCACAGGCGCCGCTCTCCTCCTGCCCGCCGACGCCCTCGTCGGCTCCGATCTCCTCTGGGGCGCCCTGTCCGGTGTCGGCAGCGCCACCGCCATGCGCTTCCTCAACCGTGGCCTGAGTCATGGCGTGATGAGCGTGGTCGTGCCGGTGAGCGCCGTCACGGGCGTCGCGCTGTCCGTCCTGTGCGGCGTCCTCCTCCTCGGTGACCGTCCGGGCACCCTGGCCTGGGCGGGGATCGGCGTCACCGGACCCGCCCTGTGGTGGGTGTTCGGCGGCGGCACCCGCATGGGCCGGGAGGCGACGGACGGGCGCCCACCGCCGGATCCGCCACCCCCGTGATCCGTACGCCCCTGCCGCCACCGACGGCCACCACGCCGACGCCCTCGCCGGCGTACTCGATCAGCGAGTAGTCGTCCCCGGGGAAGCTTCCGCCGACCGTGGTCCCGACCTCCTGCTCGCCCCGGTCGTCGGCGGACCACACCGGCCCGTCGGGCCCGCGGTGCCCGGCCGTGAGGATGAAGTCCCGCTCCCGGTCGGTCACGTTGAACCCGGCCGAACAGCGGCCGGCCGTCAACAGGATGGGCCGCCGCGAGGGCCCCCTGGGTCGAACGCCCTCCTCCCATACGGGTCCGTGACCCGGCGCGTTCAGTCCGGGCGCGGTCCCGCCCGGCGGAAGGCGGCCGGCGCCCCGCCGTCCCGGTGTCCACGCGCGCCACGGCCGCCTATCGTGTGCTCATGACCAGGATCCCGCACGAGACGTCCGGTGAACCGAATCCGCTGCGCGCCCTCGACCTGGACCGTCTGCGCCGCCGCACCAGCATGAAGTGGCGCACCCACCCCGAGGACGTACTGCCTCTGTGGGTGGCCGAGATGGACGTGCTCCTGGCCGAACCGGTCGTCCGCGCAGTCACCGAGGCGATGGAGCTCGGCGACACCGGCTATCCCGTCGGTACCGCCTACGCGGAGGCGCTGGCCGCCTTCGCGGGCAAGCGGTGGGACTGGGACGGGCTCGCCGTGGAGCGCACCGCGATCGTGCCCGACGTCATGCTGGGCGTGGTCGAGATGCTGAAACTGGTCACCGGGTACGGGGACGCGGTGGTGGTGAACACACCGGTGTACCCGCCGTTCCACGATTTCGTCGGGCACATGGACCGCCGGGTGGCCGAGGCTCCGCTGGGTGCGGACGGGCGGATCGACCCCGACGTCCTGGAGGCCACCTTCCGGCGGGTGACGGCCGGCCGGCGGCGGGCCGCCTACCTGCTGTGCAGCCCGCACAACCCCACCGGCACCGTGCACACCGCCGACGAGCTGTCCGCCGTCGCCGCTCTCGCCGAGCGGTACGGCGTACGTGTCGTCGCCGACGAGATCCACGCCCCGCTGGTTGTCGGCGACGCACGCTTCGTGCCGTACCTGAGCGTGCCGGGCGGCGGGCGCGGCCTGTCGCTGATGTCGGCGTCGAAGGCGTGGAACCTGGCCGGGCTTAAGGCGGCCCTCGCCGTCGCGGGGCCCGAGGCCGCCGGGGACCTGGCGCGGATGCCCGAGGAGGCCGGTCACGGCGCGAGCCATGTCGGCGTCCTCGCCCACACCGCCGCCCTGCGCGAGGGAACCGGGTGGCTGGACGCCCTGCTCACCGGTCTGGACACCAACCGCCGGCTGCTCGCGGACCTCCTGGCCGAGCGACTGCCGGCGATCCGCTACCGGCCGGGCGACGCCACCTACCTCGCCTGGCTGGACTGCCGCGCCCTCGGTCTCGGTGACGACCCCGCCCAGACCTTCCTCCGGCACGGCCGGGTGGCCCTCAACTCCGGCCTGCCCTTCGGTACGGGAGGAGCAGGTCACGTCCGGCTGAACCTCGCCGCCTCGCCCGAAGTGCTCGAGGAGGCGGTGCGGCGGATGGCGGACGCCGTGGAGCGTGCGGGCGGTGTCCGTGTCTGACGAGTGCTACGGCCACCCGCGGCTCGCCGCGGTCTACGACCCGCTCGACCCCGACCGCGGCGATCTCGGCGCGTACCTCGGCATGGCGGAGGAGTTCGGTGCCCGGCGGGTGCTGGACATCGGCTGCGGAACGGGGGTGTTCGCCCTGCTCCTGGCCGACCGGGGGATCGAGGTGGTCGGCGTCGACCCCGCGGGGGCGTCCCTCGACGTGGCGCGGGGCAAGCCGGGCGGCGCACGGGTCCGCTGGATCGAGGGCGACGCGACGGCGCTGCCACCGCTGCGGGTCGATCTGGTGACCATGACGGCGAACGTCGCCCAGGCCGTCGTCGGTCCCGGCGTCTGGCACGGCACCCTGCGGGGCGCCCGCACGGCACTGCGGCCCGGGGGACGCCTGGTGTTCGAGACCCGCGATCCGGCCCGGCGGGCCTGGGAGGGGTGGACCCGTGAGGAGTCGTACACCAGGGCGGACGTACCCGGTGTCGGCACGGTCGAGAGCCGGCACCGGGTGACCGCGGTGGACGGCCCGCTGGTGACGTTCCGCACCGTCTACGTGTTCGCCGCGGACGGGGCGGTGCTGACGTCGGACTCGACGCTGCGCTTCCGTGGGCGGGAGGAGGTCGAGGCGGACCTGGCCGGGCACGGCTTCGCGGTGGACGAGGTGCGGGACGCCCCTGACCGCCCGGGCCGGGAGCTCGTCTTCGTCGCCCGGCGTCCGGACGTCTGAGCGCTTCGCCGGGGGCACAGCGATGTGCCGTCGGCGGAGCGCTCAGGCGTCCGTGGCGCCTTCGTGGCCGGTCGCTCCCACGCGGCGGCAGCCGCACGTCGGTACGGTCCCGCACCCCTTCAGGGAACTGCCGAACCACAGCGGAATCCGCCGGAGCTGCTTAGACTTCCCCGCATGGACGACGCGTTGAGGGACCGGCTCGGGGCGGGGAAGTACCTGTTGGTCACCAGCTACCGCAAGAACGGCACGCCCGTCGCCACGCCGGTGTGGGTGGTGCGGGATGGTGACGCGCTCGGGGTGTGGACCGTCGCCGACTCGTGGAAGGTGAAGCGGATCCGCGCCCGCGCCGACGTCCTCGTCGGGCCCTGCGACGTGCGTGGCAACCCGACCGGCGACCAGGTCCCCGCCACCGCGGAGGTCTGCGACCCGGCGACCACGGCCCGTTACCGCAAGCTGCTCGCCCGCAAGTACGGCGTCCTGGGACGGCTGACCCTCCTGGGCAGCCGGCTGCGCCGGGGAACGGACGGCACGGTCGGGATCCGCATCACCCTCTGAGCCGCGTGCCGGTCCGCCCGGCGGTCCGTCAGGTCCAGGCCCGGAAGGGCTCGTCCACCAGTTGGAAGACCGGCTCGCCCCGCACCGGGTCCTCGGCCGTCGACAGCCGTACCCGGTCGCCGCCGTGGATGCCGATGGGCGGCCCGATGACCCGGCCACGCACCACGAACCCCTCGGCCATCTCGATCAGCGACACACTGCGGGCCGCCGGGGTGTTGCGGTGCAGCACCGTGGAGTGGCGGACCGTCCCGAGGCCCTCGCTGCGCTCCGTGCGCAGGTCGCTGCCCTGGCAGACCGGACAGAGCAGCCGGCGGTACATGGCGGTGCCGCACCAGGTGCAGCGCTGGAAGAGCATGGCCTGCACGCGGTCCTTGCCCCGGGGGTCGAGGATGCCCGTCACGGAGCCGGCTGTCTGCTGTGCGACGCTTCCTGAGTGGTGGTACACGCTGGTCAACTCCCTGCACTCGGCCGGAATCCCGCGTGCGCGGTCACTCCGCACGCATGTGCCGGTGCGTCCTGCCACCGTGCACGGCCACAGGGTATGGCACTCAGTGCCACCAGTAAAGGCACTCCGTACCCTCGCGGGTGGGCGAGCGTCCGCGCCGGGTCACCCGCCTCGGGGGACCGCCTTGCCGGAGCTCATGCACGGAACGTAGCAGCGGGAGGTCACTGGTGGCACTCGGTGCACATCGGCCACGGAACCCGGTACCGTCACGCCCCTCTCCGCAGGGCCGTTCCTATGATCGGGCCACCGCCGTCCCGAGGAGCCCGTATGCCGCCCGCCCGCCCACGCGTCCTGTACGTCACCGACCTGGCCTACCCGGCCCGCGGACGCCGCTACGGCGACGAGGACGTCTTCCTCACCTCCCGGCTGTGCGAGCACATCGACCTCGCCCTGTGCCATCCGCGGGACGCCGTCGCCCTGATGGACGGCTTCGACGCCGTCGTGGTCCGCAACAGCGGTCCCGTACTGGAGTACCCGGACGCCTACGAGGCCTTCCGCGAGCGTGCCGCCGCGACCGGAACACCGGTCTACAACCCGCTCACCGGCCGGGGCGACATGGCCGGCAAGCAGTACCTGCTCGACCTGACCGCCGCCGGCCGTCCGGTGATCCCCACCGTCGACCGGCCGGAGGACCTGCACCGGCTGCCCACGACGGAACGGTACGTGGTCAAGCCCAGGCTCGGCGCCGACTCCATCGGCCTGCGCGTCGTCCCCGCGGACGAGGTGCGAGGACTCGCCGACGGGGACGTCCTGGTGCAGCCGCACATCGACTTCGCCTACGAGGTCTCCTTCTACTTCGTCGACCACGACTTCCAGTACGCCCTGTACGCCCCGCACGCCGGGCGACGCTGGCAGCTGGAGCCGTACGAACCAGGCCCGGACGACCTGGACTTCGCCCGGGACTTCGTCGACTGGAACACCCTCGACCACGGCATCCAGCGCGTCGACGCCTGCCGTGCGCCGGGCGGCGAACTGCTGCTGGTCGAACTGGAGGACCTCAACCCCTATCTGTCCCTCGACGCCCTCGACGACACCGGCCGGGAGGCGTTCGTGTCCGCCCTGACGATGTCCCTGCGCCGTTTCCTCCACGCCGCCTGAACCCGCGGCCCCCTCGCCGCGTATCCCTCCGTGCGGGCGGATCGGCTCCTTCGCGGCACGGAGGGAGAGCGACGTGACGGCACCGCCCGGACCGGGACGGCCGCATGGCGGACCGCCCCCGAACTCGTCCACGTCCTGCGTCCGCGCCGCACCGACGCGCTCGCGGAGCTGTTCCGGGAGTGCGAGCGGGAGGAGGGGAGCGGGTGCGAGTCGGTGCCGCCGCCCCGGCCGCCGCACGGGCCGAGGGCCGGAGCCAGGGATCCCGCCCGTCCCCGCCGCCCGCCACACCTCAGGGATCCGCCGCACCGCCCTCGCCGTGGCCGCCACCGCGGTGGCCGGTTTCGGCGGCGCGCTCCTGCTCACGGGACACGACGCCGACGACCGCGCGGCCCCCGCCTCGCGTCCGTCCACGACCGCTCTTCCCCGGCCCTGTCTGCCGCCCCCCGCCGAGCAGGGGCTCCTGCGGGAGAGCGGCTCGGGTCCCCGGGCGCCCGAATTCCAGGAGCGGCTGCTGCGCGTCCCGGACGTCCACCGGTCCGGTGCCGCCGACGGCCGCTACGCCGCCGGCCTCTCCGTCGTCGCCCCTTCTTGGCTCCGGTACGGCGTCCGGGGCGACAGGACCGGCCTTCCACGGCGGCGACACCCGTCTCACGCCGGAGGCCCGCACCGGTCGACCGGGTGGCCGGCCCGGCGGCTATCGCTCCTTAGGGACCCGGATGTCCAGCACGCACACGTCGTCGCGGCGCTCGTCCTCCAGCATCGCCTCCAGCAGCGTCCCCAGGGACCCGGCCGCGTCGCCGGGGCGGGCCGCCACGGCCTCGGCGAGACGCGCGAGGCCCACGTCGATGTTCTCCGGGGGCCGCTCCACCAGGCCGTCGGTGTACAGCAGCACCCGGTCGCCCGGTTCGAGACGGCACTCGGCCTCCTCGAAACGCGGTGCGGTGGCCCCGCCGAGCAGCATGCCGCCGGGCCGGCGCAGATACGTCACCTCGCCGTCGCGCAGCATCAGGGGCGGGGTGTGTCCCGCCTGCGCCCAGACCAGGCGCCGGTCCGCCGGCCGGTAGCGGGCGAGCACCATGGTCGCGGTGGCGTGGCTGTCGCGGGAGTGCAGCAGCAGGGTGTTGAGCCGGGCGAGCGCGCCGGTCAGCGAGGAGCCGGTGATGACCATGCCCTTGGCGGTGAACCGCAGCTGGGCCATGGTGGCCACGGCGCCGATCCCGTGCCCGGCGACGTCGCCGACGACGAACAGGGCGTCGCCGTCGGGCAGCTCGATGGCGCTGAACCAGTCGCCGCCGACGTGTATGCCGACCTGGGCGGGGAGGTAGGCGACCTCGACGCGCAGTCCGGCCAGGTCGACCGCCCGCTCGGGCAACGGCAGCAGGGCGTTCTGCAGCCGGGCGACCAGGGACCGCTCGGCCTGGAGCACGTCGTGCTGGGTGAGGATGGCCCGCTCGGTCTCCACCAGGGCGAGCTCGGCCCGCCGCCGTGCGGTCAGATCCTGCACGAAGCCGTGCACCTCGACGGGCGTGCCGTGCAGGTCGGCCACCGCCTCGGCGGCGAGCCGCAGATGCCGGACCCCGCGCGTGCCGCGGACCCGGAACGGGGTGTCCGACGGAAGCCCCTTGTGGATCAGGATGTCGACGGCGTGGCTCAGCGCGGACCGGTCCTCGGGCACCGCGAGTCCGGGGAGATCGGCCAGCCGGACGGGTCCGTCCGCCGGGTCGCGGCCGAGGATCGCGAAGACCTGCGACGACCATGATGCCTCGGACGTGGCCAGGTTCCAGTTGGCCCAGCCGAGGTTGCCCAGCCGCTGCAGGTCGGCGAGCCGCTGTTCCCGCCGGTCGCAGGAGGCGTGCCGGATCCAGGTGACGACCAGCGCGTCCCCGGGTCGAGTCACCCGTACGGAGTACATCGCCAGCTCGGCGGCGCCGTTCACCACCTCCTGGTGGGCGAACGGCTCGCTCTCGTACGTATCCCCGCCGGCCAGGGTGTCCAGACAGCCCTGCCACACCGGTGTGTCCGCCAGGCCGGGCCACACCTCCCGCAGCCGCCGTCCGGCCGGATCGCCCCCGGTGCCGCCCAGGACGGCGGTGGCCTGCGCCGTCACGGCGTCGACCCGGAAGTCCTCGGTCCCGCCGGAGGAGTCGCGCAGCGGGGTCAGCAGCATCGCCGCGACCGGCAGCGCCGCGAGGAGCGCCCTTACGGAGTCCGGGAGCGGGTCGGCCGGGGGCCCGGACAGGGCCGTGAACGTACGCAGCCGGCCGGCGCAGAGCAGGACCGCTCCGCGCAGATGGGCGCGGTCGCGCGGGGTGAAGGGACCGGAGCGCCCGCGCAGCACACCGACGCAGACCTCGGGGGCGCCCCCGCCGGGCACCGGCAGCCAGGCGCGGGACCGCCATCGGCCGGGCGATTCGCCGATCAGCAGGTGCCGCGCGCTGTCCTCGGCGCAGTCCTCCAGCCAGAGAGGCTCACCGGCCTCGAGCGCGTCCAGCGCGGCGACCCCGCTGGTGGGGGACACCCGACGCCACCGGGCGGCCAGCCGTTCGTCGATGCCGGCGTGCCCGAGCAGTTCGAGGCCACCGCCGGAGCGACGGGCGTAGATCATGACCGAGTCCGCGGCCAGGTCAGGCCCGAGGTGGTCCAGCAGGCACCGGGCCAGCTCCTGGGGGGTGCCGGTGCGCACCAGGACCCGGGCGAGGCGGCTGAGGGCGTCGGCGACGTCGTCGGGGGGCGAGGGCATCACCGGCGGGTCGGTCCCGGGAAGGCCGGCCACCGCGTCCACGGCGGCCTCGCCAGGCCGTGCGGGCGGCCCGCCGGGCGGGGCGGGCGTCAGTTCCCCCAGAGTGATCCAGCACTCCTCCAGAAGGGTGCGGCGGGCCGCCCCGGCACGCTGGAGCAGGATCTCGCCGGCGGCGCCGGCGGAGCACCCGTCCAGCACCATCACCACGCCCTTGGCCCGTTCCACGACGGCCGATGCCGTGGCCTGCTCGCGCAGCCGGTCCATCTCGGCACGCTGCCGGGCGACGACCCTGGCCAGTTCCATCGGGTCCGGCGCGGCTCCGGACCCCACCGGGACAACGGGCTCCCTCATCACGTCATGAGCATCGCACACGTCTCCCGGCCGTTGACCGGCCTGCTCGTCCGGAATCCTCGCACGGTCCGAGTCGAGGAGGCGGGGCGTGCGCGGTCGGCGGGAGCAGGGGGCAGCGGCCGGGCTCGGCCAGGGCCCGGGTGACCGCCCGTACGCTGCGGGCGATGTACTGGAGCCGGGCGACCCCGGCCGAGCAGAGCTTGATCGTGTGCGCTTCCTTCGTCTCCCACGAGGGTTCGACACAGCCACCCACCGTGGCGGCCGGGCCGCTCGCCGGAGCGCACCGGACCGCTGTACCGGGGATATCCGCGCCGGTGGTGGGCACCCGACGGTACAGCGAAGCAGAAACCCCCTGACACACCAGGAGCCACCGGACATGACCGTCCCCGAGGAGAACCGGCCGAAGACCCGGGACACCGACGCCATCGTCGAGCAGCAGCAGGACAAGGAGACGCACGATCAGGGCGGCACCGGCCGCACGATGCGCGAGGCACTGGAGGAGGCCGAGGTCAAGCCCGACGACTTCCAGGAACGCTAGACCACCCGCCCGTCCTCCCCGCCCCGACCACGTTCCGAGCAGGTGAAAGCATGAGCGCCCTGAGCGCGCTGGAAGACGCCCTGGAGAACCGGTGGGAAGCGCTGCGGACGCGTCTGTCCGGCCGGGAGCCGGCCGAACTCGCCGACGCCCTGCGGCGCGAGTGCGACAGCCACGCCGTGGTGGGCCGGGCGGGCCGGGTGATGGTTCCCAACGCCTACGACGTGGAGCTCGCCGGACCCGTGCACGAGGAACTGAACCGCCACGGCGATCGCGTGGGCCAGGCGCTCACCGACCGGCTGGCCCGGCACGCGGCACGCCACGGCTACGAGTGGGCGGGCCCGCTCGCCGTGCACGTCCGTCGGTCCGCAGAGGTCCCCGACGGCCGCTTCCGCGTGGCGAGCAGCGTGATGCCCCACGTGAGCGCGGACGCCTTCCAGCGCGTGGGACGGCCGGGGCCGGTCTGAGCCCCGGCCGCCCCGGCCGCGGGTGAGGGCACCGGGCCGCGCCCTACGCCCCGGTGTCCGCGCCCGGCAGGGCGGACTCCGGTACGACGAGGTCGGCCCGGTCCCGTGCCGCGGCCACCAGCGCGGCGTTGCGCTCGTCCGTGCGCAGCACCCACGCCACCGCCTCCTCGTGGCTCTTGCCGAACTCCTCGTGCCGGGCCACCAGCCTCCGCACCCGCTCCTCCTCGTCCAGGACGCAGAACCACACCTCGTCGAGCTGCGGCCGCACCCGCGCCCAGGCGCCGGTGTCCAGCAGCAGGTAGTTGCCCTCCGTCACCACCAGCCGGGCCGTCGGTGGCACCGGGAGCGCGCCCGCCACCGGCTGCTCCAGCACCCGCTCGAAACCGGGCGCGTACACCACGTCGTCGTACGTCTCCTCGCGCAGCCGCCGCAGCAGCGCCGCGTACCCGGCCGCGTCGAAGGTGTCCGGGGCGCCCTTGCGGTCGCGGCGGCCGAGGCGGTCCAGTTCGGCGTCGGCAAGGTGGAAGCCGTCCATCGGCACCTGCGCCACCCACGGCTCCCCGGTGCCGTTCAGCTCCCGTGCCAGCCGCTCCGCGAGCGTGGACTTGCCCGCACCCGGGCTGCCCGCGATGCCGAGGATCGCACGCCGTCCGCCCCGCGGCAGGGCGCGGGCGCGACGGAGGAGGTCGTCGAAGGTCGGTGCCACAGGTGTCACACCGGAGAGTGTGTCACTCGGGAAGCAGGCGTCCTGCCGCCATGTGGCCCGCACCGCTCACTGTTCGGCGCCGTACGGAGAAACGATGTCGGACATGACGGATCTGGGTCTGCCCGTTGGCGTCCTCGCCTGCCTCCTCGACCTCGACGGGGTGGTCACGAAGACGGCCGTCGTCCACGCGGCCGCCTGGAGGGAGACGTTCGACGCCTTCCTCCGCGAACGGGACGGCGCGGCCTTCCGGCCTTTCACCGACGCCGACTACGACGAGTACGTCGACGGCCGCCCGCGCGCCGACGGCGTCCGCGCCTTCCTTGCCTCCCGCTCCGTCGAACTGCCCGAGGGCGGCCCCGGCGACCCGCCCGGCGCCCGCACCGTGCACGGCCTCGGCAACCGCAAGAACGAGCTGCTGCTGGCGAGGATCCGCACCGGCGGCGTGGAGGCCTACGACGGGACCCTGCGCTACCTCGCCGCGGTCCGCGCCCGTGGACTGCGCACCGCGATCGTCTCCTCCAGTGCCAACTGCCGTGACGTACTGCGGTCGATCGGAGCCGAGGACCTCTTCGACGTCCGGATCGACGGCGTGGTCGCCGCCGAGCGCGGGCTGCCGGGGAAGCCGGAGCCCGACACCTTCCTCGCTGCCGCGGCGGACCTCGGCGTCGAGCCGTCCCGGGCCGCCGTGTTCGAGGACGCGCTGGCCGGCATGGACGCGGGCCGCGCCGGGCAGTTCGGATACGTCGTCGGCGTGGACCGCGTGGGCCGGGCCGACGCCCTGTACGCGCACGGCGCCGACCGGGTCGTGACGGACCTGGCCGAACTCGGGAGCGGTGAGTGACCGCACAGCGGGCGTACGACGTCGAGCCGTGGACGGTGCGCGAACGGAGCCTGGACCCGGACCCCCTGCGACGACGGACTCGGCGCGCACGAACAGCACACGGGCTTCACCCGCTGCCGGCGCCGGGACCTCGCCCGCACCCGCGCCGACCCGTACCCGCTGATGCTGCACTTCCCCTGCTTCGACCTCTACCGCGAACAGGTGGTCGAACAGGCGGACCCGGTGCCGGCGACGCACACCTGCACCGCCTTTTTCGAGGAGGTCTCCGGCGAGGAGCAGATCGTCCGCGACTTCGCCTGCTACGAGCCGCTGACCGTGCGGGACTCCTCGCTGCCGGCCCGCGTCCAGGCCGTCCTCGCCGCCCGCACCGGCCACCTGGACCCGGGCCGGCCCACGCCCACACCGCCGAGGCCGCTCTGACGGACCTCGCGGACCTGCAGCACAGCACCCGGGACGGACTGCACATCGCCTCCCTGGCCGGTACCCGGACGGCGCCGGTCGCCGGATTCGGCGGCATGCGCCGGGACGACGGCAGCCTCCGGTCCGTCCCCCGGCTGCCGTCGAGGTTGCGCCGTCCGGCCTCCACCCTGCAGTTCCTCGGCCGGCGCCCGCGCGTGGAGGTCACCGCGGACCGGGCCACGTACAGGCTGCGGTCCGGGGCGCCGCTGACCGTCCGTCACCACGGCGCCGAGCCGACCGTGCGCGAGGGCGCCCCCGTCGAGCGTCCGCTTCCGGTGCCCAGGTCCCGCCCGGCGCCCGAGCAGCCCCTGCACCGGGGCCGCGCCCGCGCTGAGCGGCGGCGGCCCTCCGGCGCGGGGGCCGCAGCCCGCCCTGCGAGCCCGTCGTACGCGGGTTAAGTTGTCGAAGAACTCCGGAACACCGGTTTCCCGGAACCCGTCCCTCGGAGCGCAGGGCCCGTGGACCCCGGGACCCGACGACACGCGGGAATGAGGGACGGACGATGACCGACGGCACCGGTGCCCTTCTCACCGGCACACGGCGGCGCGAGCAGCGGACCGGACCGGGCCCGTCACGGCGCGGCGGCACCCGCCCCCTCGCGGTGCTGGCCGCCGTCTTCACCCTCGCCCAACTCGTCCTGGTCCGGCCCGTGCTGGGCCTGGGCTGGGACGAGATCGTCTACACCAGCCAGGTCACCTCCCACCACCCGGCCGCCTTCTTCAGCGCGCCCCGCTCCCGGGGCGTGTCCCTGCTGGTGGCGCCCGTCGCGTCCTGGTCCGAGTCCACCGTCCTGCTGCGCGTCTACCTCGCCCTCCTCTCCGGCCTCGCCCTCCACCTGGCCCTGCGCTCCTGGCGCGGTCTGTTCCCCACCCGCGTCCTGGTCACCGCCGGCGCCTTCTTCGCCTCCCTGTGGGTGACGCTCTTCTACGGCCCTCAGGCCATGCCCAACTACTGGGTCGCCGTCGGCGCGCTGACCGCGGTCGGCTGCTTCCTGCGCCACCGCGCGGACCCCTCGCCCGGCGGTCCCCTGTGGGGGGTCGTGGCGGGGGCCGCGCTCATGGCCTGGATGCGGCCCACCGACGCCGTCTGGGTGACGCTCCCACTCCTCGTCCTCGCCCTGGCCGGCCGGCCAGGGCGGCCGCTGCCCGCCCTGGCCGGCGGTCTGCTGGCGGGAGGAGTCCCCTGGGTGGTCGAGGCGTACACCGCGTTCGGCGGCCTGCGGGAGCGGCTCGCCGAGGCCTCTCGCATCCAGGGCGGGCTCGGCCTGAACATCGCCGTCGACGACCAGCTGCGCAGCCTGGGCGGGCGTGCCCTGTGCCGTCCCTGCACGGGCTCGATGCCCCACCCGGTGATCACCCTGTGGTGGTTCGTCCTGCCGCTGCTCGCCGTCCTCGGGCTGATCGTCGCGGTACGGGCCCGCCGCACCCTGCGCACCGCGGTGCCGCTGGCCTGTGCCACGACCGCCGCCCTGCCGTACCTGTTCATGATCGAGTACGCGGCGCCCCGCTTCCTCCAGCCCGCCTACGCCCTGCTCGCGATCCCGGTCGCAGACGCGCTGTGGCACCTGGTCACGGCAGCGCGAGGGAAGTGGCGGCCGGCCGCCAGGGCCCTGGTCGCACTCGGGCTGGCCGGTCATCTCACGGTGCAGCTGACCGTCCTCGTGCACACGGTGGACCGCAACACCGACAGTCGCCGGGACTGGGCCCGCACGGCCGACGGCCTGCACCGGCTCGGTGTCCGCCCGCCCTGTCTGATCACCGGCCACGAGGCGATCCCCATCGGCTACTACACCGGCTGCTCCTCCGGCGCGACCGCCGGGAACAACGAGAACACCACGGCCGGGGAGATCCTGCGGACCGCGGAGCGCATCCCGGTCGCCACCCTCACCGGGCCCGGCGGCACACCGCCCGGGTACGCCGAAGCCTGGCCCGTCCACCGGCTCGGCGACCTCCAGGTCCGTATCGCCCCGGCGCCCTGGTCCGACCGCGCGACGGGTGTCCCGCGCGCCCGGTGACGGGGGTGCACCGCGCTTTGCGACGCCGTCGAGCACGACCTCGCGACCGGCGGGGCCCGGACCCCGCCCGCCGCGTCGTCCCGGTCGTGGTTCCGGTCGTCCCGGCCGGTGGGGCAGCGCCGTGGCCGGCCGTCGCCCCGCCTCCGTCCGGGCGGGCCCACCACGCCCGCGACCTCGCCGGGACGCCTCGCGCACCCGACGCCACGAGGTTAGGGAGCGCCTGACGGGAAACGCGGATCTGGCACCGGGCCGAACGAGCCGACGCAGCGGAACAGGGAGGAAGACATGGGCACCGAGCCGATGGGGGACGACGCGTACCAGCCCACCGGGAGCAACGAGGAGCAGGAGGACGCCGCGCCGCTCGACATGCAGGACGCCCTCGACGAACGGACCTACGACGACACCCTCGACGAGGGCTACTCCCCGCCGGAGAAACCGCTCGGTGTGACCAAGCACGGCACCACGGCCTCGGAGCAGCACGAGGGGGAGACCCTCGACCAGCGGCTGGCCCAGGAGACGCCGGACGTGTCCGGGCCTGCCGGGGACGGGGTGGGCGACCTCCCCGGCGGCGCGGGCGAGCCGGTCGACCCGGAGGCGGGCGCCGGCCGCGCCGGACGCCTGGTCGCCCCGGACGAGGGCGCCCACCCCGACACCACCAAGGAGGCCGTGGCCGAGGACGTCGGCATCGACGCCGGGGCGGCCGGCGCGGAGGAGGCCGCGATGCACGTCGTGGAGGACGGGGCGGCGCTCCCGGAGGACCAGGACAGAATCTGACCCCGGCACGCCGCCGGCCCGGTGCGCGATCGCACCGGGCCGGCGGCGTGCCGTCCCGCGAACGGGTGCACAGGGTTCAGGGCAGCATCTTGTCCAGGGCGGCGGGCCCCTCCTCGTCCAGCTTCCGCCTGGCCCACTCGAGGTTGTGCTGGGTGAGGTCCTTGCCCGAGGCAAGAACGAGGTCTTCCGGCGACACGTCGGTGCCGGTGCGGGCGTGGAGCAGGCTGTCCGGGGTGGCGCTGTCCTCGGGCTGCCGGGACGCGTCGGGCTGGGACGTCGACATCTTCTGGCTCCTCGGGTCCGGGTCGCTGGAGCGGCCCCGGTGCTGTCATCGGGTCCGGTACCCGACCGTTCAGCGCGGAAGTGCGCCGTGCATCCGGAACGCGCGCGGCGCCGCGGTGAAGGGCCGCTCCTCCTGGATGCCGGGGTACCTTCCCCGGCCCGCGGGAAACCTGCTCCTCGGGCCGCCTAGAAGGCCGTGAGCGTCAGCCGCAGGCCCGTGGGCGCCGTGTCCTGGACGTAGGAGGCGAAGTCGGCCACGTCGTCGAAGGCGAAACCGTACGCCCTGCCGTCCTCGGTCGCCGTGTGGACGGCCTTGGAGTAGTGGTTGGTGAGTTCGGTCCGGTAGAAGACCGAGGCGTCGGCCGTCGGCTGGTCCGGGTGGCTGAGCAGCGTCGAGCGGTTGAAGCCGGCGCCCGGCACGGCGGCCACCGGGCCGGTCGTGCCGTCGTGGGGGGCCGCGAGGGCGCCGTCGCAGAACAGCACGTCCCGCGTGGAGGGCACGTCCCGCGTGGAGGGCTTGCCGAAGGAGACCTGGGCGGGCCCGTCGAAGACGAACCGTCCGCCGCGTACCCGGCCGGTGAAGGTGCCGGCGTTCGTGGTGACCTTGAGGTCCCGGCCGGTGTAGGTGCTCCACACCTCGTCGATGCACGGGGCGAGGTAGTCCTTCGCGAACAGACCGGCGTCCAGACCGTGCCCGGGGGCGATGATCCGGGTGTCGTCCACGACCAGCCGGGAGAACGCCTCCACCTGCTCGACGGCGGCGAACGCGGCCGCGCGGCCGCCCTCGCGCACGGTGCCGGTCGTCTGGTCCCTGGCACCGGTGAGCCGGATGCTCATCGGCACGCTGAACATGTCGACCATGGTCGTGTTGCAGAACATGCCCGAGGAGTTGTACGTGGACTCGGCGCAGTCGTGGAGCACGCCGTGGTTGGGGCCGGAGGCGACCCAGCCGGCCGGGTACTGCAGCGCCGCGTTGCCGTTGCCGTCCGTGACGGCCTTGAACCTCAGCTTCGCGCCGAGGGAGACGTAGATCCGGCCGGACATGTACGGCAGGGAGAGCCTGGTCTCGCCGCTGCGGGCCGGGCGAGCGCCGGTGCCGAGCAGTCCGATCCGCATCCCGCCGCCTCTCCCGGTACGGCGGCCGCCGTCGTACCGGTGTCCTGTCGCGCTCCGCCGGCGCGCTCCGGTCGGTACGGTGGTACCCGCCGGAACGCCGTGTCAACGGCCGCCCGCCGGGGAACCGTCCAGGGCTCAGCCCCCGGGCTGGTTGATGTTGACCATCCAGGGGACGCCGAAGCGGTCCGTGCACATCCCGAACACGTCCCCCCACATCTGCTTCTCCAGGGGGACGGCCACCGAGCCGCCGCCGGACAGCTTCTCCCAGTAGCCGCGCAGCGCGGACTCGTCCTCGCCGCTGAGGCACACGGCGAAGGTGTTCCCCGGGGCGTACTCCATACCCGGCGGCATGTCGGCGCCCATGAAGGCGAAGCCGGCCGGGCTCGCCAGCATGCCGTGCATGATCTTGTCGGTGTTGTCGGCTCCGGACCGGCCGAAGTCGCCGTACGTGTTGAGCCGCAGCTCGCCGCCGAAGACCTCCTTGTAGAACTCCAGCGCCTGCCGTGCGTTCCCGTCGAAGCTGAGATACGGATTGAGGAGCGAGGCCATGGTTGTCTCCCGGAACGTCCGCGAAGGGCCGGCTGCGCGCAGCGTAACGCCGGGCCCCGGCGCCCGCACGGCGGCGGCGTGGCGGGCGGGCCCCGATTCAGCGCCCCGCCTGCTGAATGCGTTCGCTTTCTTCTATTGGATTCCGGGCCGTGCAAAGACCAGGCTGGTACGCGCTTCCCGAGACCGTGGGACGACAGCCGGAAACGGCCGAGGACGCCGCGGAGCCGGACGCCGTCTGATCCCACCGCGCCCGTCCCAGGCGGCCGGACGCCGTGGGCGGACACCTCGCGCGCCTGGTGCGCTCCTGGCGCGCAGGTGGAGAAAGCGCTTGCCGAAAAAAGTCACAGGAGGACCACCGCCCATGGCGTCGTCGCTGGAAAGACCGCTCGACCACCGCTACCGCGGCGAGCACCCGATCCGCACCCTCGCCTATCTGTTCCGCGCCGACCGCGGTCGGCTCGCCGCCGCGGTCGGCATCTTCACGGTCAAGCACAGCCCGGTCTGGCTGCTGCCGCTGATCACCGCCTCCATCATCGACACCGTCGTGCAGCACCAGCCGATCTCCCGGCTGTGGACCAGCGCCGGCGTCATCATGTTCATCCTGCTGGTCAACTACCCGCTCCACGTGCTCTACGTCCGCCTGCTGTACGGCAGCGTCCGCCGCATGGGCACCGCCCTGCGCTCCGCGCTGTGCACCCGTATGCAGCAGCTCTCCATCGGCTACCACTCCCGGGTCAGCGCCGGTGTGCTCCAGGCCAAGGTCGTGCGGGACGTGGAGACCGTCGAGCAGATGGTGCAGCAGACCGCGGAGAACGGCCTCGGCGCGCTCACCGTCCTCACCGGCGGACTCGTCATCATCGCCGTCCGCACCCCCGAGTTCCTCCCCGTCTTCCTGATCGTCGTGCCCGCCGCCGCCCTGCTCGTCGCCCGGCTCCGGTCCCGGCTGCGCGCGCACAACGAGCACTTCCGCCACGAGGTGGAGACCCTGTCCTCCCGGGTGACGGAGATGACCCGGCTCATCCCCGTCACCCGCGCCCACGGCCTGGAGGGCAAGGCGCTGCGCCGGATGAACGGCACCCTGAACCGGCTGCTCACCTCCGGAATGCGCCTGGACCTGGTCAACGGCCGGTTCGGCTCGCTGGCCTGGGTTGTCCTCAACGTCGTCGGCGTGTGCGTGCTGACCGGCGCGGCCCTCATCTCGTACTACGACGTCTGGGGCGTCACCGCCGGCGACGTCGTGATGCTCAGCGCCTTTCTGACCACGCTCACCAACTCCACGACCACACTGGCGGGGCTGGCCCCGGTCATCACCAAGGGGCTGGAGTCCGTCCGCTCGGTCGGTGAGGTCCTCCAGGCCCCCGAACTGGAGGACAACGAGGGCAAGACGGAGGTCTGCGAAGTGCGCGGCGCGATCACCTTCGAGGGCGTCGGCCACGCGTACGAGACCGACGGGCGCCCCGCCGTGCGCGACTTCACTCTCGACGTCGCCCCGGGCGAGACCGTCGCGCTCGTCGGCGCCTCCGGAGCGGGCAAGTCCACCGTGCTCAACCTGGTCATAGGCTTCATACGCCCGACCTCCGGCCGGCTGCTGCTCGACGGCGCCGACATGGGCGGCCTCGACCTGCGCACCTACCGGCGCTTCCTGTCGGTGGTGCCCCAGGAGTCGATCCTGTTCGACGGCACCGTCCGGGAGAACGTCGCCTACGGCATGGACGACGCCGACGAGGAAGCGGTACGGGCCGCGCTGCGCGACGCCAACGCGCTGGAGTTCGTCGACCGGCTGCCCCAGGGTCTCGACACCCTCGTCGGGGAGCGCGGCGCACGGCTGTCCGGCGGGCAGCGCCAGCGGCTGGCCATCGCCCGCGCGCTGATCCGGGACCCGAAGGTGCTGGTCCTGGACGAGGCGACCTCGGCCCTCGACACCCGCTCGGAGGCGCTGGTGCAGGAGGCCCTCGCCCGGCTGCTGCGCGGGCGCACCACGTTCGTGGTGGCCCACCGGCTCTCCACCGTGCGCGGCGCCGACCGGATCGTGGTGATGGCGGACGGCCGGGTTCAGGAGATCGGCACCCACGAGGACCTGCTGTGCCGGGGAGGGGCGTACACGGCGCTGCACAGCGGTCAGGTGGCCTGATCGCCCGGTCATGATGTGACGGTTTTCGGTCAACTTCGGTCGGTCGGACAAGTGGGGGGAGTGCTTCCGCCTACCCCGGGCATACGCAGCGGAAACCAGAGAGGGGCGCTTCGTGCTCGCACCGGATCCCAAGGCCGTCAGACGGCTGCTCACACGGTACGCGACGCTGCGGATAGCTCAGGCGGAACGGTATTCGTCGGAGGCGGCGCGTGAACTGGACGACGTCAGCGAGACGCTCTGCGTGATGACGGGGGCGTCCCGCGTCCAGGACGCCATCGCCCTGGCCGACGCCCTGCTGGAGGAGGCACGGCGGCCCGCCGCCGACCGGGCGGCCCCGCGGGCGGGCGGGGAGAGAGGCCTGCCCCTGGCCGTCTGAGCCACCGGTCCGTTCAGCCGCCGCCCGCGACGGCGGCGCGCCGTCCGGTGAACGCCGAGCGGTAGGCGTACGGCGTCGTGCCCACGACCTTGCGGAACCGCTCGCGGAACGCCGTGGGCGAACCGAACCCGGCCTGCTGGGCGATCCGCTCGACCGTGTGGTCGCTGTTCTCCAGCAGGTACTGGGCGCGCCGCACCCGCGCCCGCAGCAGCCACTGCAGCGGCGTGGTGCCCGTCTGCTCACGGAACCGGCGGCTGAAGGTGCGCTCGCTCATGCCGGCCCGTGCCGCCATCGCCCCGAGGGTGACCTCGTGCGCCAGATTGTCCTCGATCCAGTCCAGCAGCGGTTCCAGATCCGACCCGCGGGGCACGGGCGGGTGCTCGTGCACGATGAACTGGGCCTGGCCGCCCTCCCGCTCCAGCGGCATCACCGACATCCGGGCGGCGTTCGCGGCCACGGCCGAGCCCAGGTCCCGGCGGATCATGTGCAGGCACATGTCCAGCGCGGCGGCGGCGCCGGCCGAGGTGAGGATCTGTCCGTTGTCGACGTAGAGCACGTCCGGCTGCACGTCGACGCGGGGGAAGGCCCGGGCGAGCTGCCCGGCTGCCACCCAGTGCGTGGTGGCGCGCAGACCGTCCAGCAGTCCGGCCTCCGCCAGCACGAACGCGCCCACGCACACCGAGGCGATCCGGGTGCCCGTCCCGGCCGCGTCCCGCAGGGCCGTGAGCACGGCGGGCGAGAGCGGGGACGCGCCCTCGGCGCGGCCCGGCACGATGATCGTGTCGGCGTCGGCCAGCGTCCGGAGCCCGCGCTCGATGCGCAGGGTGAAACCGCCGTCCGCGCTCACCTCCGGCCGCTCGGCGCACAGCCGGACCCGGTAGGGGCGCCGGCCGTCGGGCAGCCGCGTCCAGTCGAAGACCTGCATGGGCGCAGCCATGTCGAACGGCACGACCCCATCGAGAACCAGAATCGTCACGGAGTGCATGACCGCCACGATAGGCGGATTCCCGCCACCCTCGGAACCAGGGACACGAGAGCGGTGGCACGGGCGAGCCGTGGTCGACGGTGTTGGCGAGAACCCGTTGGAACCTGTCGTTCCAGCCCCTGGGTGAGCATCCGGCGTGCCCCTAACGTGAGCCCGGCACCGCCGATCACACCATGGAGAGAGTTCCGGTGACCAAGCTCCTGCTGTCCCTCCACGTCCTGGCCGCCATCGTCGCCGTCGGTCCCGTCACCGTCGCGGCCAGCATGTTCCCGCCGGCCGTACGCCGCGCTCTCCCGTCGGAGGGCGGCGAACCCGTCACGACGGCCGTGACCACCGTCGCGCTGCTCCACCGCATCTGCCGGGTCTACGCCCGCGTGGGGATCGCGGTGCCCGTCCTCGGCCTCGCCACCGCCCTGGCGATGGGCGTCCTGGACGACGGCTGGCTCGTCACCTCGATCGGCCTCACCGCGGCCGCCGCCGGGGTCCTGCTCGCCTTCGTGCTGCCCCGGCAGGACGAACTCGTCGGACGGCTGCAGGGGAGCCGGTCCGTCGACCGCCGGAGTACGGTGCGACTCGCCATGTTCACCGGGGTGTTCAACCTGCTGTGGGCGACCGTCACCGTCCTGATGATCGTCCGTCCCGGCTCGACGACGGGCGCCTGACCCTCCGGCCCGCCGGCCCGCCCGATCTGCGCCGGACTTCCGGAGCATCCGTTACGTGTTCCGTCGTACAGGGGAATTGCCTCCTCGGGAGGGTCGGCCGCCTAGACTCTGCAGTCGCGTCCCGCATCGGGGCCGACGAGCAGAAAGGCACGTTGACGGGTGTTCCAGGATTCCCCCATCTACGACCGACTCATCGCGGAGTGCGGCGATGTGCCCGCACAGGTGCGACGCGAGGCCGAACGCGTGAGCAGGGAGCTGGAGCTGGTCATGCGGCCCCTGCAGTCCCCCGGTTACGGCCCCGGCCTCGGCCGGCCGCACTCCCCGGGCAACGGCTGGCAGCGCACCGCCCTGCTGCCGGGACCGCGGTCGCACTGAGCACGGTGCGGCGACGGTCCCCTCACCGCGCCGTGCTGCCCGCGCCGTCCAGCTCCGCGGGCTCGTCGGGGACGGGGCGGGACAGCCACTCGGCGATGGTCCGGGCGATCGGCTGCCCCGTCTCCACCTCCACGAACCCGAACTGCCCCGACTGGTTGCACTCCAGGAACCACCAGGTCCCGTCGGCGTCCTCGGCGAAGTCGAAAGCCCCGTACGCCAGTTCGGACCGGCTCAGATACGCGCGTACGGCGTCGGCGGTGCGCGCCGGGACCTCGACCGGCTCCCAGGGGGACCCGGGAGCGGCGAAACGCACGTCCACCTCCTCCGGATCGGCGTCCGGCCGCGTCGCCTTGCGGGCCGCCAGCAGTCGCTCGCCCACCGCGGTGAGCCGGATGTCGGCCCGCTTGGCGATCCGCCGCTGCAGCAGCGTCGGGCCGAACGCGACGGCGGAGAAGTCCGTGTCCGGCGCCACCCTGCTGGTCGGCACCGCCCTCGGCGGGTCCTGTGGATGCGCCCCCGACACCGGCTTGACCACCAGGTCCGGAAAACGCTCCGCGAACTCCCGCGCGGCACGTGGAAACGTGGTGATCACCGTGGCCGGTACGGGCAGGCCGCAGCGCTGGGCCAGTCGCAGCTGCCACGGCTTGTGGCGGGCCTGCCGGGCCGCGTCCGGATGGTTCATCCACCGCGCGTCACAGCCGCGCAGCATGCCGTAGAGGGCCTGTGAGGCCTCCTCGGTCAGCCATGCGGACGGCTGCGCCGCACGTCCGGCCGGCGTGCCGGGCCGGCGCACCCACACGGACCGCAGCCCGTCGATGCTCACCAGCCTCCCGCCGACGGACAGATGGCCGCGGAAGCGGCCATGGACGTACTCGCCGGACAGCGCGACGCCGTCCGTCAGATCGGCGGGATCGAGGCGCACCACCGGGACACCGGAGCCGTTCAGATGGACGACCACCATGTCGGCGGTCACATCCTCCTCGCAGGTGAGGATCAGCACGGTCATGGTTCACGGTCCGCGTTCAGTCGTCGAAGTGGGTCTTGGAGCCCGCGGTGGACGTCGTCGTCCCCGCCTCGCGCAACAGCGCGTGGTCGCAGGCCGCGATCCGCCCGTCGCCGAGTACGTTCAACTGCAGTCCGGAGTCGTAAGCGTACGGAGTGGAAACAGCCAACTCCGCCGCCGGACGTGCGTAGTTGAGCGCGAACGGTTGCATCGTCTCTCCCTCGTCGGTGCTGCGCCGAGCAGGCAACGGCCCGCGGTGCGCCGTTGCTTGGTTCGCCGACTTCTTTTGGCTTCCAGAGACTTATACGAATCGAACGAGTGGTTGGTTTCCTCACGGAGCGTAATCACCGGCGGGTCGCCGGCCGCCCCGCCGGAGGGTCCCCCCGGGCGCCCGGGCACCGGAGGAACCCCGCATGGTGCGCAGAGCGAGCAGAAGTACGCCCACGTCGTCCAGGTAGACCGGATCGGGCAACAGGTCGGCCGGCAGTACCAGATAGAGAACCGCGCCCCAGAACACCCAGCGGGGGCCCGTGGGCAGACCCGCGTGACGCAACTCACGCCGCGTGCGCACCAGCCGGACCAGGACGGCGACGGCGCCGGCCAGCACCACGGCCGCGAGGACCGCGGCGACGACGAGTACCACGGTGGTCGTCTCCAACGGACCACCCTCCTCCCGTGACCCGCGCCGCGGTCTCGCCGCGGCACAGCCTGCACTGAGCGGATTCCCGCTCGCGGCGCCGGTATGGCGGCGGGGACCGGCCATGCGCGCATGCGCCCCGTGCCCCGTGAAATCCGTGCGAAACGCAGGATCGCCGCAGGTCGTCCCGATGGCTCAACCCGGTGACGGCGAGGGGCGGGGGCGCCTGGAAATGGCCATCGGCCTTCCCCTGGAGCCGATCATGACCGCCTGCTCCTCGTCGCCCTCCCCGAACGAAGGGGCATACCCGCCGGGGTGGCCCAGCCCTCCGCCACGACGGCCACGGTGCCCGGCCGCCCGGCGGCCGGTGACGGCCGGGCCCCACGCCGCCGGGGACGAGGGCGGCCACCGGCCCGGCAGCCGCACGCCCGAGCCGGTCGACGGGCCCGTGGTCCGGTCGGGGCGGCCCGGCCCGCGGTGGTGGCCCTCGCGGTGTGCGCGATGGCCCACGCCCCGGTGCGGCACGACGGTGTGCCCCTGGGCCCGCACGCCCTCACCGTCCGCCTGTCGGTGTGCTGCGCGGCGCTCGCGCTGATCCTGGTGGTACGCCCCGGTGCGGTGGTCCTCGCGGGAGCGGTCGTGGTCCCGGCGGTCCTGGCCGTGGCCCACGTCCACGGCGGCTCCCTCCCGTCGGCCGACCTGCCCCGGTCCGTGGGCCTCGTCCTCGCGTCCGGTGGTTCGCCGCCCCGCCGGCCCTGGCGGCGCTGGTCGTACGCGTGGTGTCCGCGCTCCCCGCCACCCGCCGGGTCCCTCGTCGCCCCCGAAGGCCCGCCGCGCGGCAGGCTGACGCCCCGACCGGCCTCCGAGCCCGCGGCGGGGTCCGCCAGCACGGTCGCCCGCGCCGCCCGTGGCCACGGGCAGTCGTGTCCCCCCCGGCGCCTCGAGGGCCCGGGGGCGCCCCGTCGGCGCCGGGCCGCGTGCCCGCCCCGGTCCGCGACCACCCCGGGCCCCGCCCCTCGCGGGATCTCCGCCGGTGTCGTCCGCGGAACAGGGCCCGTACGCCCACGTGGGCGCGCCCCGGCGACCGTCCTTCCCGCACACCGCGTCCGGGCCGGGCCGGAAGTGACTAGTGGTCCGGTGCGGCCGGCTCCTCGATGGCGGGGCGACGGGCCCTGGCTCCCGCCCTGAGGCGTTCCAGGGTGCGCGTCAGGGGGGACGGGACCCTGGGTGCGGGGGGACGCTCCGGACTCGGGGACCCGGCGGGCTCCTGGTACGCGGCCAACGCCTCGTGCGCGCGTTCCGCGGCCTCCCGGTACAGGTCCCGGGACTTCGTCATCGCCTCCAGCGCCTCGGCGTACATCGCCACCAGCGCCCGCTCGCGGACGAGTTCCTCCGCCGTCGTCAACAGGCGCCACTCCTCCCGCAGCGCCGTCAGCGCCTCCTGCGCCCCGTCCGGCAGCGTCCGCGGCAGCGCGTCGTACCGGACCACCGCCTCCACGAGGTCGACCGGTTCCGTGCCGTCCAGGAACACCGCGCGCACGGCGAAGGCGTCGGCGTCGTAGCCCTCCGGGGCAGGGCCGCCGGGCAGCACCACCGCGCCCCCGCGCGGAACCTCCACGCCGAACTCCCGCAGCGCCCAGTTCGCCACCCGCAACTGCTGGGGTGCGGCCCGGTGCTCCACCACCCGGTCCCGCAGCCCCGGCGGCAGCCAGTGCGCGAGCGGCACCCGGCCGCGCTCGTCCGTGGTCATGGCCTCGTGGACGACGGCATGGACGTGCCACGGGTCGCGCGCGCAGTCGCGCAGCAGCCGTCGTACGGCCTTGTCGTCCCCGGGAAGCGGGTTGATCACGCCCGGCCGCAGCCCCGTCGCCGGGTCGGTGTTCCACCCCGCGCCCGGCTCCGACGGCCAGAACATGGCGGCCGGGGACGGCCAGGAGGGGTCCCAGGGCTGCTCCGCCTCGGCGACCAGGACCCAGTCCCGGCCGGCGTCCGTACCGGGCGCGAGGATCAGCCGGGCGCGCACGGTGACCCCGCCGGCGACCCGCGTCCGGGACTCGAACACCAGGTCGGGGGAGGTCTCCGCCGCGGGGAGTTCCAGGAAGTCGTCGATGTCCTGGCCGGCCTTGAGCCAGTGCAGGGTGTGCCGGAGCGCCGTGTCGGGGGTGGCGCCGGTGTGGCGGCCGCGGGCCAGCCATACGGTGGGAGGGACGGTGGGGCGGGCTGAGGGGGAGGTCGGCATGGGTCCAGTTGTGAGCGGGGGCACGTGCTCCTGCCAGTATCGTCGGGGCCGACCGGAGGATGGAGCCGGGGCTCCACCGGTCGGCGTGTCGTACACGGGGGTGTGCGCGGCGCACCCGCGGTGACGGCGGTTCCCCCGTGGCTCCGGCGGCCGGCCTCTCACCGCAACGGGTCCCGCGGGCGGGACCGGCCCACCCTCCGCCCCGGGGCCGGACCCACCCGCGCCCGGCCGGGTTGCCGCCCCTCGCTCCGGCGGCAGGGCCCGGACCCTACCAGCGGCGCACCCCCCTCGTCGCATATTCCCCCGGAAAACGCCAAAGCCCTCACTTTGATCGAGCACTCACCGTAACGTCGATATCACGTTCGCGGTACAGCCGTGCGAGAAGGGGGATCCGGCGTGCCCGGAATCGACGAGAGCCTGCTGGAGGCCATGCGACTGCCGGGGGCGCGCGGTGCCCTGGTGGTCGACTGGATCAGCGGGCTCGCCCTGGGGGCAGTGGGCGAGACACCCGGCGAGGACGTGGAGGCCGCGGCCGCGGAGACCGCCGAACTCGCCCGGCTGGCCATGGAGAGCGGCACACTCGCGCCCGCCGACGGCGGGGCCGGGACGGGCAAGGAACCACCCGTCGACGACCTGATCCTCACCACCGCCGACGCGTACCACCTCCTGCGCTTCGTCGTCACGACCTTCGACAGCACGGTGTTCCTGTACCTCTGGCTCGACCGCGCCGACGGCAACCTCGCCCTGGCCCGGATCCGGCTGGCCGAGATGGCGGAGCGGCTGGTGCTCGGATGACCACGACGTGCACCGACGGAACCACGTCGGAACTGCTGGGCACCCTCGCGGCCGACCACGCCACCGGGGCGCTCTCCACGGAGTCCGGAGTCTTCTACCTCTCGGCCGGCCGCGTCGTCCACGTCGAGTCCGCGCACAGCCCGGACCTCGGCGACCTGCTGACCCGCAGCGGCGCCGTCGCCCCGGCCGGCTGGTGGGACGCCGTCGAACGGGCGGGGGCGGCGCACCGCGTCGGCCGCCAACTGGTCGACAGCGGGCGGCTCACCACCGGGGCGCTGGAGCTGTGCCATCTGGGCGCCCTGTTCGACGCGGCGTACTTCGCGCTCGCCCACCACGGCGCCACGCTCCGCTTCCGTCCCGGAGTCGCGCACTGGCTCGGCGCGGTCCGCCCCGTGCCCGTGGCGACCGTGCTCGGCGAGTCACGGCGCCGCCACGACCTGCTGCACCGCATCTGGCCCGACCCGGCCGTCGACACCGCGCCGCTCACCCGCGTGCCCGACGCCCTCCCCGCCGAACTGCCGCCCCGCCGCGCCCGCATCCTCGCCCAGGTCGACGGCGCCCGCACCGCCGTACAGATCGCCGCTGTCCTCGCCCACCGCACCTTCCACACCCTCGTCGAACTGCGCCGCCTGGCCGCCGGCGGGCTGGTCACCCCCGCGCCACCCCCGCCCGCCACGTCCGTCCACGCCGTCCCCGACGCGGTCGGCGCGGTGTGGGACGAGCCCGACACGGCGCTGCTGAGACGGCTCCTGGACGCCTTGGAGGCACTGTGATCCGCGCGCGCCGACAGCGTGCCGAAAGGAGACTGCTCATGGCCGTCGAGACCGACGTGCTGGACGAACTGCGTCGGCTCCGCACCCGTGTGCCCAAACTGGCGGGCTCCCTCGCGGCCACCGTCGACGGACTCGTCCTCGCCCACGACGTACCGGACACCGAACCGGAAGGGCTGGCCGCGCTCACCGCCGCCGCGCTCGGCGTCGCGTACCGCATGGCGGACGCCGCCGCCCGTGGCGAGTTCCGCGAACTGCTGGTGCGGGGCAGCCAGGGCTACATCGCCACCTACGCGGCCGGCACCACCGCGGTCCTCACGCTCCTCGCCGACGACCGGGTCAACGTGGGCCGGCTGCACCTCGAGGGGCGGCGCAGCGGCGCCCGGATCGCGGAACTGGTCGACACCGGCATCGGCCCGGGCGGAGGGCGGCACGCCGACCGGCCCGCGGCCCAGGACCCCCCCGCCCGGCCCGTCGGCGCCCTCCCGGTGCGGACCCCGCAGCGGCCCGCACACCGGCCCCGGCCCCAGCCCGGCGGCTGACCACCGGCTTCTCCCCCGGCCGGGCCTCCGTACGACCAGGCGGCCGGCCCGAATCACCCATCACCACCGAAAGGACACGGCCCATGGCCAACACCGAGACCGCGCTCAAGGAATGCCTCAGCTCCATCGACGGCGCGACGGCCGCCGCACTCGTCGACTACACCAGCGGCATGGCCCTCGGCACGCTGGGCGGAGGCAAGGACTTCAACCTGGAGGTCGCCGCCGCCGGCAACACCGACGTGGTGCGGTCCAAGCTGCGCACCATGGAGCACCTGGGGCTGAACGAGGAGATCGAGGACATCCTGATCACCCTGAGCAGCCAGTACCACCTCATCCGTCTGCTCAAGGGGCGCGGCGGGAACGGCCTCTTCCTGTACCTGGTGCTCGATGCCGGCCGGGCCAACCTGGCCATGGCGCGGCACCAGTTGCGCCGTATCGAGACAGAGCTCGAGGTCTGATCCGGTGCCCGGGCCCTTTGCGCCGCCGTGGGCGCAAAGGGCCCGGGGCGGTCGGGCCGCCGACCGCCACAGGTCGGGGCCGAAGACCTCGTGGCGGAGGGAGCGGCACGGTGGACCGGGCGACCGTGGTCCCCGCCGGTCCGGCCGCCCGGCCGATGTCGTACCGTCACTTTTGCCGGACCGCTGCCGGGCACCGGCCGGGTGGCCGCCGGGCGGCGGCGTCGGACGAGGGGACGGAGGCACACGGGTGGCAGGCTCCGGGCGGGGCGAGGACGCCCGCGTACGGCTACCGCAGCTGAGACTCGACGAGCTGCTGGAGGAGCTCCAGGCGCGGATCGACGCGGCCCGTGGCACCCGCGACCGGGTGCGCAGTCTGCTGGAGGCCGTTCTCTCGGTCGGCCGGGAACTCGATCTGGAGCAGGTGCTGCACAGCATCGTGGAGGCCGCCGCGACGCTGGTGGACGCGGAGTACGCCGCGCTGGGCGTGATCGGCCCGGACGGCAAGCGGCTGTCCGCCTTCCACACCGTCGGGGTCGGCGAGGAGGTGATCGCCCGCATCGGCCACTACCCCGAGGGCCACGGCATCCTCGGCGAGCTGATCCGCCGCCCGGAGCCGCTGCGGGCGCCGAAGCTCTCCGACCACCCCGCCTCGTACGGGTTCCCGCCCCACCACCCGCCGATGAACACCTTCCTCGGGGTTCCCATCCGGGTCCGCGACCAGGTCTTCGGCAACCTGTACCTGACCGAGAAGCGGGGCAGTGCGCACTTCGACGAGGAGGACGAGTCGGTCCTGTCCACGCTCGCGGTCGCCGCCGGCGTCGCCATCGACAACGCCCGTCTGTACGAGGAGTCCCGGCTGCGCGAGCGGTGGCTGCGGGCCAACGCCGAGATCACCCACGGGCTGATGTCCGGCAGCGAACGCGGCGCGGCCCTCCTGCTCATCGCGGAACGCGCCCGCGAGATCACCGGGGCCGCCCTCGCCGTGGTCGCGGTGCCCATGGCGGACACCGGCTCACTGACCGTGGAACTGGCCATCGGGCAGGGCGCGGACACCCATCAGGGGCTCGTCGTGCCCGTCGACGACAGCCTGCTGGGCCGCGTCTTCACCAGTGCCGCCCCCGTCATCAGCGCGGACATCGCCTGCGACGACCGGGCCTTCCCGGGCCCCCAGCGGTACACGGACCTCGGTCCGGCGGTCGCCGTGCCCGTCGGATCGGGCGAGGGCGTGCGCGGCATCGTCCTGCTGGTGCGGGCCGCTGGCCACAACGCGTTCACGGACAAGGAGATCGAACCGCTGCGGGGTTTCGCCGCCCAGGCGGCCGTGGCGATGGAGCTGGCCGAACGCCGTCAGGACGCCGAGCAGATCGCCGTGCTCGAGGACCGGGACCGGATCGCCCGCGATCTGCACGATCTGGCGATCCAGCGGTTGTTCGCCACCGGCATGACGCTGCAGAGCGTCGGCCGGTTCATCGAGCACAAGGATGCCTCGGAACGGGTGCTGCGGGCCGTGGACGACCTGGACGAGACCATCAAGATCATCCGGTCGACCATCTTCGGCCTGCGCTCGCCCGCCGACGAGGGCGCGGGCGGAACCGGCCTGCGGGCCCGCGCCGTACGGGTGGTCGGCGAGGCCGCGTCGGTGCTGGGCTTTCCCCCGAGCGTGCGCATGGAGGGGCTGATCGACACCCACGTCTCCCAGGAGACCGCCGGCCACCTGGTGGCCGTGCTCTCCGAGGCGCTGACCAACATCGCCCGGCACGCCCGCGCCGACCGCGCCGAGGTGGTCCTCGAGACCGACGGACGCGAGGTGCGGCTGACGGTCGCGGACAACGGCGTGGGCATCCTGGACGGGGGCCGCCGCAGCGGACTGCGCAACATGGCCGAACGCGCGGAACAGCTGGGCGGCACGTTCGAGGTCACCGGCTCCGCCGACCGGGGCACCACCCTGCTGTGGCGCGTGCCGGTGGGAGAACGGTAGACGGCTCCCCCCTCGGGCCGTGTGTGCCGGGCACCCGCCACGGGTACTCCGGTGATCGGCCGTCGGCCGTGGCGGTCGTCCGCCCGCCACCGGCGGAGGCCTCACCGCCGGTGACGGCTCCGGGACGGACCGCCGCGGCGCGCAGCCGCGCGGCAGCCGTCGGCGGGAGGAGCGTCGCAGTGACGGACTGGACCTGGGAGCACGAGGGGTACGACGCCGCCGACGCGCGCCTGCGGGAGTCGCTGTGCACCCTCGGCAACGGATACTTCGCCACCCGGGGCGCGTTGCCGGAGTGCTCCGCGGACGAGGTGCACTACCCGGGCACGTACGCGGCAGGCGTCTACAACCGGCTCGTCTCGGTGGTCGCCGGACGGCACGTCGAGAACGAGGACATGGTCAACCTGCCCAACTGGCTGCCGCTGCGCTTCCGGCTCCCCGGCGAGCCCTGGCTCACTCCCGACACCGCACCCGTGCTCGACCACGGCGAGACCCTGCACCTGTCCTCGGGGCTCCTGGAGCGCAGGACGCGGTACGGCCTCGGCGCCGGACGGGCGCTCCTGGTGCGCCAGCACCGCTTCGTGCACATGGCCGACCCCCATCTGGCGGGCCTGCGCACCGAGTTCACCGCCGAGGGCTTCTCCGGCCCTCTGGAGACCGAGGCGGCGCTCGACGGGGACGTCACCAACGCCGGGGTGCCGCGCTACCGGGAGCTGGACGGCCGTCATCTGACCCATGTGCTCACCGGAACGACCGCCGCGGACACGGTGTGGCTGCGCTGCCGCACCCGCACCTCGGACATCCGGATCGCGCTCGCCGCCCGGCTGACGGCACCCGCGCCCGTCACGAACCGGCACGACCGCCCGCGCGCCCTGCAGACCACCCGGCTGGACCTGACCGCCGGACACACCGTCACCGTCGACAAGATCGTCGCCCTGCACACCTCCCGGGACCCCGCGATCAGCGATCCGTTGCACGCCGCCGTCGACCGGGTGGTCCGGGCGGGCGGCTTCGACGAGCTGCTCCCGCCGCACCTGACGGCCTGGGCGCAGCTGTGGCGCCGGGCCGAGCTGGACGTGCCCGGCGCGGCGGGCCGCATCCTGCGGCTGCACCTCTTCCACGTCCTGCAGACCCTCTCCCCGCACACCGCGGACCTGGACGTGGGGGTCCCGGCCCGGGGACTGCACGGCGAGGCGTACCGGGGGCACGTCTTCTGGGACGAGCTGTTCGTGCTGCCGTACCTCAACCTGCACTTCCCCGAGGTCTCCCGCGCGCTGCTGCACCATCGTCACCGTCGCCTGGAGCGGGCCCGCACCGCTGCCAGGGACGCCGGGCGCCGCGGCGCGATGTACCCCTGGCAGAGCGGCAGCGACGGCCGGGAGGAGACCCAGCAACTGCACCTCAACCCCCGCTCAGGCCGCTGGCTGCCCGACCACTCCCACCTCCAGCACCACGTCGGATCGGCGATCGCGTACAACGTCTGGCAGTACTGCGAGGCCAGCGGCGACCAGGAGTTCCTGCACACCAAGGGCGCCGAGATGCTGCTGAACGTCTCCCGCTTCTGGGCGGACTCCGCCACCTTCGACGACCGTCTGGGCCGCTACCGCATCAAGGGCGTGCTCGGCCCCGACGAGTACCACGACGCCTACCCGGACGCCACCGAACCGGGCCTCGACGACAACGCGTACACCAATGTCACGGCCGCCTGGGTGCTCGCCCGCACCCTGGACGTGCTGCGCGGTCTGCCCGAACCGCGCCGCCGTGAACTCGCCGAGCGGGCGGGTCTGGACGCGAGGGAGCCGGAGAAGTGGGAGGAGGTCTCCCGCACCCTCCACGTCCCCCTCCACCACGGCGTCATCAGCCAGTTCGAGGGCTACGGCGAACTCGCCGAACTCGACTGGCGGGGCTACCGGCACCGGTACGGCGACATCCGGCGCCTGGACCGGCTGCTGGAGGCCGAGGGCGACTCCGTCAACCGGTACCAGGCCTCCAAGCAGGCGGACGTCCTGATGCTGGGCTACCTCTTCTCGCCCGCCGAACTCCAGGGGATCTTCCGCAGGCTGGGCATGAGCCTGGACGAACGGACCTGGCGGCGCACGGTCGACCACTACCTCCACCGCACCAGTCACGGCTCCACCCTCAGCGGCCTGGTCCACGGCTGGGTACTGGCCCGGGCCCGGCGCGCGGATGCCTGGAAGTTCTGCCAGGAGGCCCTGCGGGCGGACATCGCGGACATCCAGGGCGGCACCACCGGGGAGGGCATCCACCTCGGCGCCATGGCCGGCACCCTCGACCTCGTCCAGCGCGGGCTGACCGGTCTCGAGACCCGTGGCGGAGCCCTGTGGCTCGACCCGGTGCCCCTGCCCGAACTCTCCTCCTACGGCTTCACCCTGCGCTATCACGGCCACTGGGGCGTCCGGCTGCGGCTGGAACACGGCCTGCTGGAGATCACCGTGCCCTCCTCCGGCCGCACCGCGATCGAGGTCCACCTCCCGGACCGCACGGTCCGCCTCCAGCCCGGCGGGACGGGCCGCCTGGCCCTGCCGGACTGACGCATGCGGGCGCCCGTCCGGTCCGGGGAGCGGACCGGACGGGCGCCCGGCGGTGAGCCCGCGCGGGGCAGGGGGTCAGGCGCCGCTCGCGCGCAGCATGTCCTCGCGCTCCACGAGCTTCACGCGCTCGCGGCCCTGCGGTTCGCCCAGCGCCTTCTCCGCGGCGTCCAGGCGGTACCAGCCGCCCCAGGTGGTGAAGCGGATGCCGCGCTCGGCGAGGAACGTCTCCACGGCCTCCGGGGCCGGCGACGCGGGCTCCTGGAGCCGGCCGTCCGCGTAGTCCTTCAGCAGGTTCCCCACCGTTTCGTTGGCGTCGCCCTTGGTGTGGCCGATCAGACCCACCGGACCGCGCCGGATCCAGCCGGTGACGTACGTGGAGTCCAGGTACTCGCCGGTCTCCTGGACGACGCGCCCGCCCTCGTCCGGGACCGTGCCGGAGGCGATGTCCCAGGGCAGCTTGGGGAGCCTGTCGGAGAGGTAGCCCACGGCCCGGTAGACCGCGGTGACGTCCCAGTCCTTGAACTCGCCGGTCCCCTTCACATTGCCGGTGCCGTCGAGTGCGGTGCGCTCGGTGCGCAGGCCGACGACCTTGCCGTCCTCACCTAGGATCTCGGCGGGGGACTCGAAGAAGTGCAGGAACAGCTTGTGCGGACGGTCGCCGACATCGCGGATCGCCCAGTTCTCCAGGGTCTTGGCGACCATGTCGGCCTGCTTGTTGCCGCGCCGGGTGGCGATCGAACCGTCGTCGTAGTCGATGTCCTCGGGGTCGACGATCACCTCGATGGTGGGGGAGTGGTCCAGCTCCCGCAGCTCCATCGGGCTGAACTTCGCCTGTGCCGGACCGCGGCGGCCGAAGACGTGGATCTCCATCGCCTTGTTGGCCTTCAGGCCTTCGTAGACGTTCGGCGGGATCTCGGTGGGCAGCAGCTCGTCGGCCGTCTTGGCCAGGATGCGGGCCACGTCGAGGGCGACGTTGCCGACGCCGAGCACGGCGACCTTCTCGGCCTCCAGGGGCCAGGTGCGCGGCACGTCCGGGTGGCCGTCGTACCAGGAGACGAAGTCCGCGGCGCCGTAGGAGCCGTCGAGGTCGATGCCCGGCACGTCCAGCGCGCGGTCGGCCATGGCGCCGGTGGCGAAGATCACGCCGTCGTAGAACGCGCGCAGGTCGTCGAGGTGGATGTCGGTGCCGTAGTCCACGTTGCCGAACAGCCGGACCTGCGGCTTGTCGAGCACCTGGTGCAGGGCGGTGATGATGCCCTTGATCCGCGGATGGTCGGGGGCGACGCCGTAACGGATCAGTCCGAACGGTGCCGGCATGCGCTCGAAGATGTCGATGGACACGCCCGGTTCGGCGGCAACGTCGGACTTGAGCAGGGCGTCGGCGGCGTAGATCCCGGCGGGGCCGGATCCGACGATGGCTACCCGCAGGGGGCGGGGCATGGTCAGGTTCCCTTCGAGTGATGACAGGCGACTCGGTGGGAAGCCTAACTGAGGCATGCCTTACCTGGTACGCGGGTCCCGTCTATGAACTCATAAGTCTGTCTTATGAGACCCCCTGCAAGGGCTTATGTCTCATGGGGCGGGCTGTTCCGACCAGATGACCTTGCCGGCGGGCAGGTAGCGGGTGCCCCAGCGCTCGGCGAGCTGGGCTACCAGGAACAGACCGCGGCCGCCCTCGTCCGTCATGGTGGCGTACCGCAGATGGGGCGAGGTGCTGCTGCCGTCGTACACCTCGCAGATCAGGTTGCGGTCGTACAGCATCCGCACCCGGATGGGGGTGCCACCGTAGCGGAGCGCGTTGGTGACCAGCTCGCTCAGGATCAGCTCCGTGCCGAACGCCAGCTCGTCCAGCCCCCACTCGGTCAGCTTCCGGGTGACAGCCGCCCGCACCTCGCCGACGGCCGCCGGGTCCGCCGGCACCGGCCACTGGGCGATCCGGTCGGCGGCCAGCGCCCGGGTCCGCGCCACGAGCAGCGCGATGTCGTCACCGGCCCGTACCGGGCGCCGGGACTCCAGTGCGATCCTGCACATGTCCTCCGGGGAGTCGCCGGCCCGGGACAGCGCCTCACGCAGCCGTTCCAGGCCGACGTCGATGTCGTGCCCGCGGTCCTCGACCAGTCCGTCGGTGTAGAGGACGAGCCGGCTGCCCTCCGGCAGTTCCAGACCGGCCGACTCGAACGGCAGACCGCCGAGCCCCAGCGGGGGGCCGGCGGGCACGTCCCAGAACTCCGCCCCGCCGTCCGGGCGGACCACGGCCGGCGGCGGGTGGCCCGCGCGGGCCACGGTGCAGCGCCGGGAGACCGGGTCGTAGACCGCGTACAGACAGGTCGCCCCCGTCACCGGCGCGCTCTGCTCGTCCTGCGCCTCGTCCTGGTCGATGCGCCCGACCAGCTCGTCGAGCAGGGTCAGGAGCTCGCCGGGCGGAAGGTCCAGCGCGGAGAAGTTGTGCACCGCCGTGCGCAGCCGCCCCATCGTGGCCGCCGCGTGCAGGCCGTGGCCGACGACGTCGCCGACCACGAGCGCGACCCGGGCCCCGGACAGCGGCAGCACGTCGAACCAGTCCCCGCCCACCCCGGCCTGCGCGGGAAGGTAGCGGTAGGCGATCTCCAGGGCGCTCTGTTCGGGCAGGGTGCGCGGCAGCAGACTCCGCTGGAGCGTCACCGCCATGCTGTGCTCGCGCGTGTAACGGCGGGCGTTGTCGATGGAGACCGCGGCCCGGGCGACCAGCTCCTCCGCGAGGGCCAGCTCCTCGACGTCGAACGGCTCCGCCTTCCGCGAACGCCAGAAGCTGACCACCCCGAGCACCAGCGCCCCGGCCCGCAGCGGCACGGTGATCAGCGAATGGATGCCGTACTCCATGACCTGCCCGGAACGCTCCACGTCCTGGGCGTGCCAGCCCGGCGCCTCGCCGAGCCGGGGCTCCAGGACCGGCCGGCCGGTGGCGAGGCTGACACCCTGCGGGGACGACGCGACGAAGCGGATCCGCTCGTCCTCGGGGTAGAGCGGGGCGCCCACGGCGATCCCCGCCGACGCCGCGCGGCGCAGTGTGCCGGCCGCGTCGGGGTGGCCGCCGGCCAGCACCGACTCGAACAGGTCCACCGTGACGAAGTCGGCGAACCGCGGCACGGCCAGCTCGGCGAGTTCCTCGGCCGTGCGGATGACGTCCAGGCTCGTCCCGATGCCCACTCCCGCGTCGTACAGCATGGTGAGCCGCTCGCGTGACTCCTCCGCCCGGCCGGAGAGGGCGCGCAGCTCGGTGGAGTCGCGGACCGTGGCCACGCTGCCGGGCGGACCGCCCGCCCGGTCGGTGGGCCGCTGGTTGACCGCCAGCAGCCGGTCCGCCACCAGATGCACCTCGTCCGTGGCGGTGCGGCCCGAGGACAGCAGCTCGGCGGTGCCCGGGTCCAGGCCGAGGGCCGGCACGGGCCGGCCCTCGGCGTCCTCGGGCAGGCCGAGCAGCCGGCGCGCCTCGTCGTTGGCGAGCATGAGCGTCCCGTCCCCGTCGACGATGATCACCCCTTCGCGCACCGCGTGCAGCACCGCGTCGTGGTGTTCGTACATCCGGGTCATCTCGTGCGGGCCCAGGCCGTGGGTCTGGCGCAGCAGCCGTCTGCTCACCAGGGCCGCGCCCAGGAGGAGGGGCAGCTGGTCCTCCGCCGCCCCGCCGGTGCGCTCGGTGGTGATGCCGGCCGACACCAGGCCCACCACCTCGCCGTCGGCGTCCCTCACCGGCACCACCGCCTGCACCAGCCGCCCGATGGTGCCCTCGATCTCCTCCACCACCGGCTCGCCGGCCAGCGCGGGCCCGATGGTGCCGACGAACCGCTTGCCGATGCGGTCCGGTCCGGGACGGGTGTAGCGGATGCCGTCGGTGTCCATGACGACGAAGTCGACCCGCGCCCGCTCGCGCGCCGCCTCGGCACGTGGCTGGAGCACGGCCGTGGGGTCGGGGGACTCCAGCGCCTCGACGGTGCCCGGCGCGTTCGCGAAGGTCTGCGCGACGGCGAGCGAGCGGTTGCGGGCCTCCCGCGTGCTGTCCCGCTGCACCTGGAGCACCAGCGCCACGAGGGCCGCCCCGACCAGCAGCAGCACGATCACCAGATGCAGCACGAACACCTGTCCGGCGACGCTGCGCCCGCTCAGCACCGACCGCAGTCCCGCCGCCGGATGCCACCGGGAGCGGCCGTCCGCGTCCCGCCGACGCCGTACGGACGCCGCGGCACCGGGCGGCAGGGACGACCGGGGCCGGGAGCGACCCATGAGCCGGACCATGTGCCATGTCTACACTGCCGCGCCATGTGAGGCGAGGGGCGGCATCCGCCCGACGAGTGGGTCGTCACCGCTGCGGTACCGGTCCCCCCGGGTCGCGCGCGGCCGCCCCCCGGCGATCGCGCGCGACCCTCCCCCGGCGCGCGACCGTCCCCCGAAGGCCGCGCGCGTTTCTCGGCCGGGCCACCCCGGCACGCCGTGCTCCGCGCCCTCAGTCGGCCAGGGCGCGGGCCAGTTCCCTGGTGGCGCGGGCGATCTCGGTGTCCGGCTCGGCCAGCAGCCGGTTCAGGTCGCCGCGCCGGGCGCGCACCGCCTGCCGGGCGGCCCGCTCCCACACCACCGGGTTCTCCCGTCGGTTGAGCAGCTTGGGATACGCGGCGGCGGTGCTCTCCCACTGCCGGGCGTCGGCGATGGCCCTGAGCAGCTGGATGATGCCGACCCGGCAGGTGACGTGCGGCAGCTGGGCCAGCTCCCACAGGAAGGGGACCGTGGCTGCGGTCGCCTGTTCCGTGACGAAGCCGTACTGGCAGATCCGTTTCCGTAGATCCTCCAGAGCGGCGCGGGCGGTTCCGGAGTCCCCCCAGGCGATGCCGTTCAGCAGCAGGGGGATGGCCGCCGCCGAGCCGGTGGAGTCCTGCATGTCGGCCCACGGCACGCGGGACAGTGCCGTGAGGGGTGCGGTCCGTGCCACTCCGGCGGGGGGCGTGTGGCGCACAGGGCGCTCGCTGCTCGGCTGTTCCGTGGAAGCGCTGCGCATGGCGTGGGTGCCTTTCCGCGGCAGTCGTGTCGGACGGGGGGACGGGTCGACGACCGGGCCCGCACCGTCCTGCCCGCCGGAGGGGCGGGGGGCAGGACCCGCCCCCTCGGACCGGGCGTCGACGGTGTGCGGCCCCCAGCCGTGCGCCTCCGGGCCGGAGCCGGCACCGGGGGCGTGGACGGGCGGGTGGCCGTCGGGGCCGCAGACGGCGGGCGGCGGGTGCGCGGGCCCCTGGCGGGAACCGGGCCGGATGTCCCGCGCATCCGCGCACCGCGGTGCCGCGTGTGTCACGGTGTCGGCGGTGAGTTCGGTGATCACGAGGGCGACGTCGTCGTGGTCGTGATCGTGGTCGGGCAGACGGTCGCGCAGGGTGTCCCGGGTGAAGGACCGCGCCCGCGCGAGCCCCTCCCGGCCGGGTGCGAGGCGGGGCGTGACCGGGACGGACGCGGGAGGGGCCGTCTGCGGCACCGGGGGCCGCCGGCGCGGATCCGCCGTCGCCGTGTCACGGCCGTTCGTCCGTGTGACGGCGGCGGCCGTTGGCCGGAACAACGGATGCGCAGGTAACAGATGCACAGGTAACGGATGCGCAGGTGATGACACGGCATCTCCCCGATGCGACGTCAGGACGGGTCGCCAACACAGGGGTTGACGCCCCAGTTATTATCCACGCTGACAGCGCTCGCGTGCAATTGCACGAGAAATTGCGCGAGATTTTTCCCGGCGCGCGGCCGGACACCCGGCCCGTGCGCGCCGGGGGACACGGGAACAGCGAGGAGACAGCGGTGCCAGGAGTGCGGAACGGAGTGCGGGCCAGCCAGTTGGACGCCCGCTGGATCAAGAGCCGGCACAGCAACGCCGAGGGCAACTGTGTCGAGCTGGCCCCGCTGACCGACGGGGGGATCGCGGTGCGCAACTCCCGTGACCCCGAGGGTCCCGCCCTCGTCTACACGGCCGCGGAGCTGGCGGCGTTCCTGGCCGGCGCGAAGGACGGGGACTTCGACCACCTGGTCTGAACACCCGTGACGAACCGGCGCCGGCCCTTTGAACCGGCGCCGGTGAAGCGGAGCTCGACGCGCCACTTCCTTGCGGCTTTCGCACGCGGATGCGGTGAGGGGCAATCAGGTGCGATAGTGTTAATCGCCCTTGTGCCGGTTTGCTGGGAGTCAAGGATGACCGCCGCGTCGCATCGAATCTCCCGTCTGGAACCCTATCTGGACAGGCCCGAGCCCGCCCCGACCCTGCTGAAGATGCTGGTCGGCGTGCAGCTGGCGGGCTTCCGCGACGATGCCGGACTGTCCCAGGACCAAGCGGCGCGCTCCGTCGGCTTCAGCCCGGCGAAGCTGTCCCGCATCGAGTCCGGCAAGGGCCGCCGCCCGCCGGCCGAGGGCGACGTCAGGGCCCTGCTGAAGCTGTACGGCACCGACGAGTACGAGGCCTCGGTGCTGCTCAAGCTGCTCCGGCGGGCCGGAGAGCCGGGCTGGTGGCAGCGGTACGACAAGCGGCTGATGCCCGAGTGGTTCGACCGCCTGGTCGGGCTCCAGGAGGCCGCCGCCACCATCCGTACCTTCGAGATCCAGTACGTCCCCGGACTGCTGCAGACCGCCGCCTACACTCGCGCGGTGGTCGAGCGGGGACTGCCGAACGCCCCGGCCGGCGAGGTGCAGCGCCGGGTCGAACTGCGCATGCGCCGCGCCGGGCTGCTGCTGCGAGAGGCCGCGCCGCAGCTCTGGGCCGTCATCGACGAGTCGGTCCTGCTGCGCGTCCTGGGCAGTCCCGCGGTGATGCGCGAGCAGCTCGAGCACCTGGTGACGATGGCCGAGCGGACCAATGTGACGGTGCAGATCGTGCCGCTGGACGTGACGAACGCGTCGGCTCCCGCCATCCCCGTGACCTATCTGCGCTTCGGCGGACTCGACCTGCCCGACGTGGTCTATCTGGAGCACATCAGAAGCGCCAACTTCCTCGAGGACCGCGACGAGACGGAGGAGTACCGGATCGCACTGGACCGCCTCGCCGACGAGGCGCTCAAGCCGCGCGACTCGGTGGAGCTGCTCCGCAGGACGATCGAGGAGCGCTACGCCACGGCGTAGCGAAAGGCGCGAACCCGCCGGCGCTCCCGTGGAACCCGAGAGGTCCGGCGGGGGCGCCGCGGCGTCAGGGATTACAGCGGGATCCGGCCCACACCGCCGAACTCGATCCACTCGTCGGTGAGCTGGCGGGGCACGACCTCGGTGTCCGGGCGCCAGGTGGACACCTCCACCAGACCGGGCTCCAGGATCTCCAGGCCCTCGAAGTACGACTCGACGTCCTTCTGCTCGCGCACCCGGCCCCAGTTCCCGTGGGTCGTCCGGTCCATGAAGTCGGTGACGAACGTGCGGACCTCGGCGTCGTCACTGACGAGCTGGCACATCACCATGAAGCTGCCGGGCGCCAGCCGTTCGCGCACCCGGCGGGCCAGGGCGAGCGGACCGTCGGTGTCGTCGTCCGGGATGCAGTGGAAGACCGAGTTGAACAGCACGCACACCGGTTCCGAGAAGTCGATCAGCCGCCGGGTCTCCGGGTGGCCGAATATCCCGTCGGTGTCACGCATGTCGGCCTGGATGACCGCGGTGCGCCCGTCCTGCTCCAGCAGGGCACGGCCGTGCACCAGCACCATCGGGTCGTTGTCGGCGTACACCACGTGGGCGGTCGGGTCGATGCGCTGTGCGACCTGGTGGATGTTGTCCTGGGTGGGCAGGCCGGAACCGTGGTCGACGTACTGCCGTATCCCGTACTCCTGCGTGAGGGTACGGACCACCCGCTGGAGGAAGCGCCGGTTGTTCAGCGCCAGGCGGCGGGTGCTGGGCACCACCTTGTCGAGTTCCTCGGTCGCGGCGCGGTCCGCAGCGTAGTTGTCCTTGCCGCCCAAGTAGTAGTCGTACATGCGCGCTGCCGTCGGCACGGTCGCGTCGATCTCGGTGGACAACTGCTTACCGGCGTGCATCGTTCCCCCTGCGGGCCGCGCCAACTGGACTGGCTGGACAGGGAGTACATCCTAGGGACTCCCGGAGGGGCGGTGCCAGTCGGTCGGTGGAGGCCCCCGAAGGAAAGGCGTGCCGGTCGTCCGCGATGACCGCCGGTGCCCGACCGGACGCACAGGGCGAACACGGCCGCGCCGTCGACGGGACCACCGTCACCGACTGGGGCCCGCTCTCCGAACAGCCCTGTCCAGGACGTCCGCGGCCCGCGTGACGCTGGTCGCCCGGCGCGCCGCACGGCAGGGCACGGGTGCCGAAGACGCCGAGGAAGCGGGGAGCCGCTCATGAACGGCACCGGCGTCGCGCTTTGCGCCCTGCACGACGACGGACGGGATCTGGAACAGGGTCTGTCTGCCTGCCGGCCGCCACCGCGCCGAGCGCGAGGTCCGCCACGCCGCCACCGACGTCGCCCGCTGGTCCCCGGAACGCGGCACGGTTCGCCGCCCCCGGCCGCGACGCGTCCGGTTCCCCGGCCCCCGCGCCCACCCCTCGCCCGGTCCGCTCGCCCCCTGCGGGAAAAGACCTCGCAGGCTCTCGGACGCCGCCCGGAGGCGGGGCTGCTCCTCCTGCGCGACCTGTACCTGGCCGCCTCGCGGAACCCGCTCCACCGGGAGATGCCCGTCCGGGCGGCACGGGCCACCAGGGGCCGGGAGCTGCCGGGGCCGGTCCCCTCCTGTCGCCCGCAGACCCTCCGCCGGATGTACGGGGCCGACACGATGACCAAGGTGCTGTCGCCGCACCTCCTCGTCGGCGTGCGACCGGTCCGGGCGGTGGATCCCCGCCGACGTCTGCGTCAGCGCTTGTGCCCCGCTATCGTCGGTTTCGTCCCTACGGGACGTCCGTCGCCGGCGCCGCCGGCGGCCGGTCATCCGCTGCCCCGGGAGGCACGCATGGACGACTACTACGACCTCGGCGACCACCGCAGGCCCGTGACGACCTCCTCCGCCGACGCCCAACTCTGGTTCGACCGCGGACTGATGTGGACGTACGCGTTCAACCACGAGGAGGCGGTCGCCTGTTTCGAGAAGGCGGCCGGGGCCGACCCGGACTGCGCCATGGCCCACTGGGGCATCGCCTACGCCCTCGGCCCCAACTACAACAAACCCTGGGAGGCCTTCGACGGCGACGAACTCGTCGGCGCCGTCGCACGCACCCACCGGGCGGTGGAGCGGGCGCACGAGAAGGCCGCGCACGCCACCCCCGTCGAGCGGGGCCTCATCGAGGCCCTGCGCGCCCGCTACCCGCAGGCGGAGGCCGTGCAGGACTGCTCGGTGTGGAACGAGCCCTACGCGGACCGGATGCTCGCCGTGTACGGGAACGCCCCCGGCGACCCGGACGTGGCCACCCTCTGCGCCGACGCCCTGATGAACCTCACCCCCTGGCAGCTGTGGGACCTGCGGACCGGCCGTCCGGCCGACGGCGCCCGCACCCTGGAGGCCAAGGCCGTCCTCGACGCGGCGCTCGCCACCGACGCGGGCGCCCGGCACCCCGGCATCCTCCACCTGTACATCCACCTGATGGAGATGTCCCCCACGCCGGAAGCCGCCCTCACCGTCGCGGACCGGCTGCGCGGCGCCGTGCCCGACGCCGGGCACCTGAACCACATGCCCTCGCACCTGGAAGTGCTGTGCGGCGACTACCGCCGGGTCGTCTCCGACAACACCGCCGCCGTCGCCGCCGACGAGAAGTACCTCGAGCGGGCCGGCGCCATGAACTTCTACACGCTCTACCGTGCCCACAACCACCACTTCAGGATCTACGGCGCCATGTTCGCCGGTCAGTCGGAGGTCGCCCTGGACGCCGCCGCGCGGCTCGAGGCCGCCGTCCCCGAGGAACTCCTCCGGGTGCAGAGCCCGCCCATGGCCGACTGGCTCGAGGGGTTCCCGGCGATGCGCGTCCACGTCCTGATCCGCTTCGGCCGCTGGGACGACATCCTGGCGCTGCCGTTCCCCGCCGACCCGGAGCTGTACTGCGTGACCACCGCCATGCTCCACTACGCCCGGGGTGTCGCCCTCTCCGCGACCGGCGCCACCGACGGGGCCGAGGCCGAACGGGACGGCTTCCGTGCGGCCGTGCGCCGCGTCCCCGGGACCCGGATGCTGTTCAACAACACCTGCCGCGACGTCCTCGCCATCGCGTCGGCGATGCTGGACGGCGAACTCGCCTACCGCAAGGGCGAGTACGACACCGCCTTCGCCGCGCTGGAGCGGTCGGTCGAACTGGACGACAACCTGCCCTACGACGAGCCCTGGGGCTGGATGCAGCCCGCCCGGCACGCCTACGGGGCGCTGCTGCTGGAACAGGGCCGTGTCGAAGAGGCCGAAGCCGTGTACCGGGCCGACCTCGGCCTCGACGGCACGCTGCCCCGGCCCCTGCAGCATCCGGGCAACGTCTGGGCGCTGCACGGGTTCCACGAGTGCCTGCTGCGCACCGGGAGGACCGGGGAGGCGGCGATCATCGCCCAGCAGCTCAGACAGGCGACCGCGCTGGCGGACGTACCCGTCGAGTCGTCCTGCTTCTGCCGGCTGGAGACCCACCGCCCGGTGACCTCCGGCGCGGACCGCCCCTGCCACTGAACCGGCCCGGGAGGGCCGGCCCAGCGGGCCGGGGCCCGGCCTCAGCTCGCCTCGACGACGTCCTGGAACGTCCTCATGCAGGAGAAGCAGTGCCGGTCCGTCACATGCCGACGAGTCGACTCGTCCTGCTTCTCCACTCCGCAGAGCGTGGATGACTTGTCCGACGTGAGGACATGCCACACCAGCTCCCCCGAAGTGTCTGCACCGCACCACATCTCGTGCATTTCCAGCTCCCTCCGGGTAGGCATGGAGGCCGCTTCCATACCAGCACGGCCCGGGTCCGGACGGCTCGTCCGGCGAGCCAGTCGGGTGATGTGCGGGTCCGGGAGGCATACCGGCGGGCCGGATCCCGGAAGGAGGACGGGCGACCGGGCGCGGTGGGACCACCGGACTCGCGCACTCCGGCCGGGACGCGGAGGATCTCCCGCGGCACGCGGGGGCTCCCGGGGGGCGGGCGGCTGTTGGACGGCCCCGCCCCGGTCGAGCGGGCCGGCGGCCGGACCCACGCCCACGACGCGGCGCAAGGGGCTTTGCGTAACCGCTGCGGGGACGGCCTCCGCGCACCGCGGTCACCGTCGGCGCCGACTCCGACGGTGACCGCGCACGCCCGTGTACCCCCGTTCCACCTCGGCACGCCGTGCGGACGGGCACGGTCGTCCCGGGGTGTCCGAGCTTGGCACCTGGCCGCACGAACCGGCCCCGGCACGCACGACACGGCGCACAAGACCGGTGAGATTGCCGGTCCGCGCCGGCCCCCTCCTCCCCGACAGTGGCACCCCCAGTCAATCGGCGGCGCCCCCGGCCGGTGTGCGACCCCCACCCTTCAGTGACCCCCGTGCACCGGCCGGGCGGGCCGCCCGCCGCGACAGAGAGGACCACTCGTCGTGCAGCAGCACCCCCACACCAGCGGGCGCAGGACCGGCAGGCTCGCCACGCTGGCCACGGCCGTCGCCGCCGTCGTCGGTCTCACCACCCTCGGCAGCCCCGGGGCCCAGGCGGCCGACAACCCCTACGAGCGCGGTCCGGCGCCGACCGAATCGAGCATCGAGGCGTTGCGCGGCCCGTACGCGGTGTCGGACATCTCCGTCTCCTCGCTGGCCGTCACCGGCTTCGGCGGAGGCACCATCTACTACCCGACCAGCACCGCCGACGGCACCTTCGGGGCGATCGCCGTCTCGCCCGGCTTCACCGCCTACCAGTCCTCCATCGCCTGGCTGGGCCCGCGCCTGGCCTCCCAGGGCTTCGTGGTGTTCACCATCGACACCAACACCACCCTCGACCAGCCCGCCTCCCGCGGTGACCAACTGCTGGCCGCACTGGACTACCTCACCCAGCGCAGCGCGGTACGCGGCCGGATCGACAGCAGCCGGCTCGGCGTCATGGGCCACTCGATGGGCGGCGGCGGAACCCTCGAAGCCGCCAAGGACCGGCCCTCGCTCCAGGCGGCGGTCCCGCTGACGCCCTGGAACCTCGACAAGACCTGGCCCGAGGTCCGGACCCCCACCCTTCTCTTCGGCGCCGACGGTGACACCGTCGCTCCCGTCTCCAGCCACGCCGAGCCCCTCTACACCGGTCTGCCGTCCTCCCTGGACCGGGCCTACATCGAGCTGAACCGCGCCACCCACTTCACGCCCAACTCGTCGAACACGACGATCGCGAAGTACAGCATCTCCTGGCTGAAGCGGTTCATCGACAACGACATCCGCTACGAGCGGTTCCTGTGCCCGCTGCCCCGGCCGAGCCTGACCGTCGAGGAGTCCCGGGGCAACTGCCCGCACACCTCCTGAGTTCCCGCCGAACGACCACCCGGTGGCGGTCCGCGCACGGCGCGGGCCGCCACCGGCGTCTGTGTGCGCGCACCGCCGGACGCCGGACGCCCTGTGCCCCGGCACATTCGTGGACGCGCCCCCTCCACTTCACCTTACGCGTGAGTAAGGTGAAGTGGGTGACCGGACAGACGACCCCGCGGCAGGCGGTACACCGGCTGTTGGACGGGCTGAGCACCGACGGCGGCGCCCGCGTCGTGACCGGTGAACCCGGTTGCGGCCGTACGGCGTTCCTCGAGTACGCCGCCGGCTCCTTCCGCGCCGGACCGGTGTGGCACGTACGCGGCGGCCCCGGCCGTGCCGCGCCGCCGCTGAGCGGTCTGCGGACCTTGCTGCGCGCCGCCGGCCGCGCTGCGCCGGTCGCGGGGGACGGTACGGCGGGGGAGGCGTTGTTCGGCCTCCTGCGCGCGGCGGCCGGCGCGTCGCCGGTCCTGGTGTGCGTGGACGACGCGCACCTGTGGGACGCCGCGTCGCGCGCCGCGCTGGGACACGCCGCCGCGCGGGTGCGTGCGGCCGGGGTCCGGGCGGGGCTGCTCCTCACGGTTCCCGGACACCGGCCCGTCGACCGGGAGTTGGCGGCACTGCCCGTGCTGCGGCTGGGTCCGCTGGCGCCCGGGGACGCGGCCCGTGTGGTCGACGACGTGACCGGCGGCGCCGTCGACCCCGGCGTGCGCGAGGAACTGCTGACGGCGGCCGAGGGCAACCCCGCGCTGCTGCTCGCGCTGGTCCACCGGCTGTCGCCCGCCCAGCTCGCCGGGCGCCGGCCGCTGCCCCGGCCGCTGGCCGACGGGGAGGCCCTCGCCGGGGTGGCCGGCGGGTGCCTGACCGGTGTACCACCGGACCGGGCCGACCTGCTGCTGACGGTGGCGGCCGCCGTGCACGCGACGGGGGAACCGGACGCCGACGCGGACCTCGTACGGCGGGCGGCCGGGGCCGGCGCGGCACGTCCGCTGCCCGAGGTGCTGGTCCTGGCGGAGGGCCGCCTGCGGTTCCGCAGCACGCTGCTGGGGAGAGCGGTGTACGCCGGCGCGCCGCCCGAACGGCGCCGTGCCGCGCACCGCGCACTGGCCGCGTGCCTGACAGGCACGGGTACGGGCGGTGTCCTCGCGCTGCTGCACCGCTCCTGGACCACCACGGGTCCCGCTCCCGCCCTCGCCGCCGAGCTCGCGGTGGCAGCGGCCTGCGCGCCGCCGGTCCTGCGCTGCCGGGCGCTCACCCGTGCCGCCGAGCTGACGGCGGACGAGGCGGAGCGGGCGCACCGCTGCACCGCCGCCGCGGAACAGGCCCTGCTCGCCGGGCGTCCTTCCGAGGCCCTGCGCCTGCTCGACGCCGCCCGGAGCCGTCTGGCCCCCGCCTCCGTACGCGGCGGTGCGCAACTCCTGCGGGGCGCGGTGCTCCTCGCCGACGGGCCGGTGGACGACGCCTGCGAGTCCTTCCTGCTGGCCGCGGGGCTGCTCGCCGGGACCGACCGCGAGGCCGCCGACGCGGCGACCCTGGGAGCGGCGGACGCCGCCTGGGCGGCAGGCGACCCGACCTCCTGCCTCCACGCCCTCGCGGCCTCCGGGACGTACACACCGGCCGCCGGGGCCCCGGCAGGCGGCCCCGGGGCGGAGGTCCCGGCCGACGGGGACGGCGTCGTGGTCGGTGCCGGGCGGGTGGTCGCCGGCGGGGCGGTGACGGCCGGCCGGGGTGTCCTCGGCGGGGGGACGCCGGGTGCGGGACCCGCGGGCGGTGAGGGAGCCGCCGTCGGGAGTGACGCGGATGACGCCGCCCCGCCCTCCGGGCTGCTCCGGGACCACCGGGACGGGATGCGGGCCGTCCTCCTGGGGCGGTTCGACCGAGCCGCCGGCCCGTTGCGGCGGGTGGTCGAGCGGGGGCTGTCCGGCGACGGGCCCGAGCCGCTCCTGCGGTCCGCCTCCGCCGGGCTCATGCTCGGTGACCTGACTGCAGCCCGCCGGGCCGGCGCACGGGCACTCGCCGCGGCCCGTACCCTCGGCTGCGCCGCCCTCGAACCGAGGGCGCTGGAGTACCTGGCCTACGCCGAACTGCGGGCCGGCCGCCACCAGCTCGCCCGGACCCACGCCGAGGAAGGGCTGCGCACCGCGTCGCGGACCGGACAGCGGAACATGGCCGCCCACCACCACGCGGTGCTGGCGCTCGCCGCGTCCATCGAGGGGGAGCGGGAGATCGTCGCCGAGCACGTCGCCGCGGCCCTGCGCACCGCCCGCCGGCACGGACTCGCGCAGGCCGCGACGCTCGCCCAGTGGGCCGCGGCCCGCGCCGACCTCGGTGCCGGCCGTCCCCGCGAGGCCGCGGACCGGCTGGGCCCCCTGGTTCGCCCCGGCGTCCGCCGCGGCCACTTCGCGGTGTGGATGCTCGCCGTCCCCTGTTTCGTGGAGGCCACCGCGCTCGCCGGGCGTCCCGAGGACGCGGCCGCGGTCGTCGAGGACTTCGCCCTGTGGGCCGCCTGCGGAGCCGACCCGCAGGCCCCCGCCCAACTCCTGCGCTGCCGAGCCCTCCTGGCGGCCCCGGACGCGGCCGGCCCCCTGTACCTGCGCGCCCTGGAGCGCCACGAGGAGACGGCCGGGGACTTCGAGCGGGCACGCACGGAGCTGCTCTACGGCAAGTGGCTGCGGCGCAGACGACGGCTGCGCGAGGCGCGGAACCGTCTCGGTGAGGCGCTGATGGGCTTCGAGCGCTGCGGCGCGCACCTGTGGGCGCAGCAGGCCGCCGCCGAGTCGCGGGCGGGCGGTGCGGCCCCCGGCCGACCGGGGGCCGGGGAGCTGTCCCGGCTGACCCCGCAGCAGTTGCGCATCGCACGGCGCGTCGCCGAGGGCGCCACCAACCGGGAGGTGGCCCTGAGCCTGTCCGTCAGCACCCGCACCGTCGACTACCACCTGCGGAACATCTTCGCCACGCTGGGGGTACGGTCCCGGGTCGAGCTGGTCCGCCTCGTCGAACAGCCGGAAAAGACCGGTGCACGCCCCTAGGGACCGACCGGACGGTATGCCATCCTTCGGGCAGGACGAGTCCGACGGCGGCCGGCCCGCGGCCTCCCCGTACCGGCCGGGCGCCGGTACGGGGACCGCCGCCGCACGGGCACCGCCGGGAAGCCGACCCTGGGGGAGATGCGCGATGCAACACGCCGTACGGCCACGTACCCTGCTGCGTCCTGGACCCGCGCCCGCCCCACGGCCCCGGACACCGCGCGTGCGGTCGCTGATCGACGCCGACGCGCTGCGCGTGCTGCACCGGGCCGCCCGCGTCCTGCTGGACGACCTGCCCCAGCTCACCGACGGGCTGGTCGCCGCGCTGCAGGAGCAGGAGCCCGCCTACCGGGCCGCAGTGGAGGACGACGCCACCGGGACCTGGCAGGAGGCGCACCGCTCACTGCGGCACAGCATCTCCTCCCTGCTCGATCCGCGCGGCGCCCGTGACGCGGCGCGACGCTGCTCCTGGAAGATCGGCGCCACGCGCGCCGAGCAGGGGCTGCCGCTGGACGCCCTGCTGCACGCCTTCCGGCTGGGCGGCTCGCTGGTGTGGCAGGGCCTGGTCGACGAGACGTCCCGGGCGGCGCCCGAGGACGTACGGCTGCTGGTGCACGTGGCGTCCGACGTGTGGGACTTCGTCGACGAGCACTGCACACTCGTCGCGGACGCCTACCGGCAGACCGAGCGGCAGCTGGCGTGGCGGAGGGAGAACAGGGTGCGTCTGCTGGCCGCGGCCCTGCTGGACGGCACGAGCAGGATCGCCGACCTGCCCGAGGCCGCGCAGGCACTCGGCCTGCCCGAGCACGGCCGGTACGTGGTCGTCGCGGTCGCCGGCGGCCGGCCCACCGGTTGTCCCGGTGCCCAAGTGGATCTCGCTCCGGGTGTGCGCGTGCACTGGCACACGGGCGTGGACGTCGATCACGGCATCGTCCTGACCGGGGACGGTACGGAGTCCGTCGTGCCGAAGGAGCGGGCAGCCGGTGCGCGGGTGGGCGTCAGCAGCGAGGTCGACGGGCTGTCCGCCGTGGGGGAGGCGCGGCGGCTGGCGGACACCGCGTTGAGCCTGTGCCCCGAGGAGGGCGGCACGGTCCACCTGACCGAGCACCTGCCGGCGGCGCTGGTGGCGTCGAGTCCCGAACTCGGCGCCGCGCTGGCCGAGCGGCTGCTCGGCCCGCTGGCCCGTCTCGAACCCGCCGACGCGGAGGTCCTGCTGGACACCCTGGCCACCTGGCTGGCCTGCGACGGTTCGGCCCAACGGGCCGGCCGGCGCCTGTACTGCCACCGCAACACAGTCCTCAACCGCCTCCGCCGCTACGAACAGCTCACCGGCCGCTCCCTCTCCCGCCCCACCGACCTGATCGAAGTCAGCCTGGCCCTGACCGCCCGCGCCCTCCTCCGTCCCTGACCCCACCCGGCCGCGCCGACCGCCCCGCTGAGCTGCGAGCAGTCGTGCCTCCCAGTGCCTGAAGGCCCGGGGAGGTACCCCCATCGCCCGGGGGTGCCTCCCCGGGCGATGGGGGTACCTCCCGCCCGGGCGAAGCCGGGAGCGGGGGAGGGCGGGCGCGGCGGCACCTCCGCCGGAGCCGGCGAGCGGCGCCCCACCCGGTGCGGCGCCCCCGACGCCCCCGGCGCCGCCGTGACAGCCCCGCATGGGCACCCGCACAACCCCCACCCACCCCCATTGGTACGCCGCAGCGTGCGGGCGCCGAAACCTGTACCGGCCGCTCGCCGCCGTGCTGTCGTGAGGCACCCCTTCCCCCGAAGCCGTGACCGCCCCGCGCGGCGCGGCCCCGAGGAGTCGTGATGCCCGAAGCACCACCGGACGATCTGCCCGCGCTGCACGTCGAGAACGTCGACGTGACGTACGGGCGCGCGCTGTCCGCTCTCCGCTCCGTGTCCCTGACCGTGCCGCACGGCGCCGTCGTCGCCCTGCTCGGCGCCAACGGCGCGGGCAAGACGACCCTGCTGCGGGCCGTGTCCGGCACGCTGCGCCTGCACCGTGGCGCGATCACGGCCGGCCGTGTCCGCTACGGCGAGACGGTGCTCGACGGCAAGGACCCCGTCGCGGCGGTACGCGCCGGAGTCGTCCAGGTCCCCGAGGGGCGACGGGTGTTCGCCGGACTCTCGGTCGACGAGAACCTGCGCTCCGGCGGCCTCGGCCGTCGCGGGCACGCCCGGGCCCAGGAGGCCCGTGACCGGGTCTTCACGCTCTTCCCCCGCCTCGCCGAACGCACGCACCAGGCCGCCGGCCTGCTCTCCGGCGGCGAGCAGCAGATGCTCGCCATCGGCCGCGCCCTGATGGCAGCCCCGCGCCTGCTGCTCCTCGACGAGCCCTCCCTCGGTCTCGCCCCGCAGATGGTGTACCGCATCGCCGAGGTGATCCGCGAGATCAACGCCCAGGGCACCGCCGTGCTCCTCGTCGAGCAGAACGCCGGCATGGCGCTCTCCCTCGCCGACCACGCGCACGTCCTGGAGGTCGGCGAGACCCGCCTGTCCGGTCCCGCCGACGAACTCGCCCGCACCGACGCCGTACGCCGCCTCTACCTGGGCGAGTCGGCCGGGGACCAGGGGGCGGCGTGACCGACCGCACCACCACCGCACCGCCCGTGCTCGACGTACGGGACGTCACCGTGCGCTTCGCCGGACTCACCGCCCTCGACGGCGTCTCCTTCACCGTCGCCCCGGGCTCGGTGCACGCGCTCATCGGACCCAACGGCGCCGGCAAGTCGACCTGCTTCAACGTGCTGTCCGGCCTGTGCCGCCCGGCCGCCGGCTCGGTGACGCTCGGCGGCACCGAGCTGACCCGCCTCGCCCCGCACCGCATCGCCGCACTCGGCGTGGCCCGCACCTTCCAGAACATCGTCACCACCCACGGCACCGTCGCCGACAACCTGATGCTCGGCCGCCACGCCCTGTCCCGCGCCGGGTTCGCCGCGAGCGCGCTGCGCCTGCCGAGCGCCGTGCGGGAACAGCGCGAGCACCTCGGCAGAGCGCGTCGGATCGCCGAACTCACCGGCCTGGCTCATCACTTCGACAGTCCCGTCGCGTTGCTGTCGTACGGCGACCGCAAGCGCGTCGAACTCGCCCGCGCACTCTGCCTGGAGCCCCGCGTGCTGCTCCTCGACGAACCCGTGGCCGGCATGAACGCCGCCGAACGTGCCCGCACCGCCGAGGTGGTGGGCGAACTCCGCGCCGAACTCGGCCTGTCCATCGTCCTCGTCGAACACGACATGGGCCTCGTCATGCGCCTCGCCGACGACGTCACCGTGCTCGACTTCGGCAAGCCCATCGCCCACGGCACCCCCGACGAGGTCCGCCAGGACCCCGAAGTGCTGCGCGCCTACCTCGGCACCGACGCGACCGGGGAGGACGCGGCATGACGACACTCCTCGACAACGTCCTCGGCGGACTGGCGCTCGGCGCGGTCTACGCGCTGGTCGCCCTCGGCTTCGTCGTCATCTTCAAGGCCTCCGGCGTGCTCAACTTCGCCCACGGCTCCCTGCTCCTGCTCGGCGGTTACCTCACCGCCGTCCTCCACGACGACCTCGGCTTCGCAGGGGCGCTGGCCCTGGCGGTCCTCGTCACCGCCGCCCTCGCGGGCGCACTCGACCGGTTCCTGCTGCAACGCGGCGGCCAGGACGCCCACTCCGCCCACGTGCAGACCATCGTCACCATCGGCATCGACATCGTTCTGCTCACCGACCTGGCCCGGCGCATCGGCGGCGACCTGCTGTCCCTGGGGGACCCGTGGGGCGACGCGGTGACCGAGCTGGGCCCGGTGACCGTCGCCGACAGCAGGCTCGCCGCGATCGTGGTGTCGGCCGTGGTCATCGGCGGAGTGTTCGCGCTCTTCCGGTTCACCTCCTGGGGGCTGTCCCTGCGGGCGGCGGCCGAGGACCTGGAGGCCGCGGCGCTCATGGGCGTACGGCTCAGCCGGGTCCGCGCGGGCGCCTGGTGCCTGGCGGGCGCGCTCGCCGCGCTGGCCGCCGTGTTCCTCGCCGCGTTCCCCGCGCCCGGACTGGAGCGCACCACCGGGCAGATCGCCCTCAACGCCTTCCCGGCCGCGATCCTCGGCGGCCTCGCCTCCCCGGCCGGCGCCCTCGCGGGCAGCCTGATCATCGGCCTGACCGAGGCACTCGTCGTCGGCTACCAGTCCGAACTGCACGTTCTCGGTGAGGGTTTCGGCGACGTCGCCCCGTACGCCGTGATGCTGCTCGTCCTCCTCGTACGGCCCACCGGGCTGTTCGGAGCGAAGGGAACGGCCCGTGTCTGACCGACTCCCCGTCGCCCTCGCACGTCGCCGGGCCTCGCTCCTGCTGCTCGCCGTGGTGCTGTGCCTGCCGCCGTTCTACCTGGACGCCTTCTGGCTGCGCATCGGCCTGTTCTCCATGGCCGCGGCCATCGGCGCCGTCGGCCTCGCCCTGCTCAGCGGTACCGCCGGACAGCTCTCCCTCGGCCACGCCTTCTTCCTCGCCGTCGGCGCCTACGGTTACGCCTGGCTGGCCGGCGAGCCCGGACCGGGACTGCCGCCGGCCCTCGCCGCGCTCCTCGCGGTACTGCTCGCGGGAGCGGCCGGCGGCCTGTTCAGTCCCGTGGCCGCCCGGGTGAAGGGCATCTACCTGGGCATCGCCACCCTCGCGCTGGTCTTCCTCGGCCACCATGTCCTGTTGACCGCGGACTCCGTCACCGGCGGCTTCAACGGCCGCTCCGTCCCCCCGCTGACCCTCGGCGGGTTCACGTTCGCTCAGAGCGACCCCGGACCGACCGTCCTCGGCGTGCCGTTCGGCGCGGAGGAACGGCTGTGGTACCTGGGCCTGGCCCTGTTCGCGTTCACCTGGTTCACCGCCCGCGGTCTGCTGCGCTCACGCCCCGGCCGGGCGCTGGCCGCCCTGCGCGACAGCGAGACCGCGGCCTCCGTGATGGGCGTCGACGTCGCCCGGCACCGCTCGGCGGCCTTCGTGGTGTCGTCGATGTACGCGGGCCTCGCGGGGGTGCTCCTGGCGCTCGCCTTCCGCCGCGTCGTCCCGGACTACTTCTCCCTCGCGCTCTCCGTCGACTACCTCGCCATGATCGTCATCGGCGGCCTGGGTTCCGTCGCCGGAGCCACCGCCGGCGCCGTCTTCGTCACCGCGCTGCCGCTGCTGATGACCCGTTACGCCGACCAGCTCCCGCTGGTGACCGCCCCAGGCTCCGCCGAGGGCGCCATGGGCCCCACCGAGGCGGCCCGCTACCTCTACGGCGCGGCGATCGTCCTGGTCCTGCTGTACGCCCCCGACGGCCTGCACGGCCTGGCCCGCCGGGCGCGGGACCGCGTACGGCGCCGCCGGTCCCGTGCCCCCGCCCCGGACGCCGTCGTCCCTCCGCCTCCGCAACCGACCGCCGCGCGACCCAAGGAGCACACCCCGTGAACACCACGCACCGCACCCGCCGCAACCGGCGCCGCACCGCCGGGACCGCCCTCGCCGGCGCCCTCGCCCTGCTGCTCGCGGCCACCGGATGCAGCTCCAAGGCGGACGACGGCGACAAGGGCGGCGAGGCCGCCGACGGCGTCCGCACCGGACCCGGCGTCGACGCCGGCACCATCAGGCTGGGTGCCCTCACCGACCTGACCGGGCCCTACGCCACCCTCGGCAAGAGCATCGTGCAGGCCCAGCAGATGTGGGCCGACGAGACCAACGCCAAGGGCGGCATCTGCGACCGCAAAGTGGAGATCGTCGTCAAGGACCACGGCTACGACGTGCAGAAGGCGGTCACCGCCTACGCCGACATCGCCCCGGACGTCGTGGCGCTGCCCCAGGTCATCGGCTCCCCGGTGGTCGCCGCGCTGCTCGACGACATCGAGCGGGACAAGGTGCTCACCTTCCCGCAGGCCTGGGCGGCCTCCCTGCTCGGCAGGGACGCCATCCAGGTGCTCGGCACCACCTACGACGTCGACATGATCGCCGCCGTCGAGTTCCTCACCCGCGCCAAGGGTCTGAAGAAGGGCGACACCATCGGTCACGTCTACTTCGAGGGCGACTACGGCGCCAACGCGCTGGAAGGGTCCACCTGGGCGGCCGGGAAAGCCGGGCTGAAGGTGGCCGGGCAGAAGATCAAGGCCACGGACACCGACCTGTCCGCCCAGGTCTCGGCCCTGCGCAAGGAGGGCGTGAAGGCCGTCCTGATCAGTGCCGGGCCCGCGCAGACCGCCTCCCTCGTCGGCGTCGCCGCCTCCCGGGGGCTGAAGGTCCCCGTCGTCAGCAGCGCCCCCGGCTTCGCGCCCCAGCTGATGAAGACCCCCGCCGCGCCGGCCCTGGCGGCCATGCTCAACGTGGTCAGCGCGGCACCCGCGGTCAGCTCCGACCTGCCGGGCGTGAAGAGCATGGTGGAGTCGTACCGGAAGAAGTACCCGGACTCGCCGGTCGACTCCGGGGTGCTCTCCGGGTACAACGCCGCCCAGCTCATGGGCGGCGGCCTGAAGAAGGCCTGCGAGGCGGGCGGTCTCACCCGCGAGGACGTCGTCAGGGCGCACCGCGCGCAGACGAACGCCGACACCGGCCTCGGCACCCCGCAGAACTTCTCCGACGTCGACCGCCCCGCGAGCGTCGAGACGTACGTGCTCAAGCCCGACGCCGAGGCGGTCGGCGGCGTGGTGAACGCGGAGGACGCGCACGCGGCGCCGGGAGTGGAGGACTACCTGTCCGCGCGGTGACGGACGGCCGGGCACCTCGGCGGGCCCCGGGAGGGGACGCCGGGGTCAGCCGCCGGCCGCCTCCGGATCGCGGTCGGACGACGGCCAGACGTACGGCAGGTCGTCCGGCTCCCCGGGGAAGAGCTCCGTGTAGACGTCCGGTTCCTTGCGGAGCAGCGCCGAGCGGTGACTGCGGTGCACGGCGTCGTTCCCCAGCCACGGCGGCAGCTCCCCGGCCTCGGCCAGCTCCCGCTGGCCGCGCACCGGCGCTCCGGGCCGCACCCGGGCGAGGTCGGCGACGAGGGTGGCGGCGCAGCTGTCCTGATGGCCCCGGTCCCGCCAGACCCGGCAGACCTCCAGGCCGTACCGCACCAGCGCCTCCTCGTAGCCGGTCCACATGCGGACTGCGGGATGGCGGCGCCACCCGTAGCCCGGCACGATCAGACCGCGCAGCACCTGGATCGTCTCCACCCGCTGTTTGCCCAGTCGGCGCCGGTCGAGCACCAGCGCCGTCTCGCAGAAGTCGGGGTACGGCAGGAAGGTCTGCATACGGCCGTCCGAACTGTGTGGGGGCCAAGCGGCTCACCGCACCGCAGTTCCCCCTTACGCGGCGGCGCACACCTCGCACCGCCCCCGAAAGCTCAGCCCGGCGTGCCCGGCGTGCCCGGCGTGCCCGGCGTGCCCGGCGTGCCCGGCGTGCCCGAGCGGCCGGTGCGCCGGTAGCGCATGGTGCCGTCGTAACGCCCGGGGCGGGCGGTGTGGTTCACCGGCGGTTCTCCGGTGATGCGAGTGGGGGTGTCCCGTGGGGTGGTGTTGGTCCTTGTCACAGTTCCCCCGCCCGACCGGGAACTCCAACCGGCCCCCTTCCCGGCGTGCGGTGGTACCGCTTCCTGCCGGGGCCGGCCGGAACGAGGGATTGACGGCCCCGCGGGCGGGGCAGGAACGCCAGGTGTGTCATGCGCACGACTGCCTTTCCCTCACGTGGAGGTCGACCATGCACGTTCGCAGGATGACCGGCGGCCTGGCCGCGGTCGTCACGATGTCCCTCGCCCTGCTGGGCGGCCAGGCCGCGGCCGTACCGTCCGGGGAGGCCGGGCGATCGGCCGCCGCCCGGGTGCTCACCTATGACGCGAGCGGTTCCGCGGAGTTCCGGTCCGCGGTCGACCGGTCCGCGGCGATCTGGAACGAGAGCGTCGACGCCGTGGAACTGCGCCCGGTGGCGTCCGGGCGGCGCGCCAACATCCGGGTCCTGGCGGACAACGGCTGGCCGCGCGCCCTGCCGGGTTCCCTGGGCAACGGCACCGTCTACATCGGCCGCCAGGCCGTGAACCAGGGGTACAGCACGATCCGCATCTCGTCCCACGAGCTCGGTCACATCCTGGGCCTGCCCGACCGCAAGCCCGGTCCCTGCTCCAGCCTGATGTCCGGTTCCACCGCGGGCGTGGCGTGCACGAACCCGTACCCGAACGCGGCGGAGAAGGCGGAGGTCGAGGACAACTTCGCCCAGGTGGCCGCGGGGCAGCCGGTACCGGCGCCGCGAGCCGTCCCGGCCGGGGACTGACGGACCGCCCGACGCCCGCTCGGGATGCCGCCTGCCCAGCGCTCATGTGACGGATGTGACTACTGAGGCGGATGCCGCTATGGTTGAGGCACGTCACGGTGGCAGGGGAACCTGTGGCCCGACCGTGCGTTGGTGGTCCAAGGAAAGACGTCCCGCTTCCTGCGGGGAGATGCAGGTGCAAGGCCTGCCCGGCGCTCCGTCACGAGCCCCGTCCCGGAATTCCGGGACGGGGCTCGTCGCATGGCCGACGGCTCAGGGCTGGACCGGCATGGTCCAGCAGTTGGAAGCCGCCGGCCTGCCCTCGAGCCGGTCGGTCAGCCACTTCACCGCGGCACCCTGGTCGGTGAGCAGCGGCGCCAGGTGGTTGGTGAGGATCTTGTCGCCGAGGTCGGGCAGCGCGACGGCCTCGTAGGTGACGTCGGCGCCCTTGCGGTACCAGTCCAGGGCCAGTCGACGGGACTGCGCGTGCGGCACGATGTCGTCCTGGACGCCACTGGCCAGACGGACCGGGCCGGTGGGCTCCAGCCTGCCGATGCGCTGCTCGTCGAGGACGGTCCGGGCGTCCGGCTCGTCGGCGATGATGTCGGCGAGCGAACTGCCGTCCTTCGTCCACCGGGTGCTCCTGGTGAAGCCGTGGCTGAGGATCGCGTCCCCGGCGCAGCGGGTGCCGATGCTGTCGAGGGCAGCCCGGCCGGTGGTGTTGATGTGCTGGTCGACGACCTTCCTCGACGCGGGCTCCGTCTGGGCGAAGCCGTTGACCGACCAGCCCAGGGCAGCCGCCAGGGCGCTGCCGTCGATGCCCTTCATGACCGCCGTCAGGCCGGCGGGCGGCGCGCCGGTGTAGGTGCGACGAGCTTCACCTCCGGCGCGTAGGCGGAGTGCAGTTCGGCGGCGGACGCGCTCGCCCCGCCGCCCTGGCCGTAGCCGTACATGCCCACGCGCGAGTCGGCGGTGACCGACGCGCCCGGCACGGACCGGGCCGCGCGGGCCGCGTCCAGCATGGCGTGCCCCTGGTCGAGCCGGTCGACGTAGGTGTGCAGCCGGTCGGTCGTCCCGAGCCCGACGTGGTCGGTCACCACGACGGCGGCGCCGGTGGCGAGGAGCCGGTAGACGGCCAGGTTGTCGTATCCGACGGACAACGTCTCCCCGGTCAGGGTCAGCGGGTGCTGCAGGGTGAGCGAGGGCGCGCACCGGTCGCCCTGCCCCATGGTTCCCGAACCGACGACCACCAGTGGGCGGGGTCCGTCGCCCCTCCAGCCGGCGGACGGCTCGATGTAGGCGCCGGTGAGGGCGACCCGCTGCCCGCCCGAGTCGGTGGAGGTGTACATCAGGCGGGTCGCCGTGCCGGGCAGGGGGCGGCCGCCCAGGCCCGGCAGGCTCAGTCCGAGGCGCAGCGGCTCGTGGCGGACCAGTACGCCGTCGCCCGCGGGCAGCTCGGCGGGCGGGGTGTAGGAGGCGGGGACCGGTGACGCCCCGTGTCACCACGGGGTCGCTCGCGGCGCCGGGGGCGCGGACACGCAGACGCAGACGGTCGTGGCGACCAAGGCGGTCAGCACGCTGCTGGTACGGCTCACGGCTCGCTCCTCGCCCTGCTCCAGGAAGACGAACCGGAAACCAGCAGCGCTCACTTACCATCGGTAACGCGCGAGCGGGTCACGGCACGGCAACTTTTGTGGGAGCGGACTTCCGGTCGTGCGTGGGAGCGGGACCCGCCGGCCGTCCGGCGGGGCCCGCTCCCGGTCGTGGCCGCTCAGGCCGTGTGCAGCGTCAGCCCGTAGCGGTTGAGGATCTCGTTGACCGGCTGGAACCAGGTCTCGCCCCCGCCGGAGCAGTTGCCCCAGCCGCCGGAGGTGACGCCCTGCGCCTGGTCGCCGCTGATGAACGAGCCGCCCGAGTCGCCGGGTTCGGCGCAGACGCTGGTCTTCGTCATCTGGTGGACCGCGCCCTGGCTGTAGTTGACCGTCTCGTTCTTGGCCAGCACGTTGCCGCAGTGCCAGCGGGTCGTGGAGCCGGAGCGGCAGATCGAGGCGCCGACCGGCGCCTCCGCCGAGCCGCGCACCAGCTGGTCCGGCACGGTGCCCCAGCCGAGTACCACCGGCACCGTCCACCAGCCGCTGCCCACGTTCACCCAGGCGTAGTCGTTGCCCGGGAACGAGGAGCCCTGGAAGTTGCCGATGTACGAGCCGTCCCAGCCCCTGACCTGGCCGCCGACGCCGCCGCAGTGCCCGGCGGTGACGAAGCCGCCGTGCACCGAGAAGCCTATGGAGCAGCGGACGTTGCCGGTGTAGTAAGGGTCACCGCCCACCGTTCCGGCGGCGAAGGTCTCCGCCGGCGCCCGCACGGTCCGCACGGTGACCGGGCCGGCCTCGCGGGCCTCGTCCACGAAAGAACGGATATCGTTGTCGGAACGTTTGCCGGCGACGACGTTCACGACGACCGTGTTGGCGGCCGGGTCGACGGCCCAGCTGCTGACGCCCGAGGGCGCGTCGAGGCGGTCGATGCGGGACTTGGCGGCGTCGAGCTGCCGTGCGCTGTGCTCGACGGTGCGCACGGCCGCGCCGGACGCGCGCAGGGACCGTACCGTCGAGGCGTCGGCGTCCGAGGTGACGGCCACGGTCAGCTTCTCGCTCCCGGCGTCGAACCAGGCGCCGCCGTAGGCGGATCCGGCGGTCTCGCGGGCCTCGGGCGCGAGGTCGGTGGCCTTCCGCTCCGCGGCCAGCCGGTTCTCCGCCTCGGCGCGGGTCAGTCCGAAGTCCCGCTGCATCGCCTCCAGCAGGCCGGTGGAGGCGGGCGCGGAGCCGGCGGCGCGGGCGGTGGGGGAGTCGGGGGCGTGCTGCGCCGCGGCCGGCAGGGTGCCGGCCGCGGTCCAGCTGCCGATCACGAGCAGGGCGGCCACGCCGGCGCGTGTGAGTCCGGTGCGTCTCATGGGAGGTGTCCTTCGTCGTTCCAGCAAGGTGGGGGTGGAACAACCGCAGTGTGAGAGCGCTCTCAGTCCGAGTCGACCAGAGCTTAGCGAGCCGACTGATGTCAGGTCTATGCCAATGCAGGAACCAATTTTCGTGTGCCTCGGGCGTCCTGGCCGGATCCGGCCGTCCCGAGGCGCGGGGCCTCCCGGAGGGCCCTTTGGGAGGTCCTGCGCAGGGACCTCACTCCGCCGGGGGCGGAGGGGTCAGAGCCGTTCGCCCGCCACCTCGGTGTCGTCCGGCTCCGGTCCGGCACCGCTCGCCCGGGCCCGGTGGATCCGCAGCCGGTCGAGGCGCGAGATGACGGGGGTGGCGCTCATCCCGTGCAGCACGACGGACGCGAGCACCGTGAAGGTCACCACCGCCCACAACTGCTCGGCCGGGACACCGAAACCGGCGAAGCCGAGCGCGTGGGCCAGGTAGAACAGCGAGCCGATGCCGCGGATCCCGAAGAAGGCGGTCACCACACGTTCGCGGGGGCCGGCGGACGTACCGAACTGGGCGGCCCACGCGGTCAGCGGCCGGACCGCCAACAGCAGCAGCAGACCCACGACCGCTCCCTGCCAGGTCAGCGACGCCAGTCCGCCCTGGGCGACGAACGCACCGAGCAGGAACAGCAGCGCGGAGGTCAGCAGCCGCTCCACCTGCTCCACGAAGTCGTGCAGCACCATGTGGTAGCCATGGGCGTGCTCCGCCCGGCGGATCCGGCAGGCGGTGACGAACACGGCCAGGAAGCCGTAGCCGTGCAGCAGTTCCGTCACCCCGTAGGCGAGGAACGTGGCGCCGAGGGCGACGAACCCCTCCCGGTGCTCGGACAGCCGCATCGCCCGCCGGCTCGCCCGGAAGAACAGCCATCCGAGCAGCGCGCCGACGACGAGCCCCGCGGACAGGCCCACCGCGCACTTGTACAGCACGTCGACCAGCACCCAGTGGGCGATCCCACCGCCGGTGGGACGTCCGCCCGCGGCGGCGAGCGCGACGGCCGCCATGACGAAGGGGAAGGCGAGACCGTCGTTCAGCCCGGCCTCACTGGTCAGCGTGAAGCGCACCTCGTCCTCGTCGTGCTCGGAGGCGGTGGGCGCGCCCACCTGGACCTCCGAGGCGAGCACCGGATCGGTCGGCGCCAGCACGGCCGCCAGCAGCAGCGCGGCGGCCGGCGGCCAGTCGAGCAGGCCCCAGGCCAGGAGGCCCACGGCTGCGATGGTCAACGGCATGGTGACGCCCAGCTGCCGCCAGGTGCCCTGCCAGCGCCGACGGCCGAACGGCCGGTTCAGGGCGAGGCCGGCGCCCATGAGGGAGAGGATCACACAGATCTCGGTGACGTGCTCCACCCACGTCCGGTCCGACACCGGGTCGATGCCGGGCATGGGCAGGGGCGACAGTTGGAGGGCGATCCCGCAGACGAGGAACACCAGAGGCAGCGACAGCGGCCTGCGGGCCACCAGCTGGGGCAGTACGGCCGCGCCGAGGGCGCCGGCTCCGAGCAGGGTGAAGAGATAATCAGGTGAGCTCACCGGTCACAGGTGCCCGGAGTCGGCCGGGGGCACGCCGCCGCCCCGGCCGAAACATCACCCCGATGGCGGGAGCCCGCCCGGACGGACGGGCGCGGTCCTCGCCGCCCGCCGGGAAGCGCGCTCCGGCGTGAGGGGCGGGCCGGCGGAAAGCGCCGCGGCCGACGCGCACCAAGTCCTCCGCCTCGCGACGCGGAGGACTTGACGGAGCGGAGGCGTCCGGCGCTACTGGAAGACGTGCCGGGCGCACATGCGTGGGGGCCCGCCCGGCGCCGACCCGGTGCACCCACCCCCCGCCGGACGCATGCCGAAGGGGTGACCGGTGCGGTCTCGATGGGCGGCGGCAGTCGTACGGCCGGCCTCGGCGCTGCTCCTGACCTTGTGCCTCCGGCGCCGACAGCGGTCCGGCCCGCCCCGGTGCTCCCCGTGGCACAGCGGCACCAGCCGGCGGAGGACCGGCACGACGAGCCGGCCAGGGCGGTGCCAAAGGCCGCCGGAACGCGCGGGACCACCGCGGTGCCAAAGGCCGCCGGAACGCGCGAGGCCGTCGGCGGGCCCTTCCCCGGTGAGCGCGGCGCCTCGCTCCACCGGCCGGTCGCCCGCCTGTCGAGGGCCTCGGGCACGACCGGCGTCGTCCACCCGGCGGCCGGCACCGCGTCGACGGTCACCGCGCGGCGACGCCCCGCTTCCCGGCCGTATCCGGCGGAACCACCGCCGGACCGGAGTCCGGCCGCCGGCGCCGCCGGTCTGCGGACATTCCGCTGCTGCGCGACCGCGGTACCACCCGAGGCCTGCGCCGTGCGGCCGGGCGGCGCCCGCTGCGCGCTCCCCGATCCTGCCCACGGTGACGAGCAGGCCTTCTCGTGTCCCGCCGGAGACCGTGACGACACAGGAGGCACACATGCAGGGAAAACACGTTCTCGTGGTGCGGCCCGGCGAACTCGGGCCGAGCGAGCACAAGACGTGGAGACAGCTGCGCGCGGAGTCCGGCGCGCCGGAGAACCCGTTCCTCGATCCGGCGTTCACCACCGCCGTCGGACGGGTCAGGCCCGGCGCCAGGGTGGCCGTCCTGCAGGACGACGGGGCCCCGGTCGGCTTCCTCCCGTACGAGAGGGGACCGATGGGCCAGGGCCGGGCCATCGGCCTCGGGGTGTCGGACAGCCAGGGCGCCGTCCTGCGCCCGGGCCTTGGGCTCGACCCGCGCGGCCTGCTCGCGGCCTGCGCGCTCTCCTCGTGGGAGTTCGACAGCCTGGAGGCCGGCCAGCACCTCTTCACGCCGTACGCCGCCGAGGAGCTGGCGAGCCCGGTCGTCGACCTCGACCGGGGGTACGAGCACTACGCCGACGGGCTGCGCGCCCGTTCCCCCGGCTTCCTCAAGCAGACCCTGGCCAAGGAGCGCAGGCTCGCCCGGCAGGTCGGCGAGGTGCGGTTCGTGTACGACGCCCACGACCCGGAGGCGTTACGGGCGCTGATGCGCTGGAAATCCGCCCAGTACCGGCGGACGGGCCGCCGGGACCGGTTCGCCCAGCCGTGGATCGCCCGACTGGTGGACCTGCTGGCGCACGGCGACGATCCCGAGTGCCGCGGAGTGTTCTCCGTGCTGTACGCGGGTGGCCGCCCCGTGGCCGCCCACTTCGGTCTGCGCTCGGCCACGGTGCTGTCCTGGTGGTTCCCTGCGTACGACCGCGACCACGGCCGGTACTCGCCCGGACTGGTGCTGCACCTGCGGATGCTCCGGGCGGCCGCCGCCGACGGCATCCGCATGGTCGACCTGGGCAGCGGCCCCGCCCGCTACAAGGACTCCCTCAAGACCCGCGAACTGACGGTCTACGAGGGCGCCGTGGTGCGTCCGGGGCCGGGCGGGACCGTGTACCGGCTGGGCCGGGAGCCGGCCAGGGCCGCCCGCCGCTTCGTGCGCGGCCACCCCCGGCTGGCCGAGGCGGCCCGGCGCGCCCTGACGGGGGCGGGCCGGCTGCGCGAACGCTGACCGCGTCCGGCGTACGCCGACGTCCGTACGCGCGGTCGCTCCCGCCGTCGGATGTCCGCGCCGCCCGGGGCCCGGCACCGTGCGAGACGCAGCCGGCCCGCACGCCGGCCCACCTCGTCGTCCACGTCCTCGCCTCCGCGGGCCGGCCCGCTCGCGCTCGGCTTCACCGCGAACACCAGCGGGTCCGCGGCCGCGGTGGAGGCGTCCGCCCGGGCCGTGAGGCTCTTCGCGGACCGGGCTCCGCAGCCCCTCGCGCTCCCGACCGCTCCTCAGCGGTCCCGTCCTGTCCCTGGGCACGCCCCGGGGAACGGCGAGGCACCGCTGGGTCTGGACCGGGTTCCGGCTCGCCCCGGCCACGGCCTTCGCGCTGCGGCCGGGCGTGAACGCGGCGGCCGTGGCCGCCGGGCATCCGCTGCCCGACGGCGGCGACGTCCCGATGGGACAGGTCGTCCCCCTGACCGCCTATGTCCTCATGCCGGTGATCCCGCTCCTCGACCCGTGGGGCCCTGCCTGCCGCGACCGCCCGGAGGCCGGGGCCGGCCGAACCGGCACGCCTGCGATCACGGGCGCGTCACAGGGTGCGCTCCAGCCGGTCCGTCATCAGCCGCACGAAGCGCGCCGGGTCCTTCGGCCGGCCGCCCTCCGCCAGCACGGCCAAGGAGTACAGGAGTTCGGCGGTGTCGGTGAGGTCCGAGCGGTCCTCGCGCTCCCCGTACGCCTCGTTCAGGCCCTTCACCAGTGCGTGATCCGGGTTGAGTTCGAGGATGCGCTTGGCACGCGGCACCTCCTGGCCCATGGCCCGGTACATGTTCTCCAGCGCCGGCGTGAGATCGTCCGCGTCGGCGACGAGGCAGGCCGGGGACACCGTCAGACGCGTCGACAGCCGCACCTCCTTGACGTCCTCGTCCAGCCGCTCCCGCATCCAGCCGAGCAGACCCGCGTATTCTTCTGCCTGCTGCTCCCGCTCGCCCTCGCTCCTGTCGTCCTCCCGCGCGCCGAGGTCCACCTCGCCCTTGGCGATCGACCGCAGCCGCTTGCCCTCGTACTCGCCCACGGCGTCGACCCAGACCTCGTCGACGGGGTCGGTGAGCAGCAGCACCTCGATGCCACGCTCCCGGAACGCCTCCATGTGCGGGGAGCTGTCGATGCTCTCCCGGGACTCGCCGGTGATGAACCAGATGTCGTCCTGCCCGTCCGGCATCCGCTCCACGTACTGCTTGAGCGTGGTCGTGCCGTCGTCCTCGTGCGTGGTCTCGAACGAGGCCACCGCGAGGAGGGCGTCACGGTTGTCGGAGTCGGTGACCAGGCCCTCCTTCAGCACCGCGCCGAACTCCCGCCAGAACGTGGCGTACCGCTCGGCGTCACCGGTCATCATGCTCTTGACCGTCGCCAGCACCTTCTTCGTGAGCCGGCGCTGCATCATCCGGATGTGCCGGTCCTGCTGGAGGATCTCGCGGGACACGTTCAGCGAGAGGTCCTGGGCGTCGACCACGCCCTTGACGAACCGCAGGTACGGCGGCAGCAGCGCCTCGCAGTCGTCCATGATGAAGACGCGCTTCACGTACAGCTGCAGCCCGTGCCTGAAGTTCTGGGTGAACAGGTCGTGCGGGGCGTGCGACGGGACGAACAGCAGGGCCTGGTACTCGAAGGTGCCCTCGGCCTGCAGCTGGATGGTCTCCAGCGGTTCGCGCCAGTCGTGGCCGATGTGCTTGTACAGCTCGTGGTACTCCTCCTCGGACACCTCCTCGCGCGAACGCGCCCACAGCGCCTTCATCGAGTTCAGCGTCTCGGGCCCGGCCGTCCCGCCGTCCTCGTCCGTCTTCCCGACGAGCCGGATCGGCCAGGTGATGAAGTCCGAGTAGCGCTTGACGATCTCCTTGATCTTCCACACCGAGGTGTAGTCGTGCAGCTGGTTGTCGGGGTCGGCCGGCTTGAGGTGCAGGGTGACCGAGGTGCCCTGCGGCGCGTCGTCGACCCGCTCCAGGGTGTACGTGCCCTCGCCGCGCGACGTCCACCGGGTGCCCTGCTCCTCCCCTGCGCGCCGGGTGAGCAGGGTGACCTCGTCCGCGACCATGAAGCCCGAGTAGAAGCCGACGCCGAACTGGCCGATCAGCCCCTCCGTCCCGGCCCCGTCCTGCGCCTCCCGCAGCTCCCGCAGGAACTGGGCGGTGCCCGAGTTGGCGATCGTGCCGATGAGCTGCCCGACCTCGTCGTACGACATGCCGATGCCGTTGTCCCGCACGATGAGGGTGCGGGCGTCCTTGTCGGTCTCGAGCTCGATGTGCAGGTCGGAGACGTCGGCGTCGAGCGAGTCGTCCCGCAGCTTGGCCAGACGCAGCTTGTCGAGCGCGTCGGAGGCGTTGGAGACGAGTTCACGGAGGAAGACGTCCTTGTTCGAGTAGACCGAGTGGATCATCAGCTGGAGCAGCTGACGGGCCTCTACCTGGAACTCAAACGTTTCGGTCGGCATGATGCGCGATTACCTCACTGGTCCACGGATCTCCGGATACTGGTGCGATCACTTTAGTAAAAGACGCGTCAGCCGGTCGCGTCGACCGCCGAGTCCAGGAGCGGGCCCAGTTCACGGGAGACCGTGGTCAGGGGGCGGACGTCCCGCTCGGCGCGGGCCATGAGGATCGCCCCCTCCAGTGAGCTGATCATCAGGGTGGCGAGGGGCCGGGCGCGTTCGGCGGGGACGCCCATGTCCGACAGGGCCAGGGCCACCGCGCCGGTCCACCCGGCGAAGGCGGCCGACACGGCCTCGCGGATCGATGCGGTGGACTCGGCGCAGTCCACCGTGGCGGCGGCGACAGGGCAGCCGCCCCCGAAGCCGGCGCTCGTGTACTCGTCGGTCCACTGCCGGACCATCTGCGAGAACAGCCCGCCGGGCGTCGGCTCGGACAGCGCGGTGAGGAACCGGGCGACGCGCCCGGCCGCGTACCGGCCCGCCCATCCCACCGCCTCGTTGACGAGCTGCTCCTTGCCGCCCGGGAAGTGGTGCTGGAGCGATCCGCGCGGCGCCCGCGCGTGCGCGGCCACCTCGCGCATCCCCGTCGAGGCGACCCCGTCGCGCCGGATGAGCTGGGCCGCGCTGAAGACCATCCGCTCCCGCGGTCCCCGTCCGGCCACCGCCATTGCGACCTCCCGCCGCGTCGCGATTCTCCCGCGTCCACCCTATGACCGCCGTCATGGCGGCGGCTACTGTGACAGCGGTCATAGGGCGAGGCGCCGCCCCGGCGCGGCCCGGGAACGGCGGTGCGTCATGCGCGTGGGTTTCATCGGACTCGGAGTCATGGGCCGGCCCATGGCGCTCAACCTCGTCCGTGCCGGAACACCCCTCGTCGTCTGGAACCGCACCCGCGGCCGGTGCGACCCCCTGCGCGAGGTCGGGGCCGAGGTGTCCGGGAGCGCCGGCGAGGTCTTCGAGAAGGCCGGCACCGTGATCCTGATGCTGGCCGACGAGGCGGCCCTCGACACGGTACTGGGGCGCGGCACCCCGGACTTCGCCGCCCGCGTCGCCGGACGCACCGTCGTCCACATGGGCACGACCTCGCCGGAGTACTCGGCCGCCCTGGAGGACGCCGTCCGCGCGGCGGGCGGCTCCTACGCCGAGGCCCCTGTCTCCGGCTCCCGGGTCCCGGCGGAACAGGGGAGGCTGGTCGCGATGCTGGCGGGCGACGCCTCCACCGCGGCGGCCGTGCGGCCCCTGCTCGCCCCGATGTGCCGCGAGACGTTCGACTGCGGTGCGGTGCCGGGGGCACTGCTGATGAAGCTCTCGGTGAACCTGTTCCTGATCACCCAGGTCACCGGACTGACCGAGGCGTTCCACTTCGCCGACCGGCACGGGCTCGACCGCCGCCGCTTCCTCGACGTCCTGGACGCGGGTCCGATGGCCAGTGCCGTCTCCCGGATGAAGGCGCCCAAGCTGCTCGCCCGTGACTTCGCGGTCCAGGCGGCCGCTGCGGACGTGCTGAAGAACAACCGCCTGATCGCACAGGCCGCCCGCAGGGCGGGCCTGGCCTCCCCGCTCCTCGACGTCTGCCACGCCCTCTTCGAGGAGACCGTGGCCGGCGGACACGGGGACGAGGACATGGTGGCCGTGCTGCGCGCGCTGGAGGCGAGGACCGGTGCCGCGCCCCCGGGCGCTCCGGCGGACGACGACCGCCCCTGAGGCTCGCCGACGGTTTTCCCGCCCGACGTGCGAGCATGGGCGGATGAGCATCCACCGCAGGAACAACATCCGTGTGACCGGGCGCGCCTCCGGCCGCACGGTGGTCTTGGTGCACGGGTTCGGCTGCGACCAGAACATGTGGCGCCTCGTCGAGCCCGCACTGGCCCAGGACTTCCGGGTGGTGCTCTTCGACTACGTGGGCGCGGGCCGCTCCGACCTGTCGGCCTGGCAGGAGGAGCGCTACTCCTCCCTCGACGGCTACGCCCGTGACGTGGTGGAGGTCTGCGAGGAGCTCGACCTCCAGGACGCGGTCGTGGTCGGCCACTCCGTGAGCGCGATGACCGCAGTGCTGGCCGGGGCCGCGGCCCCGGACCGGATCGGCTCCCTGGTCATGGTGTGTCCGTCGCCGTGCTACATCGACGAGGACGGTTACCGCGGCGGCTTCAGCGCGGAGGACATCGACGAGCTCCTGGAGTCGCTGGAGTCCAACTACCTGGGCTGGTCGGCGGTCATGGCTCCGGTGATCATGGGCAACCCGGACCGGCCCGAGCTGGGCGAGGAGCTCACCAACAGCTTCTGCGCCACCGACCCGGACATCGCCCGGGTCTTCGCGCGCACGACGTTCCTGTCCGACAGCCGCAAGGACCTCGCGGGCGTGACCGTGCCCACGCTGATCCTGGAGTGCGAGCAGGACGTCATCGCGCCCCCGGAGGTCGGCGCGTACGTCCACGCCGCGATCCCCGGCAGCGAACTGGTCACTCTGAACGCCACCGGTCACTGCCCCCAGCTGAGCGCCCCGGAGGCCACTGCCGAGGCGATCCGCGCGTTCGTGTCGGCCCTCGGCCGATGAGCCGGGGGGCAGGTGGTCCCGAGGAGCCGGGCACAGGCGTGCCCGGCTCCCGTGCGGCGTTCAGCGCGCTGCTGGAGGACTCGGCCGAGGAACTGTACGAGTCGGCGCCGTGCGGCTACCTGTCCACCCTGATGGACGGCACCATCGCCAAGATCAACGCGACCCTGCTGGGCTGGCTCGGCCTGTCCCGCGACGAGGTGGTGGGACGGATGCGCTTCAGCGACCTGCTCACCGTCGGAGGCAGGCTCTACCACGAGACGCACTTCGCCCCCCTGCTGCGCATGCAGGGGCACCTCGGAGGCATCGCCCTGGAGATGAGGGGAGCGTCCGGTTCCCGGCTGCCGGTGCTGATCACCTCGACCGTCAAGAAGAGCGACGACGGCGAGCCGCTGCTGATCCGGACCACCGTCTTCGACGCCACGGACCGGCGCGCCTACGAGAAGGAACTGCTGCGCGCCCGCCGCGCGGCCGAGGAGGCCCGCAGGCAGGCCGAGGCCGACCGCGAGGCACTGCGCGAGGCGCTGGCCGTGCTCCAGCGCAGTCTGCTGCCCGCGGCCCTGCCCGACATACCCGGTGTGGAGGCCGCCTGCCACTACCACACGGCCTCCCCGATGGAGGTGGGCGGCGACTTCTACGACCTGTTCGCGCTCGACGGCGACCGGTCGGCGTTCTTCCTCGGCGACGTGTGCGGCAAGGGGCCGCAGGCCGCCGCGCTGACCTCGCTGATCCGCTACACCCTGCGCGCCGCCGCGCTCCACGACTCCGACCCCGTCGCCAACCTGCGCGTACTCGACACGGTCCTGCGGGACCGGTACACCGGTGACGATCCGCGGTACTGCACCGTGGTGTCCGGTGTCCTGGAACGCACGGGGGACGCGGTGGAGGTCCGCCTGGCCTCCGGCGGTCATCCCCCCGCGCTGGTCCTGCGCGCGGACGGCCGGGTGGAGTACCTCTCGACCCGGGGCGGCATGCTCGTCGGAGCCCTTCCCGGGGCGGAGTTCGTCCCGGTCGGCACCACCCTGCACCCGGGCGACACGCTGCTGCTGTACACCGACGGCCTCACCGAGGCGCGTATCGGCCCCGACCGCGAGCTGTACGGTTACGAGGCCCTGGAGTCCTTCGCCGCCGGCCTCGCCCCCTCGGGTCCCCACCGCGTGGTCCATGCCCTGACGGACCTGCTGAAAGGTTTCGGCGAAGGTCTGGACGACGACACCGCCCTGCTCGCCATCGGCCCGTCCGCCCGTACCGACACCGGATCCAGAACCTCGGAATGACACTTCTGACGATCACCACGTCTCCCACGCCCACCGCTCTCGTCCTCGAGGTCGCCGGCGACCTCGACCACACCAACGCGCAGCAACTGCGCCGCGCCGCACGGGAGGCCGCCCTGCCGGCCGGGCGGCTTCTGGCGGTGGACCTGGGGAAGCTGTCGTTCTGCGACTCGAGCGGCATCACCGCGTTGCTCGCCGTCCGCAACCACGTCGTCTCGGTCGGCGCCAGGGTCGTCCTCGTGGCCGTGCCGGTCAACACGCGGCGCCTGCTGAACATGACCGGCCTTGATCAAGTGTTCGACATGCGCGACGCCGCCTAGCCGGGCCGGGGGCTCCCCGCTCCCACGGGAATCCGGCCGCTCGTTCGAGCGCGGGGGCCGCGAGCCGATTGTGCTCCTCGCATCCGGGGCACCCGGGACGTGCCGAATTCGCCGCCGGTGACCTCAGGAGTTGTGCGGCGACGGCACGGAACGAGGGCAAGGGGACCAGCGGTGACGGTGCGCATCGGAGCAGAGGAAGAGTTTCACGTCCTGGACGTGGAGAGCGGCCGGCTCGTGCCACGCGCCGACGAGCTGCTCGGCAGGCTCGGCGGGCCCGGGGCCGGGTTCGGCAGTGAGCTGCAGCGGTCGGCCGTGGAGAGCAACAGTCAGGTACACGACACGCTGGACGCCCTCTTCACGGACCTGTCCGACAGCCGGCGCCGACTGGACGCGGCGGCCTCCTCCTCGGGCCTGGCCGTCGTGGCCGCGGGCACCGTTCCGCTGGCCGACCCCGCCTTCCACGGCGTCACCGCGGACCCCCGCTACCGGCGCATGGCCGACGACTACCGCCGGGTCGCCGACGAGCAGCTCATCTGCAGCGCCCAGGTCCACGTCGACGTGCCGGACCGGGACACCGCGGTGCGCGTCATGTGCCGGGTGTCGCCCTGGCTGCCGCCACTGCTGGCCCTGTCGGCCAGTTCACCGTTCTGGTTGGGTTCCGACACCGGATACGCCAGCTGGCGCACCATGCTGTGGCAGCGGTGGCCGACCGCGGGCCCCGCGGGGTGCTACGGGAGCGCCGCCGACTACGACGCCGCGATGGCGGAGCTCATCGGCTCGGGTGTCATCAGCGACCCGGGGATGCTCTACCACGACGTACGGCCGTCGGCCCACCAGCGCACGCTGGAGCTGAGGGTCTGCGACGCCTGCCCGCGTGCCGAGACCGTGGTGCTGGTCGCCGGACTGTTCCGCGCGCTGGTGCGCGACGCCTGCGACCGCCTGGAGCGCGGGACGGACCACGGGTGCGACGGACACCACGAGTGGCTGCGCGCCGCCACCTGGCGCGCCGCGCGCTCGGGACTGGAGGGCCGGCTCGTCGATCCGGAGACCCGCCGTGCCACTCCGGCGCCCATGGTGTTGCGCGGGATGCTGCACCGGCTGCGTCCGGCGCTGGAGGCGTCCGGCGACTTCGCCACCGTGCGCACGCTGCTCGAGGAGGCCCTCGCGGCGGGCGGCGCGGCGCACCGGCTGCGGCGGGCGGCCCAGGACGAGGACCTGCTCGCCGGCGTCGACATGCTGGTCGCCGAGACCCGCGGCGACCGTCCCGTGCCCAGCGCCTTTGTCCGCCGTCACCGGCGCCCGGACGCCCCGCGCGGCACCGGCCAGGCCCCGGGCCGCGTCCACTCGGCGACGACACCGGGCACACCCGGCTGATCCGGACGGACCGCCGGTCCCTCGGCCACCCCCGTACGCGTCCACGATCCCTGACCGAGGAGAGTGTCACACCACCATGTCCAGCAGTACGCACGTTCCTTCACACCCGTCCCAGGACCGGCACCCGAGGGAAAGGAGGGACCACTGATGTGCGGCCTCTGCGGGGAGATCCGGTTCGACGGCGGGCGGCCGGACATCGCGGCGCTGGAACGCATGACCGACCGCCTGGCGCCGCGCGGTCCCGACGGACGCGGCCTGTGGTCCCAGGGTCCCGTGGCCCTCGGACACCGTCGATTGAAGATCATCGACCTGTCGGACAGCGGCGCCCAGCCCATGGCCGACCCGCGCGCCGGTCTCGCCGGAGTCTTCAACGGTTGCGTGTACAACTACCGCGAGCTGCGGGACGAACTGCACGCGCTCGGCCACCGCTTCTTCTCGCAGTCCGACACCGAGGTGGTGCTCAAGGCCTACCAGGAGTGGGGCACCGACTGCGTGGAGCGCTTCCACGGCATGTTCGCCTTCGTGATCGTCGAGCAGGACACCGGGCGCGTCGTCCTGGCCCGTGACCGGCTGGGCGTCAAGCCGCTCTACCTGTCCGGCACGACCGAACGCCTGAGGTTCGCCTCCTCCCTGCCCGCGCTGCTCGCGGCCGGTGGCGTCGACACCTCGCTGGACCCCGTCGCACTGCACCAGTACCTCAGCTGGCACGCCACCGTCGCCGCGCCCCACACCGTCCTCAAGGGCGTGCGCAAGCTGCCCCCGGCCACGGTGCGCGTCGTCGAGCCCGACGGCACCCACCGCGATCACCGCTACTGGCACCCCGTCCACACCCGCCGCCCCGAGTACGCCGGCCTCGGCGCCGACGACTGGACCGACGCCGTACTGGGCGCCCTGCGCACCGCCGTACGCCGTCGCATGGTCGCCGACGTGCCGGTCGGAGTGCTGCTCTCGGGCGGTCTGGACTCCAGCCTGATCGTGGCCCTGCTGGCCGGCGAGGGCCAGCGGGACCTCGCGACCTTCAGCGTCGGCTTCGAGTCCGAGGGTGACGAGGAGGGCGACGAGTTCCACTACTCCGACCTCGTGGCCCGGCACTTCGACACCCGCCACCACCAGCTGATGGTTCCCTCCGACCGGGTCGCCGGCGCCCTGGACGGGGCGGTCCGCGCCATGAGCGAGCCCATGATGAGCCACGACGTGGTGGCCTTCCACCTGCTGTCCGAGCAGGTGGCCAAGGAGGTCAGGGTCGTGCAGAGCGGCCAGGGCGCCGACGAGGTGTTCGCCGGGTACGACTGGTACGCGCGGATGGCGGACGTGCCGCGCCCGCGCGCCGCCGAGGCGTACATCGACACCTACTTCGACCGCTCGCACGCCGATCTCGCGGCCATGGTCCACCCCGACCTGCTGCCCGGCCGCGACATCTCCGCCGAGTTCGTGCGCGCGCACATGGCGACCGAGGGCGCCGAGACGGCGCTCGACGCCGATCTCCGCCTCGACACGCTCGTGATGATGGTCGACGACCCGGTCAAGCGGGTCGACAACATGACGATGGACTGGGGCCTGGAGGCCAGGGTGCCGTTCCTCGACCACGAACTGGTCGAGCTGGCCGCGGCCTGCCCGCCCGAGCTGAAGCTCGCGGACGGCGGCAAGGGCGTCCTGAAGGCCGCCGGCCGCAAGGTCCTGCCGCGCCAGGTCGTCGACCGGCCCAAGGGCTACTTCCCCGTCCCGGCGATCAAGCACATGGCCGGGCCGGTCCTCCAGCGGGTCCGCGAGACCCTCACCGCTCCCGAGGCCAGGGCCCGCGGCGTCTTCCGCGAGGAGTACGTCGCCGAGCTGCTCGCCGCACCCAACGCGCACCGGACCAGGCGAGGGGCCAACACGCTGTGGCAGATCGCGCTGCTGGAGACATGGCTGCAGACGCACGGGATCCGATGACGCCCATGGAGACGCGCACCGACGCCACCACGCGGGCGCTTCCCGCACCCGAGCCCGCCCCGCTCGCCGACACCTCGACGCCGTACGACGCACCGCCCCCGGCCGTCCACGGCTGCTGGTACCCCTCGGTCGACCCAGGCGGCCGGCACGTCGCCTTCGTCTGCGACCGGGCCGGGGTACCGCAGCTGTGGACCGCCCCCGTGGACGGCGAGCAGGCGCACCGGCTCGACACCGACCCGAATCCGGTCACGGAGGTGTCCTGGTCCCCGGACGGGCGCTGGATCGCCTACACCGTGGCGCCGGACGGCGGTGAGCTCACCAGCGTCCTGTGCGTACGCCCCGACGGCACCGGGCGGCGCCTGCTGGCCGGCGGCGAACCGGGCACCTCCGCACGCCTGGGCTGCTGGCAGCACGACGGCTCGGCGGTCGCGGTGACCGTCACCGATTCCGCCCCGCCGGGGCGGCCCTTCGCCGCCCACCCCGGGGCGGACGGCGCCCCCCGCCCCGCCCGGGCGGGGCGCGACGGCCGTGCCGTGCTGCTGGAACCCGGCCCACCACGGCCCGGGCCCACCACCTGGGCCGGCGACGGCGACCGGACGAAGGCCGCCGAGGAACCGGAACCGAGGGCGCTCTCCGCCTATCTCGTCGACCCCGAGGGCGTGAGCGCCCCCGTGCTGCTGGCGAGCGAACGTGGCGCGGCCAACCAGCGCGTGTGCGACCTCAGCCGGGACGGCAGGTTCGCCCTGGTGTACCGGGGCCCCCGCGGACGCCGCGAGGCCCTCGTGGTCCGCACCGGCGACCGCGTGGTGACCTGCGCGCTGCCGGTCGCCGACGGCGACCCGTGGATCGGCGGCTTCTCACCGGACGCCGGAACCGTGTGGCTGCGCAGCGACGGCGACCGCGAACACGCGGCCCTCGTCGCCGCTCACCTCGATCCGCAGGGACATCTGATCGGCACCGCGGTGGCCGCCCAGCGCCCCGACTGCGGCCTGGAGCTGCTCGCCCTGGGCCGCGACGGGCGCAGCGCGGTGCTGGCGTGGAACGTGCGCGGAGTCAGCGAACTGGAGGTGACCGAGCTGACCGCCGCCCGGTCGCCCGACCTCCCGTCGTCCCGGTCCGCCTCCGCCGGTGCCGCACGGGCCGTCGGCCTGCCCCACGAGGTGGTCACGCGCATCGCGCCCACCGCCGATCCCGACGCCCCCGTCGTCGCGCTGTCCGGTTCCCGGCGCCATCCCGGAGTGTGGTGGCTGCCGCACGGACTGCCCCTGCGCACCCCGTGGTCCTCGCGCGACGAGGACGCGTTCCCCGAAGGCCGCACGCCGGTGCGCCCGGTGCCCATGAGCCCCGTGGCCCGCGACGGCCTCGTGCTGGGCGGCTGGTACTACCGTGCCCCGGGCCGCTCGCCCGGCGAACCGGCGCCGTGCGTCCTGCACCTGCACGGCGGGCCGGAGGAGCAGGAACGCCCGGTGCTCGAACCGCTCTACCTCGAACTGCTCGGCAGGGGACTGGACGTCTTCGCGCCCGACGTCCGCGGCTCCTCCGGCCACGGCCGCTCCTTCGTCGACGCCGACCTGGGCGCGGGGCGCTTCGACGCGATCAACGACGTCGCGGACTGCGCGGCGCACGTGATGGTGCGGGGCCTCGCGGACCCCCGGCGGATGGCCGTGATGGGCCGGTCGTACGGCGGCTATCTGGTGATGGCGTCCCTGGTGTGGCACCCGGACCTGTTCCGCACCGGCGTGGCGGTCTGCGGGATGTCGGACCTCACCACCTTCTTCGCCGGGACCGAGCCCTGGATCGCGCAGTCCGCCGCCCACAAGTACGGACACCCGGAGCACGACCGGGAACTGCTGCGCGCGCTGTCGCCGATGAACCGGATCGACGCCCTGCGGGTCCCGGTCCTCGCCGTGCACGGCGAGCACGACACCAACGTGCCCCCGGGGGAGTCCGAGCAGTTCGTCCGGGCCGCCAGGGAGCGCGGACTGGAAGCGGAACGCCTCCTGCTGCGCCATGAGGGACACGACTTCCGCCGTGCCGACAACCGGCGCCTGTTCCGCCGGACCGCCGCCGACTGGCTGGAAGGGCACCTGGCCGACTGAGATGCCGGAGGCACCTGTCACACTTCGGTGGCGTGCGGGGGAGCGATGCGGGTAGTCGCGCGATGTGATCGGTGAGTGAAGGCGGACCGGATGGAACCAGTTCCAGTCGACGAGGGGGACACGGTGCCCGGGGCGCCACGGCTGCAGGCTTCGTACGCCCTGGACGGGGACGGCGCCTGGATAGCCCAGGCGCGCCACCTCGCCGCCGCGTTCCTGACCCGGGCACGGGCGGAGGACGGCCTGCCGGTGTCGGCCCGCGCGGTGGAGATCACCCAGCTCGTGGTCAGCGAGCTGGTCACCAACGCCCGCAAGTACGCTCCGGGCCCCGTCGGTCTCGACCTGCGGGTGGCCGGCGACGTCGTCGAGGTGGCCGTCCGGGACGGCAACCCCGCGCCGCCGGTGGCCCGGAACGCGGACCCCGGCCGGGTGGGCCAGCACGGACTGGAGATCGTGATGGCCGTCGTCCAGGCCCTGGACGTACGGCAGGAGCCCGCCGGCAAGAGCATCACGGCCCGCATCTCGCTGCTCGCCTGAGCCCCGCCGGGCCCGCGGCCCGCTCGCCGTTCCCGGCCGGCAGCGACTGTCGCGACCGGAGGACCTCGCCGTGCACCGTGCGCCCCGGCGTCCGGCGGACCGCGCGACGGGAGCGGTCCGCGTCCGCCCGCGTGCGCGGTGGTCGTCCGGCGCGGGCGCGGGCAGACGCTGCTGCCGTCAGGCGCCTCGCGGACGGGCCGTACCCGGACGGGCGCGGACGCGCCGGTACGCCGCTGCCCGGCCCGCTGTCCCGGGGAGGCGGCGCAGCCGGAACAATGGGGCCGCCGGTGCGGTTCTCACTGACGAACGCCGCAGGACACCTGGGAGAAGGGCGAGACGAAGATGACGACGAACGAGGAGAGGGCGCTGCTCGCGGGCGGCTGCTTCTGGGGCATGCAGGAGCTGATCCGCACGTTCCCGGGCGTGCTGACCACCCGGGTGGGCTACAGCGGCGGTGACGTGCCGAACGCGACCTACCGCGACCACGGCACCCACGCCGAGTCGATCGAGATCACCTACGACCCCGCCGTCACCGACTACCGCGCGATCCTGGAGTACTTCTTCCAGATCCACGACCCGAGCACGAGGAACCGGCAGGGCAACGACATCGGGACCAGCTACCGCTCCGCCATCTTCTACGTCGACGACGAGCAGAAGCGCATCGCCGAGGAGACGATCGCCGATGTGAACGCCTCGGGACTGTGGCCGGGCCCCGTGGTGACCGAGGTCGTGCCGGCCGGCCCGTTCTGGGAGGCCGAGCCGGAGCACCAGGACTACCTCCAGCGCTACCCGGACGGCTACACCTGCCACTTCCCGCGGCCCGGCTGGCGCCTGCCGAAGCGCGCGGAGGCCTGACCGAAGGCCCGTCCCGACCCGCCGGGCCGGGGCGGGCGCGCCCGGTCAGCCGAACTGGCCGGGCCGGTAACCGCCGGCGGGCTGCCGGTTGATGACGTTGACGCGGTTGTAGGCGTTGATCAGCGAGATCAGCGAGATCAGCGCGACGAGCTGGTCCTCGTCATAGTGCTTGGCCGCGTTGGCCCAGACCTCTTCGCTGACGCCACCGGCCGTGTCGGCGAGCCGGGTGCCCTCCTCCGCCAGCTCCAGCGCGGCCCGCTCCGCCTCGGTGAAGACGGTGGCCTCCCGCCAGGCGGCGACCAGATGGAGCCGGACCGACGTCTCCCCGGCCGCGGCGGCGTCCTTGGTGTGCATGTCGGTGCAGAAGCCGCAGCCGTTGATCTGACTGGCGCGGATCTTCACCAGTTCCTGGGTGGCGTGCGGCAGCCCGGAGTCCGTCACCGCCCTGCCCGCCGAGTTGATGTGCTTCAGCACCTTGGCCGCGAGGGGGTTGGCGAAGAAGTCGATGCGCGCTTCCATGATGATCTCCTGGTCGGTTCTTGCGGTTACGCAGAACTGACGGACGGGCTCCGCTTCGTGTGACCGGAACGGGGGTGTGACCTACGTCTCTCTGTTGGGCGGCACCGCGCAGCGTACCGTTCCCGGGGCACCGGACGACCGATAACCTGGCCGGATGGACGGGGAGCGGAGCGTCGGTGAGTGAGCGTCGGGAACGCGACTGGACGGACATGACGCCCGGGGACTTCGATCTCGACGCCCCGTTGTGCCTCAACGTGGGGACCGGCCCCGTCGTGGTCCCCGCCGAGCCGGACGAGTGCGGCACGGCCCCGCTGTTCGGGGAGGAGACCCCGGCGCGGGGCCCCGGACCGCGCCGTACCCCGCGCCGGACCGCCCCCGCCGAGCAGGGGCAGCTGTTCTGAATCCGGCGTGGGGAGCCGTCACGCTCAGGGGGACCGCGTGACCTCGGACAGGACGGTGTCCGTGCCCGAGGCGGGCCAGCCCGGTCGTCGACGACGTGGCGGTGCCGTCGCTCGCCGCCGAGCGGGACCACCTGCGGGCGCCGCATCGTGGTGCCGGGCTTCACCGGCACCCGGAATCCGCGGCGGCCGGGGCCTGGGCGGCGGGCGGGGCGACGAGCGCCGCCGTGGCGGCGAACGCCGCATCCGGGGCTCTGCGTCTCGGACGGTCCGCGTGCTCCGTCTCATGCGTCGGCCTTCCGCTGGTGCGGTGGGGATGCGGGCGAGCCCGCGTGTGCGTGGGCCGGGGCGGCCGGACGGCTGTCGGCGGGGGTCCGGCGGTCGGTCCGGACCAGGTCGTGGCGGGGTACGTGCCACCCGCCGGCCGCGCGGGACCGGTGAGCCGAGGTCCGGTCGGCCGAGGTGTGCCGTCCCGTCGCCGTACAGTGGAGGGACGGCCGGATTCCGACGGAACCGGTCGGCGGGCACCCGTACCGCCTCCCCGCCCGAGAAGCCGGTCAGGACATGCGTCACCACCCCTCCCCGTTCCACGGCCCGCAGGAACCGCTCTTCGGCCTCGACGCGTTGCCGGTGGAGCCGGCGGCCGAGCCGACGCCGTCCGCTCCCGCCTTCCGGGACTCCGCGCAGGCGCGGCGGCTTCTCGCGATCCGGGAGATCCACGCCGAACCGGCCGCCGCCGCCTCGCCCCGCGGGCGGCAGATCCTCGCCAGGTTCCCCGGCGCCCGGCTGATCGAGACGGACTCCCACTGGCGCGTCCCCGAGCTGCACGGCAACGAGGGCAGCGCCGACCGCTGGATGCGGATCAAGCGCGAGATCCTCGTACTGGGCGTGAAGAAGACGCTCACCACACGCCCCAACGGCCGCTCCGCCGACTGGATCGCCCCCGGCCCGTCCAACGGCTGCGCCCTGTCCTGCGTGTACTGCTACGTGCCCCGCCGCAAGGGCTTCGCCAACCCGATCACCCTCTTCACCAACATCGACCGGATCATCGCCCACCTCGGCCGCCACGTCGCCGCCCAGGGCCCCAAGACGGAGCCCAACCAGTGCGACCCCGGGGCCTGGGTGTACGACATCGGGGAGAACGGCGACTGCTCCGTCGACGCCCTCGTCTGTGACAACACCGCCGACCTGGTGCGCGCCTTCCGCGGCTGGCCCACCGCGAAGGCGTCCTTCGCGACCAAGTTCGTCAACCCCGACCTGCTGGGGCTCGACCCGCGCGGCCGCACCCGCATCCGGTTCTCGGTGATGCCGGCCGACGACTCCCGCCTGCTGGACCTGCGCACCAGCCCGGTCGACCGGCGGATCGCCGCCGCCGCGGACTTCCTCGACGCCGGGTACGAGGTGCACTTCAACCTCTCGCCCGTCGTCGTCCGCCCCGGCTGGCAGGACGCCTGGGCCGAGCTGCTGCGGCACATGGACGACGTACTGCCGCAGCGGGTGAAGCGGCAGGCCCGCGCCGAGGTCATCATGCTCACCCACAACGCGGACCTGCACGAGGTCAACCTCCGCTGGCATCCGCGTGGCGAGGACGTGCTGTGGCAGCCCTCCGCGCAGGAGGCCAAACGCTCCCAGAACGGCGCCCTCAACCTCCGCTACCGCGCCGACATCAAGCGCCGGGCCCTCGTGGACCTGCGTGAACTGGTCGCCCGGCACGCACCCTGGCTCGATATCCGCTACGCCTTCTGACGGGACGCGTGAATGCGTTCCGGCTTCCTCACAGGTCACCCCTCGGTAACGGTGACTTAGGTTAGGCTAACCTTGCCTTGTGATTCCTGCTGAAGAGGCGGCCCCGGGCCCGCGCGGCCATCGACTGTCGGCCACCGATGTGACCGTGGCGTACGACGGCACCGACGTCGTGCACGACGCGGCGCTGACCCTGCGACCCGGCGAAGTGACCGCCCTGGTGGGTCCGAACGGCAGCGGCAAGTCGACCCTGCTGCGCACCGTCGCCCGGCTGCAACGGCCGCGGAGCGCCACACTCACGCTCGACGCCGGAACGGACGCACTGGCCCTCGGCCCCCGGGAGTTCTCCCGCCGCGTCGCCCTGCTGCTCCAGGGACGTCCCACCCCCAGCGGCCTCAGCGTGCGGGACGTCGTCGAGTTCGGCCGCTACCCGCACCGCGGCCGGTGGGGCGGCACGGACCCCGGTGGCCGCGCCGCCGTGGACCGCGCCCTCGCCCTCACCGGCGTCGCCGGACTCGCCGAGCGCGGGGCCGAACACCTCTCCGGAGGGCAGCTCCAGCGCGTGTGGCTGGCCGGCTGTCTCGCCCAGGAGACCGGCGTCCTCCTCCTCGACGAACCGACCACCTACCTCGACCTGCGCTACCAGGTCGAACTCCTCGACCTGATGCGCGACCTGGCCGACGAGCACGGCATCGCCGTCGGCGTCGTCCTGCACGACCTCGACCAGGCGGCGGCCGTCGCCGACCGGATCGTGCTCCTCGCGGCCGGACGCGTCGTCGCCGAGGGCCTGCCCGAGGACGTCCTCACCCCGCAGCGGCTGACCGAGGTCTACGGCATCCGGATCGAGGTCGACACCGACCCCCTCACCGGCCGGCTGCGCACCCGCGCCATCGGCCGTCACCACACCCGAAGCGAAAGGCTCGGCACCACCTCATGAGACGACTCCCGCTCACCGCCCCCCTGGCCGCCGCCGCTCTGCTGCTGGCGGCCTGCGGCACCACCGAACCCGCCGCCGACGCCGGCGCCGAGCAGTCCGCGCAGGCCATCACCCTCACCGACGCCACCGGCGCGAAGGTGGAGCTGGACGGCCCCGCCGAGAAGGTCGTCGGCACCGAGTGGAACGTCGTCGAGCACCTGGTCTCCCTCGGTGTCGACCCGGTGGGCGTCGCCGACGTCAAGGGCTACAACACCTGGGACGCCGCCGTCCCGCTCAAGAACGAGCCCAAGGACATCGGCACCCGCGGCGAGCCCAGCATGGACACCATCGCCTCGCTCAAGCCCGACCTCATCGTCGCCACCACCGACCTGCAGCCGGACGCCGTCAGACAGCTGCGCAAGGTCGCCCCGGTCCTGGAGGTGAAGCCCGCCGACGCCGCCGACCCGATCGGGCAGATGCTGAGGAACGTCGACCTCATCGCCGAGGCCACCGGCACCACCGAGCGCGCGGCCACGCTGAGGAAGGACTTCGAGGCCGAGCTCGCCGAGGGGCACAGGACCCTCGCCGCCGCCGGTCTGGACGGCGCGGAGATCGCCTTCGCCGACGGCTACGTCACCTCCAACCAGGTCTCCGTGCGCCCCTACACCTCCGGTTCGCTGATCGGCGCCGTCAACGAGCGGCTCGGACTGGAGAACGCCTGGAAGCAGAAGGGCGACGAGGCCTACGGCCTGGCCGCCACCGACGTCGAGGGACTGACCGGCCTGGGCGAGGTCCGGTTCGCCTACATCGGCAACGACGGCGACGCCGCCAGCGACCCCTTCGGCAAGGAGCTTGCCGACAACGCCGTGTGGAAGTCGCTGCCCTTCGTGAAGTCCGGTGACGTCCACCGGCTGGACGACGGCATCTGGATGTTCGGCGGCACCGGCTCGATGGAGGCGTACGCCGACGCCCTCGTCGCCTCGCTGACGAAGTAGCGCGATGGCCGTCACCGCCACCACTCCCACCGTCCGTCCGGCGACGGTGTCGTCCCGGGCGGGCGCGGCCGCGGTGACGACCGCGCTGGTGCTCCTGGTCGCCGCCCTCGCCGTCGTCGACATCGCCCAGGGCACCGCCGCGGTCGGCCCGGCCGAGGTCCTCAAGGCCCTCACCGGCCGGGCCGACCCGGCCGACGCGTCCGTCGTCATCGCCTCACGGCTGCCCCGCATGACCGCCGGGCTCCTCGTGGGCGCGGCCCTCGGCACGGCCGGCGTCGCCCTGCAGGCCGTCAGCCGCAACGTCCTGGCCTCCCCGGACACCCTCGCCGTCAACGCGGGCTCCTACTTCGCCCTCGGCATCACCGCCGTCACCGGCGTGTCCCTGCCGCTGCTCGCCTCCTCGGGCATCGCCTTCGCCGGCGGGCTCGCGGCGGCGGCCGTCGTCCTCGGACTGTCGGGGCTCGGCACCGGCACCGTACGGCTGGTGCTCGCCGGCACCGCGCTCGCCCTCGGGCTCACCGCCGTCACCGAGGGGCTGCTCCTGCTGTTCCCGCAGCAGACCGAGGGCCTCTACCGGTGGAACCAGGGCAGCATCGGCCAGAACGGCTTCGACGGTGTCCTCCAGACGCTGCCCGTCGCCGTCCTCGCACTCGTCGGGCTGCTGCTCATCGCCCGCCGGATCGACGCCCTCGCCCTCGGCGACGACGCGGCCCGCGGACTCGGCGTCCCGGTGCGGTCCACCCGCGTCACGGCCGTCGTCCTGGCGACCCTGCTCTCCGCGGCGGCCGTCACCCTGGCCGGCCCGATCGGCTTCGTCGGCCTGTGCGCCCCGGCCCTCGCCCGCCCGCTCGCCCGCCGGGCCCGTGGGCTGCGGCGGCTGCGGGCGGGCGTGCCGGTCGCGGGCCTCGTCGGCGCCGCGCTGGTGCTCGGGGCGGACGTGCTGCTGCGCGCGTTCGCCGGCGCGGACACCGCCGTCGCGGTCCCCACCGGCGTGGTCACCAGCCTCGTCGGCGCGACGTTCCTGGTGGTGATGGCGGCCCGGCTCCGCGACACCGCCGGCGCCGCCGCACCGGACAAGCTGCGCATCCGCAGCCGCGCCGTCCTCCTCACCACGCTCACCGTGCTGTCGGTCGTCCTGGTCGGCGTCACCGTCGCCGCCGTCCTGCTGGGGGACAGCAAGCTGCTGCTGGGCGACGTGGTCAACTGGGCACAGGGCAGAGCGGGCAGGACCGTCTCCTTCGTGCTGGACACCCGTGTGCCCCGGGTGTTCGCCGCGCTCCTGGCCGGAGCGGCGCTCGCGCTGGCCGGCACCCTGGTGCAGGCCGTCACCCGCAACCCGCTCGCGGAGCCCGCCGTCCTCGGGGTCTCCGGCGGCGGCGCGCTCGGTGCGGTGATCCTCGTGACCACGGTCCCCGCCGCCGGGGGCTGGGGCGTCGCCGGGGCGGCCTTCGCCGGATCCGCGGTCACCGCGGTCGTCGTGTTCGGCCTCGCCGCACGCGGTGGCTACCAGCAGAACCGGCTGGTGCTCGTCGGCATCGGCGCCGCGACCGCGACGACGGCCCTGATCAGCCTGCTGATCGTGCTCACCGACCCGTTCAACGCGACCAAGGCGCTCACCTGGCTGTCGGGCTCCACCTACGGCCGGACCCTGCCCGACGTCCTCCCTCTCGCCGTCGTCCTCGCGGCCGGTGTCGCGGCGGCCGGAGCACGGCACCGGGAACTCGACCTGGTCTCCCTCGACGAGGACACCCCCCGGCTCCTCGGACTCGACCTGGCGCGCGGGAGACTGGGCCTCCTCGTCCTGAGCGTGCTGCTCAGCGCCACCGCCGTCGCCGCCGCGGGCACCGTCGGCTTCGTCGGCCTGGTCGCCCCGCACGCGGCGCGCGCCCTCGTCGGACGGCGGCACAGCCGCGTCCTGCCGGTCGCGCTGCTCCTCGGTGCCGTCCTGGTGTGCACGGCCGACCTGGTGGGCCGCACCGCGATCGCCCCCGCCCAACTGGGCGCCGGCCTGATGACGGCCGTGATCGGAACGCCGTACTTCCTGTACGTGCTGGTGCGCAGCCGCCGGTAGTCCGCGCGGGCCGGCGGCGCACCGCCGCCGGCCCGTCGGGCGGCCGGCGGCGGTGGGACCGGGCCTGGTGGAACGGTGGACTCAGCCAAAGGCCCTGACGGCCTGGTAGTACGTCCACGCGGTGCTGTTGCAGGCGGTCTTCGTGGCGCCGCCGTAGCCGTTGCAGACACGCTTGAGGTCCTCGTAGAAGGCGCTGTCGAGCCGTGTCTTGTTGGCGCTGAACGTGCCCGCGGCCTTGTAGTTGCGGTAGCCGAAGTCGTGGCGGGCGCAGGCGGTCGAGAACGGGAAGCCGAAGGGGTTGTCCGGGGAGGAGGAGCAGTAGTCGGTGGACCAGTCGAACTGGTAGGCCGACCAGGCGGATCGGTTGGCACGGGCCGCGGTCCAAAGGCTGTAGCTCGACGAGCTGGTCTGCGTCCAGCTCGCGAGGACCTGGGGCTTGTCTGCGGGTACGGCGTCGGCGGCGGTGGCGGTGCCGAGGACACCGGCCAGGGCCAGGGTCGGGGCGGCGAGTGCGGTGGCGAGCCTTCGGTGCATCCCACACCTCCATGAGACTGCGACCCGGCCATCGGGCCGCAGGTTCATGCCAAAACATTGCCGGAGGTGTCTGTCCTCCCCTCCACGCGCCGCCCAAGGAATCATGAACTCCCGGATGCGGGACCCCGGCCCATGGCCGTGGATTCAAGGGACGAAATCCTTTTCAACGGCGGCGCACCTCGTGCTCGGCGTCGTCGTGTGCCGCTGGTGTTCCCCACGAGTGTCGGGGGAAGCGGCCCGGCCGCACCGCCGTGCGGGCGGTGCGGCCGAGCGGGACGGGATCGGTCAGTCCGTGACGTCCGTGACCGTCCAGCGCTGGTTGGAACCGGAGTTGGGCTGCCACGTCGTGACCGCGGCACCCTCGTGCGTGGCCTGTCCGCCGACCTCCAGGAGGCGGCCGGTGGCAGCGTTCACCAGGGTCCAGGTGCCGTCACCCGTGGTCGACATGATCCATTCGGCGGCCGGGTCCCGCTCACCGGTGTGCGGTTCGGCCACCGGGACGTCGTCGCGCACGGCCAGCCGCTCACCGTCCACCGGGCTGGTGAACTCGTAGCGCTTACGCACGCCGTCGTCGGGGCGCACCGCGCTCAGCCGCCACTGCTGGGACGCGGAGCCGTCGCCGGTGCCGATGACGAGCTTCGTGCCGTCGTCCGCCACGGTGACCGCCTTGCCGCTCTGCACGCCGGTGAGGGTGTAGGTGTGACCCTTGCGCAGCAGCGGGGCGTCCTTCGCGACGCCGGAGACGCCCTGGACGACGAAGGACGTCACCGACCGGGCGGGCACGGTGAAGGTGGCCGCGCGGTCGGTGACCTTGACGGCCCGGTGCCGCTCCAGCTTTCCGTCGGCGCTGGTCACCACGGGGGTGACGGTCGCGTTGCGGCTGACAGTGCGGAACTTGGACAAATCGACGGTGACGTTGCGGGCCTCGGCGGTGCTGTTGACGTGGACGAGCGAGGCGCCCCTGCCGTTCTTCGTCACCGCCGCCGCGCTGGAGGTGTCGTCCACCTTGATCAGCCGGTCGCCCGGCCTGATGAAGTGGGTGAAGTTGCGGGCGGTGTCGAACTTGGTGTTCGTGCGGATGGGGCAGGTCTCGAGGGTGTCCTCGGAGGTGCAGCTGAAGGGGAGCTGGATCTCGCCCCAGTTGCCGCCCCTGGCGGACTCGCCGCCGGGCTTCATGTTGTCGTAGTCCTCGACGGGCTGCCAGAACACCCAGGCGCGCGGCTCCAGTTCACGCAGGTCGTCGACGATGCGCTGGGCGAGGCCGAGACCGGGACGCATGTCCGTGAAGCTCTGTCCGTCGCCCCAGTCGCCCTCGACCTCGCTCATCCACAGCCGCTTGTCCTCGGCCTTGGCGATGTCGCGCACGGTGGTGCGCTGGCCGGTTCCGTAGGTGTGGACGTTCATCTGGCCGACGAGGTCACGCGTCCCGGGTGAGTAGGCGTTCCAGTTCTGTGCGAAGACCGACGGGTTGGTCTCGTCCATGGCGGATATCTCCGCCTTGGTCCTCGCCTTCCTCAGCGCCGGGGCGAGCGCGTGGAGCACCTTCTCCTGGAGCGCGGGGCCGATGTGGGCGCCCTCCTGACGTCCGCCGACGGGTTCGCCGTCCGTGCCGAGGCGGGTGCTCCAGTAGGTGGTGTTCGGCTCGTTGAAGGGGTCGACGGTGTCGACCTCGATGCCGTGCGCCTTCTCCAGCCGCTGGGTGGCGCCCGCCAGGTAGGCGGCGAAGTCGTCGACCGACTCGGTCTTCAGCTGGTCGGCGGTGGCGTCGAACCCACCGGACACGTAGCCGCTGACCGTCATGAACCAGGGCGGGGAGTTGCTGAAGGTCTCCCAGTGGGTGATGTCCTTCTTGATGCGGTCCACCCACCAGCGCTGGGTGGCGTCGGCGTTCTCGTTCCAGTCGGCGGGGTCCTCGGCGTCCCACCAGCCGGTGTCCTCCCGGGTGGTGCCGGCGGGCGCCCTCCACCAGCCCTCGACCGCGCCGCCGGCCCGCAGGTAGTCCCGCACGTCGGGCGCGTTGCCGCCGCCGATGTTGTACCGGGCGATGTTCAGGGCGAGCCCGTCGTCGCCGAACAGCAGCCGCGCGAGCTCCTCGCGGACCTCCGGCGGGTAGTCGCCGGTGGCGTTGGCGAACCAGACGAGGCTGGTGCCCCAGCCCTCGAACTCCTCCTGCTGATAGGAGGGGTCGGGCCGGACGGTGACGGAGGGGAGGTCCGCGGCCTGGGCGGCGGACGTCGGCCCGGGGATCAGGGCGGCCCCGGTGGCCAGGGCTACGGTGAGCCCGGCGGCCGTGAGGAGCCGTCTGTTGCGGTTGCGGCGTGCCATCGGTGTGCTCCCAACAGTGAGGTGTGGTCGCGCTCGGGTGGCCCCCCGCCGCGCCGGCGGCCGACGGGAGGGGGCGGCCCCCGGAACAGGTGCGTGCCGTTCCGGGGGCCGTGGGTGTCAGGCGGCGGGCTGCCGCAGTACGGCGACCGCGCGGGGCCCGAGTGCGAGGGTGCCGTCGGCGCCGGTGGTGCCGACGAGCACCTCCCCGTCGAGGCCGTGCACCGGGACGGTGCCGTCGGTCCGGTTCACCAGGAACAGGAACCGGTTCTCGGCGTCCCGGCGTACGACCGGCTCGATGGATCCCCGTACTCCGGCCGGGAGTTCGCTCTCCACACCGGCCGGCCCCAGCAGCCGCGGCAGCAGTGAGGTGAGCCCCTCGGCACCGAGCCGGGTGGAGACGTACGCGGCGGAACCCCTGCCCGTCGGACGCCGGGTGACGGCGGGCCTGCCCGCCTGCTCGCCGGTGCGGTAGCGGGCCAGGACCTCGGTCCCGGCCCCGGTCACGGTGATCCGGTCGGTCCACAGGACGCCGGTCGTGCCGTCGTCGAGCTCCACGCTGTCACCGGCGAGCAGCGGCCCGAACTCCTCGATGCGGATGCCGAGCAGGTCCCGCAGGGCGCCCGGATAGCCGCCGAGCCAGACGTGGTCGTGCTCGTCGACGACACCGGAGAAGTACGTGGTGATCAGATGGCCGCCCTGCTCGGCGTACCGGGTGAGGGTCTTCGCCAGGTCGGCGGTGACCAGGTGCAGCACGGGGGCGATCAGCACCTGGTGGCGGTGCAGGTCGGCCCGGGTGGTGACGAGGTCGGCGCGGATGCCGAGGGCGAGGAGCGCCGAGTACCAGTCGAGCGCCTCCTGCCGGTAGTCGAGCAGGGAGGTGGGATGGGAGTCCTGTTCGCTCGCCCACCACGACTCCCAGTCGTAGAGGATGCCGACCCGGGCGGGCTCCCGCTCGGTCCCGGCGACCGGCGCGAGGGCCTTGAGGGTGGCGCCGAGCGCGGTCACCGCGCGGAACAGTTCGCTGTCCGCGCCGGCGTGCGGGACCATCGCCGAGTGGTACTTCTCGGCGCCCGCCGCCGACTGCCGCCACTGGAAGAAGCACACGGCGTCGGCACCGTGGGCGACGTGCAGCAGCGAGTCGCGGGCCAGGTCGCCCGGGCGCTTGGCCACGTTGACGGGCTGCCAGTTGACGGCGCTGGTGGAGTGCTCCATCAGGAACCAGGGCCGCCCGCCGGAGATGCCGCTGGTGAGGTTGGCGGAGAAGGACAGCTCGTCGCGGTCCTGCGGGCCGGGGTGGACATAGTGGTCGTTGGAGACGAAGTCGATCTCGCCGGCCCAGTCGGGGTAGTTCATCCCCTTGGTGCCGCCCATCACCATGAAGTTGGTGGTGACGGGGACGTCCGGCGTGAGCTCCCGCAGGATCTCCCGCTCGGCGCGCAGATGCTCCTTCAGCGCGTCCGAGGAGAACCGCTTGAAGTCCAGCTGCTGGGTGGGGTTGGGGTGGGAGGCGGCCAGCCGCGGCGGCAGGATCTGCTCCCAGTCGGTGTACCGCTGCGACCAGAACGCCGTGCCCCAGGCGGTGTTGAGCGCCTCCACCGTGGAGTAGCGGGCGCGCAGCCAGACCCGGAAGGCGCGGGCCGCGTCGTCGGAGTAGTCGTAGACGTTGTGGCAGCCCAGCTCGTTGTTGACGTGCCAGGCGACGAGCGCGGGGTGACCGGCGTAGCGGGTCGCCAGCTCCCGGACCAGACGCAGCGCGTACCGGCGGAAAACGGGCGAGGTGGGCCGCCAGTGCTGGCGTGCACCCGGCCACAGCGTCTCACCGGTGGCGGTGACCGGCAGGATCTCCGGGTGGGCCGTGGTGAGCCAGGGCGGCGGGGAGGCGGTGGCGGTGGCGAGGTCGACGCCGACGCCGCCCTCGTGCAGCAGGTCCATCACTTCGTCCAGCCAGGCGAAGTCCCAGGTGTCCTCGGCCGGTTGCAGACGGGCCCAGGAGAAGATCCCCACGGACACGAGGTTCACGCCGGCCTCCCGCATCAGCCGGACGTCCTCCTCCCACACGGTGCGGGGCCACTGCTCGGGGTTGTAGTCGGCGCCGTAGACGAGGCGAGGGGCGGGGTCACCGTCCGCACCGCCCGTGCGGGACAGGAGGGTGGAGATCATGGCGGTCCTTCCGAGGTGTGGTGCACGGGGGCGGCGCGGAGTCCGCCCGCGCCGCCCTGCGTCTGGTGCCGTCCTACTTCTCGACGGTGAAGCCCTGCTCCTCGGCGTACTTCACCGAGGCGTCCTGCCAGGCCTTCAGACCGTCCGCGAGCGTGGTGTCCGAGACGTAGGCCTTGCCGACCGTGTCGTTGAAGACCGAGTTGGCGTACTGCTGGAACGGCAGGTACGACCAGTCGCTGGCGACGTTCGCGGCGGACTCGGCGAAGATCTTGTTCGCCTCCTGGCCGCCGAGGTAGTCGAACTTGGTGCTCCGGAAGTCGGCGGACTGCAGTTCCGCCTTGGTGGCCGGGAAGGCGCCCTGCTCCACGCGGGTCCGGACGCCGTCACCGGAGTTCGCGTACTCCACGAAGGCGTAGGCGAGTTCCTTGTTCTTGCCGAGCGAGGGCAGGGTCAGCGAGCTGCCGCCGTTCTCCGCGCTGGCCTTGTCGCCCTCGGTCCAGGCCGGCATCGGGGCCGCGCGCCAGTCGCCGGCCGCGTTCGGCACGCCGCTGACGAAGTTGGCGGGCATCCAGGCACCGGTGGTCAGGGTGGCGATGGTGCCGTCGCCCAGGCCCTTGTACCACTCGTCGGTCCAGCTGTTGACCGGGGCGAGGAGCTTCTCGTCGATGAGCTTCTGCCAGGTGTCCGTGTACTTCTTGGTCTTCGCGTCACCGAAGTCGACCTTCACTTCGGTGCCGTCGACCTTGTACGGACGCGCGCCGGCCTGCCACAGCATGCTGGTGGTGAAGCCGGCGTCGCCGGCGTCGTTGGCGATGTAGACCTTGGGGTCGGCCCTGTGCAGCTTGCGCGCGGCGTCGACGTACTCGTCCCAGGTGGTCGGGACGGCGATCTCGTGCTTGTCGAAGACCCTCTTGTTGTAGAACATCGCCATCGGGCCGGAGTCCATCGGCAGGCCGTGGACCGCCTTGTCCTCGCTCACGGCGTTCCACGGACCGGGCGTGTACTTGGAGGCCAGCTTGTCGGCGCCGAAGAGGGACAGGTCGGTGAGGCCCTTGCCGAGGGCGTACTGGTTCACCGCGAAGTACTCGATCTGCGCGACGTCCGGGACGCCCTTCTCGGCCGATATCGCGTTCGACAGCGCGGTGTAGTGCTTGTCGCCCGACCGCTCGCTGACGAGGTTGATCTTTACCTTCGGGTACTTCTTCTCGAAGTCGGCGGCGACCGTCTTCAACGTGGGCTCCCAGGACCACACCGTCACCGTGCCGCCCTTCTTCAGGGCCGCCTGGATGTCGGAGGCGGAGACCGCCTCGTCGGTGGAGCCGTCGTCGGAGCCGCCGCAGGCGGTGGCGCCCAGGGCCACGGCGGACAGAAGGGCGATGCCGCGCAGCAGGCGGCCGGTGTTTCTGCGCATGAGGGTGCTTCCACTTCTTCGTGGGCGGGACGGGGCGAGGGTGGGGATGCGGATCGAGAGGGCTGTGGGCCGCGCGGTCACTCCTTGACGCTGCCCGCGGCGAGACCCGACTGCCAGTACTTCTGGAGCAGCAGGAACGCGGCGATGAGCGGCAGGATGGTGAGCAGCGAACCGGTGATCACCAGGTTGAAGATGACCTCGCCGCCGACGGTCTCGGCCTGGGAGTTCCACGCGCTCAGACCGAGCGTCAGCGGGTACCAGTCCGGGTCCTTGAGCATGATCAGCGGCAGGAAGTAGTTGTTCCAGGTGGCGACCGTGGTGAACAGCAGCACGGTCACGATGCCGGGGGCGAGCAGCGGGAGGGCGACGGTGAAGAAGGTGCGCGCCTCGCCGGCCCCGTCGATGCGGGCGGCCTCGAGGAGTTCGGTGGGGATGGCCTCGGTGGCGAACACCCACATCAGGTACAGGCCGAACGGCGAGACCAGCGAGGGGATGATCACCGCCCAGGGGGTGTCGGTCAGGCCCATCTTGCTGAACATCAGGAAGGTGGGCACCGCGAGGGCCGTGCCGGGCACCGCCACCGCGCCGATGACCGTGGCGAAGACGCCGCGCTTGCCGGGGAAGTCGAACTTCGCCAGCGCGTAACCGCCGAGGACCGCGAGGAGGGTGGCCCCGCCGGCGCCCAGCACCACGTACAGCAGGGTGTTCAGCAGCCAGCGCGTGAACACGCCGTCGTGGTAGGTGAACGTGTCGCGGATGTTGTCCCACAGCGCGAAGTCGTCGGCGAACCACATCCCGGACGAGTCGGCCAGACCCGCCTGGGTCTTGGTGGCGTTGACGACCAGCCAGATCAGCGGCACGACGGTGTAGACGACGACCAGGGAGGTCAGCACGGTCAGCAGCACGCTGCGCCCGGGCTTGTCGGCGGAGCGCCTGCGCGTTCCGCGCAGCCGTGGTGCGCCGCGGCCGGGGACCTTGGCGGGTGCGGCCGGGGAGGCGGTGGTGAGAGGGCTGCTCATCGGGTCACGCTCCCTTGCGCATGCCGCGCAGCTGCACGACGTAGGCGATCACCATCGTGATCAGGCCCATGATGATGGCCACCGTCGCGGAGTAGTTGTGCTGCTGGCCGTTGAAGGACAGCGAGTACGTGTAGAAGTTCGGCGTGTAGTCGGTGGTGAGGGCGTTGCGGGCGAGCGGACGCAGGATGTTCGGCTCGTTGAACAGCTGGAAGCTGCCGATGATGGAGAAGATCGTCGCGATGACCAGGGCGCCCCGGATCGCGGGCAGCTTGATCGCGGTGATCACACGGATCTGTCCGGCGCCGTCGATCTCCGCCGCCTCGTACAGGGAGTTCGGGATGACGCGCAGCGCCGAGTAGAAGATCAGCATGTTGTAGCCGACGAACTCCCAGGTGACGATGTTGCCGATGGAGGCCAGCACCAGGTCGGGGGAGAGCGGGTCGGGCAGCGAGACGTCGAACGCCCCATTGATGTCGCCGACCAGGCCGTACTTCGTGCCGTACATGAAGCCCCACATGAGGGTGGCGACCACGGCGGGCACCGCGTACGGCAGGAAGATCGTGATGCGGAAGAAGCTCTTGCCGTAGAGCCGGCCGCTGTCCAGGGCCAGCGCCACCAGCAGCGCGATGCCGAGCATGATCGGCACCTGGACGCACAGGAAGAGCGAGACCCGGCCGAGGGCCGCCCAGAACCGGTCGTCCCGGAGCGCCTGCTCGTAGTTGTCGAGGCCGACGAAGGCGGTCCCGCCGATGAGCTGGTCGCGGAAGAGGCTCAAGTAGATCGAGTACACGATCGGCGCCAGGAAGACCAGGGCGAACACGGCCACGAAGGGACCGATGAAGCCCCACCCCGTCCAGGAGCGGCGGTCCCGTCTCGCCGGGGGAGGCGCCGGCCTCGGCTCGGCGTCCACCGGCGGTTGCAGCGTCGTCATGTCGTTCCTCGCTCGTCACCGTTCCGGACCGGCGGCCGCCCGGCGCGTGAGCCGGACGGCATGCCCCCTGTACATGATGTTTGCGTAAACATCAGCCACCGCGAAGCGCCGCCGGGCTGTTATGTTTACGTAAACATCGGATGGCGGCATGTTTACACTGCCCTCCTGAGGACGGTCAAGGGTCCCCTGGGGAAACCCTGACGCAGGCAGCGACAGGAAGGCGGCTGACGGCGAGTGGACACGGCCGAGAGAACGCCGGCGAACGCGCCCGGCCCCGCTGCCGGGGCCGCGGCCGACAACGCGCGGCGTACCCGGGGCGGCGCCCGGACCACGGCCTCCATGGCCGACGTGGCTCGCCTGGCGGGGGTCTCGTCCCAGACCGTCTCCCGCGTCTCCAACGGTTACGCGGGGGTGACCGAGGAGACCCGCCGTCAGGTGCTGGCCGCGATGAAGGAACTCGGCTACCGGCCCAACAGCGCGGCCCGCGCCCTCAAGCGCGGCGAGTTCCGCACCATCGGCGTCATCACCTTCACCCTGTCCACCACCGGCAACGTCCGCACCCTCGAGGCGATCGCCACCTCCGCCGCGCACGAGGGCTACGCCGTGACCCTGCTGCCGGTCGCCCTGCCCACCCAGGACGAGGTGCGCGGGGCGTTCTCCCGGCTGGAGGAACTGGCCGTCGACGCCGTCATCGTCATCATGGAGGTCCACCTGCTGGACGCGGCGATGGTCCGGCTCCCCCCGCACGTCCAGGTCGTGGTCGTCGACTCGGACGCCGGCGACCACTACACGGTCGTCGACACCGACCAGGCCGGGGGCAGCCGAGCCGCCGTGCGGCACCTGCTCGACCTCGGCCACCGCACGGTGTGGCACCTGGGCGGCCCCGAGGACTCGTTCGCCGCGCAGCGCCGTACGGACGCCTGGCGCGCCGCCCTCACCGAGGCCGGACGGGTGCCGCCGCCCCTCGTCCGGGGCGACTGGTCGGCGGACTCGGGCTACCGGGCCGGCCTCGAACTCGCGGTCCGCGGCGAGTGCACGGCCGTCTTCGCCGCCAACGACCAGATGGCGCTGGGTCTGTTGCGCGCCCTGCACGAACACGGCCGGCGCGTCCCCGAGGACGTCAGCGTCATCGGCTTCGACGACATCCCCGAGGCGTCCTCCTTCCTCCCCCCGCTGACCACCGTCCACCAGGACTTCGCCGAGGTGGGGCGGCTCTGCGTGCAGGCGGTGCTGAGCAAGGTGCGCCAGGGCGGCCCGGAACGGGGCACCACGCTCGTCCCGACCCGGCTGGTGCCGCGGGCCAGCACGGCACCGCCGCAGGGGTCCGCCTGACGAGCGGACCCCTGCCCCTCGCACACCAGTCGCCGTGCGGGACTCGTCGCCCGTCAGGCCCCCTTGGTCCACTCCTGGGACGGACTCCGCCGTGCCGACCGGCACGCCCACCGGCCCTTTGCGCCTCGGCACCGGCAGTGCCCACCCGGCGCGGGCCCACGACCGGTTGCTCGACGGCCAGGACAGCCACCCGGCCGACGAGACCGCCGAGAGGAACGGCCGTCCGAGGCGCGGGACGCCGCCCGGCGGAACCGTCGCTTCACGCACCGGGCGGCCGCCCGGCTCGTGGAGCAGGGCGTCGGCCAGCTCCCCGGCATCGGCACGGGCATCCCCACCGAGCCGGACCCGCACCGGATGGTGCAGGACGTCCTCCCGCCGCGAAGGTCGTCCACACCGACAACGGCCCGGTCGTGCCGTGGCGCCTTGAGGTCCCGCCGACCGGCGGGACCTCAAGGCGCCACGGACTGCACGCGCACCGATGTGCGCGGCCCCGGTGGCATCCGTCCGGCACGCCCGCGGCGTGCTCGGCAACGGTCCCGGACGGACCCGGCGCCCTCTTCCGGGGAGGGCGTCCACGCGGGTGTGGCCAGGGTCTCCTGACCGTTCGGTGATCGCCGAAGGGCGCAGAGGCTAGCGTCCTCACATGAACGTTTCCTCGGGCCCCGGCCCGCGACAGGCACCCCCGGGCGGCGACGAGGCGACCGGAGGCACGGCGTGACGCCGTTGGAGATGCTCGGCGTCTTCGCGGCGGGCGTCGGCGCCGGCGCCATGAACGCGGTCGTCGGCTCGGGGACGCTGGTCACCTTTCCCGTGCTGCTCGCCACCGGGCTGCCCCCCGTCACCGCCACGGTCTCCAACGCGCTCGGACTGATCTCCGGCTCCGTCAGCGGCGCCATCGGCTACCGCAGGGAACTCGCCGGCCAGGGCCGGCGCGTCCGCAGGCTCGGAGCCGGCGCCGCGCTGGGCGGGCTCTGCGGTGCGACGCTCCTGCTGGCCCTGCCCGCCGAGGCGTTCGAGACCATCGTGCCGACCCTGGTGGGGCTCGCCCTCCTCCTCGTCGCGTTCCAGCCCCTGATCGGCAGGAAGGTGCGCAGCCGCCGTGCGAAGGGACACTCCTCCCACCGTGACGGCGGATGGCCGCTGTCCGCCGGCCTGACCCTGGCCAGTGTCTACGGCGGCTACTTCGCCGCCGCCCAGGGCATCATCTACATCTCCCTGATGGGCCTGCTCATCGACGAGCCGCTGCAGCGCCTCAACGCCGTCAAGAACGTGCTCGCCGCGATCGTCAACACGGTCGCCGCGGCCTTCTTCCTCTTCGTCGCCGACTTCGACTGGACGGCCGTCGCGCTCATCGCGGCCGGATCCGCCCTGGGCGGCCAGCTCGGAGCGAGGACCGGCCGCAGACTCAGCCCCGCGGTGCTGCGCGCCCTCATCGTCACGATCGGCACCGCCGCCCTCGTCCAGCTGCTCCGCTGATCACCGCCGGCTCCCGGAACACGCCCTCGGGGCAGGATCGAATCGACGTAGCCGCCGTCGACGCGCAGCGCCCCGCCCGTCGTCGCGGAGGCATGCTCCGAGCTGAGGTGGACGACCGTGCGGGCGATCTCCTCCGGCTCGATCAGCCGTTGCGGCAGCGACTGCGGCCGGTGCTCGCGCATGAAGGCGCGCCGTGCCTCGTCCCACGGGAGGTCGCGGCCGACCAGTTCGCGGACGAAGTCCTCCACACCGCCGGTGCGGGCGGGCCCGGCGATGACCGAGCTCACCGTGACGCCCGCGCCCGCCGCCTGTTCGGCGAACCCCCGGCCCACTGCGAGCGGCGCCGTCTTGGCCATTCCGTAGTGGACCACCGCGGCGGGTGTGACGATCGCCGAGTCGCCGGCGAGGTGCTGGACGCGTCCCCGGCCGTGCCCGGTCATGCCCGGCAGGAAGAGCCGGATCAGCCGCACCGCGGCCAGGACGTTCACCTCGAAGCAGCGCCGCCACCCGTCGTCGGTGATCTCCCGCGTAACCGAAGACACCGAGGTCGTCGACGAGGACGTCCACCCGCGACGGGGCCTCGGCGACCTGCCCGGCGCCCGCCTCGGCGGTCACGTCCGCCGCGACCGGCACCACGTCGGTGCCGGGCACCTCCCGCTGGAGGGCGGCACTGTCCCGCACGCGCTCGGTGGAGCGTCCGTCGACCGCGACCCGGGCACCCGGCCGGTGACGATCGCCGCACCGGTGCCCTGGGGGAGCCGGTGACCAGTGCCGTACGGCCCTTGGGATCGATCTGCGCGTCGTGCATCCCCTTCGCCTGGGTACCAGTGCCTGCATGCGATGCCCGGACACGGGCGGAAGGCGGCCGGCCGCTCACGCGCTCCGCCCGGTCCTGCTCCTTCCTCGGAGCCGGGGCCGAACCACTGCATATCGCCCGGTGGGCATACGCTTTTCGTAACGCACTCGTAAGGAGGCGGGAGACGACGTGACGGTCGAACACACGGACGCGCCTGACAACCGGACGGGGGCCGGGACCGGCGGGAACGGCGACGACCTGCTCGACGGGCTGGCGGTGGACGACCGGCGCCCGGAGCGGCCCGTGCTGCTCGACGCCGACGGCACCCCGATCGAGACCTGGCGGGAGAACCACCCCTACGACCGCAGGATCGGGCGGGCGGAGTACGAGAGGACCAAGCGCATCCTGCAGATCGAGCTGCTGAAGATGCAGCGGTGGATCAAGGACACCGGCCAGCGCGTCGTGGTGCTCTGCGAGGGGCGGGACGCGGCCGGCAAGGGCGGCACCATCCAGCGGTTCATCGAACGCCTGAACCCCCGTGGCGCCCGCGTGGTCGCCCTGGAGAAGCCGACCGAACGGGAGGCGGGACAGTGGTACTTCCAGCGTTATGTGGCCCACCTGCCGGCCCGTGGTGAGATCGTCTTCTTCGACCGCTCCTGGTACAACCGCGCGGGCGTCGAGCGGGTCATGGGGTTCTGCACGGACGACGAGTACCGCCAGTTCCTCGAGCAGGCGCCCCTGTTCGAGCGGCTGCTCACCGACGACGGCATCATGCTGGTGAAGTTCTGGTTCTCCGTGTCCCGGGCCGAGCAGCGGACCCGGTTCGCGATCCGCCAGGTCGATCCGGTGCGCCGCTGGAAGCTGTCGCCGATGGACCTCGCCTCGCTCGACCGCTGGGACGACTACACCGAGGCCAAGATCGAGATGTTCCGGGCGACGGACACGCCCCACGCGCCGTGGACGGTCGTGAAGAACAACGACAAGCGCCGGGGCCGGCTGGAAGCCATGCGCAGCCTCCTCGACCGCTGCGACTACCCGGCGAAGGACCACGGGGCCCTGGGCAGGCCGGACCCGCTGATCGTGGGTGCGGCGGACACCCTGCTGGAGGCCGGTGAGGAACCCACGGTCCTCTCACCGACCCCCCTCGCGGGGCCCGGGGACGGCCCGGGCGTCCACCCGGGTGCGTGACCCGCTCATCCCAGCGGCAGCGTCACCTCGCCCGCACCCCGTGCCTGAGCCCCGCCGGCCACGCGCACCGTGAACGGGCGGTCGGTCCCGGACGCGGTGACCCGCAGGACGTCGCCGTCCCGCCGGGCCCGGAACGTCGCCGCCGCGAGCCCCGCCGCGTCCGGCACGGTGACCTCGGCCGTGTAGCCGGCCGCGGCCGAGGGGTGCACGAGCAGGACCGGGGCGTCCAGCCAGTCGCCGTCGGGCCGGGAGTCGTCGCCGGCCAGCGGCAGCACGGCGCCCTCACGGACGTAGAGCGGAAGGCTGTCGTAGCCGTGCCGTTCGGTGCGCCAGCACGGGCCGGTGACCCGCTCGCCGCTCAGCAGGTGCGTCCAGGCGCCCTCGGGCAGGTAGACCTCCACCTCGCCGTCCTCGCTGAACACCGGCGCGACCAGCAGGTCGGGGCCGAGCATGTACTGGCGGTCGAGGGGGCGGCACGCCGGGTCGTGCGGGAACTCCAGCACCATGGGCCGCATCATCGGGACGCCCGTGCGGTGGGCCTCGACGGCGGCGCCGTACAGGTACGGCATCAGACGGTGCTTGAGCAGGGTGAACCGCCGGGCGACGTCGACCGCCTCGTCGCCGAACTCCCACGGCACCCGGTACGACGTGGAGCCGTGCAGCCGGCTGTGCGAGGAGAGCAGGCCGAAGGCGAGCCAGCGCTTGAACACCTCGGGGGCGGGTGTGCCCTCGAAGCCGCCGATGTCGTGGCTCCAGAAACCGAACCCGCTCAGCGACAGGGACAGCCCGCCGCGCAGCGACTCGGCCATCGCCTCGAAGGACGACCAGCAGTCACCGCCCCAGTGCACCGGGTACTGCTGGCCGCCGGCGGTCGCGGAGCGGGCGAAGAGCACCGCCTCGCCCTGCCCGCGCTCCTTTTCCAGGAGTTCGAACACGGTCCGGTTGTACAGGTGCGTGTAGTAGTTGTGCATCCGCTCGGGGTCGGAGCCGTCGTGCCAGACGACATCGGTGGGGATGCGCTCGCCGAAGTCCGTCTTGAAGCTGTCCACCCCCTGGTCGAGCAGCGGCTTGAGCTTCGACTGGAACCAGGCGCGGGCGTCGGGGCTGGTGAAGTCGACCAGTCCCATGCCGGCCTGCCACAGGTCCCACTGCCACACGTCGCCGTTCGGGCGGCGCACCAGGTGTCCGAGGGCCGCGGCCTCGTCGAAGAGCGGGGACTTCTGGGCGATGTACGGGTTGATCCAGGCGCTGATCCGCAGGCCCTTCTCCTTGAGCCGGGCCAGCATGCCCTCCGGGTCGGGGAAGACGTCCGGGTCCCACTGGAAGTCGCACCACTGGTACTCGCGCATCCAGAAGCAGTCGAAGTGGAACACCGACAGCGGTATGCCGCGCTCGGCCATGCCGTCGACGAACGACGTCACCGTCGCCTCGTCGTACGAGGTGGTGAAGGAGGTGCTGAGCCACAGGCCGAACGACCAGGCCGGGGGCAGGGCCGGGCGTCCGGTGAGGGCCGTGTAGCGGCCGAGGACGTCCTTCGGGGTGGGACCGGCGACGACGTAGTACTCCAGCGCCTGGTCCTCGACGCTGAACTGGACCTGCCCGACGGACTCGGAGCCGATCTCGAAGGAGACGGCGCCGGGGTGGTTGACGAAGACGCCGTAGCCGCGGGAGGAGAGGTAGAACGGGACGTTCTTGTAGGCCTGCTCGCTGCTGGTGCCGCCGTCGGCCTGCCAGACGTCGACGGTCTGGCCGTTCTTGACGAACGGGGTGAAGCGCTCGCCCAGGCCGTAGACCTGCTCGCCGACGCCGAGCGACAGCCGGCTCAGCACGTGGTGGGCACCCTCGCCGGTGGTGGCGAAGGCGGTGCTCTTGGCGCCGGCGCGGGTCAGTTCGCGTCCGTCCGCGTCGTGGAAGGTGAGCGCGAAGGGACCGCTCCCGTCCAGGCGCAGGGACAGGGGACCGCTGGTCAGTTCGGTGACGGTGCCGTCCTGGCGTACCGCCCCCGCTCCGTCCGCGTTCCCGGTGAGGGCGAAGTCGGGGCCCGGCCGGTACTTGCCCGCGTGATGGGTGACCCGTACGCCGATCACGCCCTCCGCGGGGGAGAAGCACTCGACCGTGATCAGCGGCGCGTTCAGGGTGTCGCCCCTGCGTGTCACTTTCTTCACGGCGGCGTAGCCGGTGAAGCGCTTCGATTCGGGGCGCACATCGCGCACTTCGGTGGCGTACGAGATCTGGACACCATCACGGATGCGCCAGAAGCCGTCGGTGAATTTCATGGTCTTCCTCGGAGGGGGTGGGCGGTAGAGGCCCGGAAGTAAGCCTCTGACCAGGAACTATGACAGGAGACGCAGAACCTGTCACGCCCTGGCGCAAGCAGATCTTATCGCTGGGGGTCTAGCGCGACCGGCTTCCGCTGACGTATTAGTAATCAGGCAAAACAAATTACACCCGGTGCAGCGCCAGGCAACACCCTGGCGAGAGCCGCCATCAGTCGAAGCGCTTCACCAGCCTCCCGAAAGAGCCACCGGCTCAGCACACGCTGAGCCGGTCCCACGCAAGGGCACCCACCGTGACAGCACATCCTCCGGTTGCCGCACACCGCGCGCGCGGGCGTTCGCGCGGAGCCGTCACGTCGTTGGCCGCCGTCTCCGTCCTCATCGCCGGAGCGGCGCTGACCGGCTGCGCACAGCAGCGCGACAGCGACGTCTACACCGTGATGAACTCCTCGACCGACGAGACCTACCACCGCTGGGACGCCGAGGCGATGGCCCGCTGCGGTGAGCAGCTGGGCGTGCGCGTCGAGCAGCAGAGCGTCCCCGCCTCGCAGGTGATGACGAAGGCCCTGCGCATGGCCTCGTCGAAGTCGCTGCCGGACATCGTGCAGTTCGACGCCTCCGAGATGCCGACCTTCGCCGACGCCGGCGGGCTCGTCGACCTGCGCACCCTGGGCCTCACCACCGACGACGTCCCGAAGGGCATCGTCGACTTCGGCTCCTACAAGGGCACGTACTACGGAGCGGCCCGCTCCGTGAACACCCTCGCCCTCTTCTACAACAAGGACATCCTGGACGAGGCGGGTGTCTCGGTGCCCACCACCTGGGACGAGCTGCGGCAGGCGGCGAAGAAGCTCACCGAGGGCAACCGGTACGGTGTGGCGCTCAGCGCGGGCGGCGCCGAGGACGGCGTCTTCCAGTTCATGCCCTTCATGTGGTCCAACGGCGGTGACGAGACGGATCTCGACAGCCCTCAGGTCGTCGAGGCGCTCGACTACTGGAAGGCGCTGCTCCAGGACGGGTCGCTGTCCAGATCCACGGTCAACTGGACGCAGGCCGACGTGAACGACCAGTTCATGGCCGGGAACGCCGCGATGATGATCAACGGCCCGTGGCAGGTCGAGACCCTCAACACCAAGAAGTCGCTGCACTGGGAGATCGCGCAGATCCCCGTTCCCGAGGCGGGCGCCGACTCGGTGGGACCGCTCGGCGGCGCCGTGCTCACCGTACCCAACACCGGCGACACCGAGCGCGAGAAGACGGCCGGCCGGATCGTCGCCTGTCTGGCGAGCGAGAAGGAACAGCTCACCTACGCCCTGAACAGCTGGATGGTCCCGGCCAACGAGAAGGCCGCCGCGAAGTGGCGCGAGGAGGTGCCCGAGCTGGACGCGCTGGCCGACCAGGTCGCCGCCGCCCGGTCCCGCACCGCCAAGCTCGGCGCCGGCTGGTCCGGCGTGTCGCTCGCCCTGCAGAGCGCCTTCCAGTCCGCCCTGACCGGCCAGTCCAGCGAGACCGCCCTGCAGCGCGCCCAGCAGCGTGCCACGAGCGGGAACTGAGGTACGCGTCCATGACCACGTCCACCGTCACCGCCCCGGTGCCCGCGAAGACCTCCGGGAAGGGCACCGCGCCGGACCCGGCCCGGCAGCGCCTGCGCCGCAGACTCGCCCAGTGGGGCTTCGTCGCCCCCGCCGTCGTCTTCATGCTGCTGTTCTTCGGCTACCCGCTCGTCCGCAACGTCGTGATGAGCTTCCAGCACTACACGCCGAAGACGTTCTTCACCGGCGAGGCCCCCTTCAACGGCGCCGACAACTGGGCGTCCGTCTTCCAGGACGTCCTGTTCGGCAAGGCCCTGTGGCACACCCTCGTCTTCACCGCCGGCTCCCTGCTCGGCCAGTTCTGCATCGGCCTCGCCCTCGCCGTCTTCTTCAACCGCAGGTTCCCCCTCGGGGGCGTCCTGCGGTCGCTGATCCTGCTGCCCTGGCTGGTGCCCATGGTGGTGTCCGGCATCGTGTGGCGCCGCATCCTCGACCAGGACACCGGCGTGCTCAACACGTTCCTGGACACCCTGGGCCTGGGCGGCCAGACCCCGTGGCTGACCAGCCCCGACATGGCGCTGCTCTCGGTGATCCTGGTCAACATCTGGATCGGCATCCCGTTCAACATGGTCATCCTCTACGGCGGCCTCCAGGAGATCCCCAAGGAGCTGTACGAGGCGGCCTCCCTGGACGGCGCCTCGGGCTGGCGTACCTTCCGCTCCGTCACCCTGCCGATGCTCAAGCCGGTGGTCACGGTCGTCCTGGTGCTCGGCTTCATGTCGACGGTCAAGATCCTCGATCTGATCCTCGCCCTCACCGACGGCGGACCCGCCGACGCCACCCAGACCCTGGGCACGCTCACCTACCAGAACTCCTTCGTGGAGCTGGACTTCGGCGCCGGTGCGGTCGTCGGCAACGTGCTCATCCTCATCTCCGCGGTGTTCGCGGTGTTCTACCTGCGGGCCAACCGCACCGAGGGGAAGTGACCGACATGGCCGCTCACACTCCCGCCGCGTCCCGGCGCCGCTGGGGCTCCACCGTCGCCGGTGTGCTCGTCCTGGGCGTGATGCTGTTCCCGCTGTACTGGATGCTCAACACGGCGCTCCAGCCCGAGTCGGGCCTGCTCCAGGTCGACCCGGTGCCCGGGAGCCTGGACCTCTCCGGATTCTCCAAGGCCCTCAGCGACCAGGGCGGACACCTGCTCACCTCGCTGCTGGTCTCGTTCGGCGCCGTCGCCATCTGCCTGGCGATCTCCGCCCCGGCGGCCTACGGGCTGGCCCGGTTCGGCCTGCGCGGTTCGCGCACGATCGTGTTCGGCACCCTGATCACCCAGATGGTGCCGGGCATCGTCATCGCCAACGCCCTCTACAGCTCGTACGTCGACCTGGGCCTGGTGAACTCCTACTTCGGCCTGATGCTCGCGGACGCCTCGCTCGGCATCCCGTTCTCCATCGTCCTGATGCGCTCCTTCATGGTGTCCATCCCGGGCGAGGTCATCGAGGCCGCCGAGATCGACGGCGCCGGTCCGGTGCGGGTCTTCCTGCGGGTGGTGCTCCCGATGAGCCGCAACTCGCTGATCACCTCCGGCCTGTTCGCGTTCCTGTTCTCGTGGAGCGACTTCATGTTCGCGCTCACCCTGAACACCACCGACGACGTCAAGCCGATCACGCTGGGCATCTACCAGTACATCGGCGCCCACGTCGGCGACTGGGGCGCCGTGATGGCCGCGTCCGTGCTCTCCGCAGTCCCGGCCGCGATCCTGCTCGTCCTCGCCCAGAAGTACATCGCCGCCGGCATCACCGGGGGCTCCGTCAAGTGATCACCACCGCACACACCGGGATGGACCGACACGCATGAGCGACTTCCCCCGTTTCCCGGCCGGCTTCGTCTTCGGCGCCGCGACCGCCTCGTACCAGATCGAGGGCGCGGCGTACGAGGACGGCCGCGGCCCGTCGATCTGGGACACCTACAGCCACACCCCCGGCCTGGTCGCGAACGGCGACACCGGTGACGTCGCCTGCGACCACTACCACCGCTACCCCGAGGACGTGGCGTTGCTGCGCGGCCTCGGCGTCGGCTCGTACCGGTTCTCCGTCGCCTGGCCGCGCGTCGTGCCCGACGGCACCGGCCCGGTGAACCCCAAGGGCCTGGACTTCTACTCCCGCCTGGTCGACGAACTCCTCGCCGCGGGCATCGAGCCCGCCGCCACCCTCTACCACTGGGACCTCCCGCAGGCGCTGGAGGACCGGGGCGGCTGGCGAGTGCGGGAGACCGCCGAGCGGTTCGCCGAGTACGCGGCCGTCGTCGCCGAGCACCTGGGCGACCGGGTGCCCCGCTGGATCACCCTCAACGAGCCGTGGTGCAGTGCCTTCCTCGGCTACTCCGTGGGCCGCCACGCGCCGGGCGCCCGCGAGGGCCGGGGCGCCCTGGCCGCCGCCCACCACCTCCTGGTCGGCCACGGACTCGCCGTCCGGGCGCTCCGGTCCGCCGGGGTCCGCGAGGTCGGGATCACCCTCAACCTCGACCACCACCTGCCCGCCACCGCCTCCGCCGCCGACCGGGAAGCCGTCGTGCGCGCCGACACCCTGCACAACCTGGTGTGGACGGAGCCGATCCTCGCCGGGCGCTACCCGGACACCGAGGAGGACACCTGGGGCGAGCTGATCACCGGACAGGACTTCCGCCGCGACGGCGACCTGGAGCTGATCAACCAGCCGCTGGACTTCCTCGGCATCAACTACTACCGCCCGATCGTGGTCGCCGACGCCCCGTACCGCGAGGGCGACCCCGCCCTGCGCGTGGCGACCGACAACCGCTACGCCGAGGCGGCGATGCCCGGCGTCCGGCACACCGCGATGGGCTGGCCGGTGGCCCCGGACACCTTCACCGATCTCCTGGTGGACCTGAAGGAGCAGTACGGGGACGCCCTGCCGCCGGTGCACATCACCGAGAACGGCTCCGCCGAGGACGACGAGGTGGGCGCCGACGGCGCCGTGCACGACACCGGCCGGGTGGCGTACCTGCGCGACCACCTCGCCGCGCTGCGGGCCGCGATCGACGCGGGCGTGGACGTGCGCGGTTACTACGTGTGGTCCCTGCTCGACAACTTCGAGTGGGCCTTCGGTTACGACAAGCGCTTCGGCATCGTCCGGGTCGACTACGACACGCAGCAGCGCATCCCGAAGGACAGCTACCACTGGTACCGGCGCATGATCGCCGCCCAGCGGCCCTGACGGACCGGGTTCCAGGCGGCGCCCGCACGGTCGTCGAAGGCGCCGCCGACGACCGGTTCCGGCTCCGCCGTGAGCGGCCGGACGACGGGGGAGCCGGTGAGCGCGGGTCCGTCCGCGTCCTCCGTCCCGGCGGTGGCGACGGGCTTGCGCAGCAGGAGCAGGGCCGCGTCGTCGTGCAGCCTGCCGCCCACGTGGTCCAGCAGTTCCTGGTGCAGCGCGGCGAGCGTGCGGGCCGGGTCGTCGCACAGATGCCGGGCCAGGCCCTCGGCCAGCGGGTAGAACTCACGGTCGGTGTCGCGGGCCTCCGTGACCCCGTCGGTGTAGAGCAGCAACTGGTCCCCCTCGTCGAGGGACACCGCCTGGAGGCCGGGGGACTCGCCCGTCAGGGCACGCAGCCCCAGGGGCGGCGCCGGGCGGACGGGGTCCACCGGCGCCACCTCGGCGCCGCGGACCAGCAGCGGGGGAGCATGTCCGCAGTTGACCACCTCCAGCCGCCCCGGCTCCGGGTGGCCGACGACCACGGCGGTGACGAAGTCGTCGTGGCCGAGGTTACGGGCCAGGCTCCGTTCGATCCGGGAGACGACGTCCAGCAGATCCGGTTCGTCGTAGGCGGCCTCCCGGAAGACACCGAGCACGAGAGCGGCAGTCCCCACGGCGGGCAGCCCCTTGCCGCGCACGTCGCCGACGATCACCCGGACCCCGTACGGAGTGGGGATGAGCGCGTAGAGGTCCCCGCCGATCCGGGCCTCCGCCGCCGCGGCGCTGTAGTGGACCGCGGTCTGGAACGGGCCGACGGTCTCCGGGACGGGCGTGAGCAGGGCGTGCTGCGCGGTCTCCGCGACGGAGCGGACGGCGGCGAGCACCCGCTCCCGGCGGGCGCGCAAGGCGCTGGCGAGCGTGCCGGCCAGGGCGACGGCCACCAGTGCGGCAAGCACGACGGCCAGCTCCGGGGCCGCCATCCCGTGCCGGACGCCGATGCCCGCGCCGAGGGGAACCGCGAGAAGCCCGACCCCGAGGACGCCGGCCGGCCGGCTGGTGGCCGCCGCCAGCGCCGGCCCGGCGGCGAGCAACGGCAGCCACACCTCGCCCGTCCCGCCGACGAGGTCGACGAGCACGACGACGCAGACGATCAGTACGGAGAGGGCGGGCGTGCCGCCGGCCCAGTGCGCGACGGTCCGTGCCCGGGACGACCGTGTGCGACGGGCTGCCTGCTTGTACTGCCGTATCGGCCAGTGGTCGCGTCCATGCTGACGGGCGTGACTCATGTGTCGTCCGCAGTCCTCACCTTTGCGCGACGTGCGCGCGTCCGTAATGTCTGACTTAATTAGGAAAGGTGATGGTTGTGGACGTCACAAGGGGATGCTTTTCAGATAGTGAACGACAGCCCCCGGGTCACCCGCCCGGCGGTCGGCAGGAGGCGCTCGCGGACCTCGTCGAGCCGGTGCAACCGGTCCTTCGGCATGGAGACGCCGAGTGAGCCCAGGGTGTCCCCGCTGTAGACCGGCACCGCGATGCAGACGGTGCCCAGGGAGTACTCCTCCAGGTCGGTGACGGCCGGGGCCAGGGCGCTGTTCTCCAGCCGGCGGGCCAGCTCCTCGGCCGTGGTGATCGTCCGCGGGGTGAGGTCGTTCAGCGGATGCCGGGAGAGGTACTCCTTGCGTGCCTCGTCGTCGAGCTCCCGGAGCACCGACTTGCCCAGCGCGGTGGCGTGCCCGGCGTCCTCGAACCCCACCCACAGCTCGGCCCGCGGGGTGCGGGGACCGTCGACGATCTCGGCGACGCGGATCTCGCCGTCCTCGTAGAAGGTGAGGTAGGCGGCGGTGGACAGCTCGTCCCGCAGCGCGGCGAGCGCCGGCCGGACCCGGCTGAGCAGCGTCTGGCCGTGGCCCGCCGTGTGCAGGGTCTGGAACCGGTCGCCCAGGACGAATCCGCCGTCGTCCAGTTTGCGCAGGTATCCGTCGTGCACCAGCGTGCGCAGCAGGTGGTAGGCCGTGGCCAGGGGCAGTGCCGCCTCACGTGCCAGCTGTTTCGCCGGCGCGCCGTTCGGATGGGCGCTCACCGCCTCCAGCAGCCGGAAGGCCCGTTGCACGGAGGTGATGAGCGTCGGGCTCGCACCCATGGGACCAGCCTGCGCCGGACGCTCGCCGCAGGCAAGTGAGGCCCCGTTCCACGCGGGCGGAACGGGGCCTTCGGCGAAGGCGGCGGCCGGGGGCCGGCGGCACGGGCGCCCCGGCCTCGGTCACGTACTTCGTGCCGTCGTCGTACTCGGTGATGGTGAACGGGGCCAGGAGCTGCGCCTGCTGGGCCGGCTGGAGGAGGGCGGCCGGGGAACGGCTCTGCTGCGTCAGGCGGTCACCGTGCTGCGCGGCTCCGCCCATCAGCTGGAACTCGCCCGCGCCCTGCTCGCGCTCGCCGAACGTCTGGGCGGGGGAGCGGAGTCGGAGGCCCTGGCCCGGGAGGCCGCCACGCTGGCCACCGCGTGCGGTGCGCCGTGGCCGGTGGAGCGCGCCGCCGCCGGCGGATCGTCGCTCCTTGCCGTCCCCGCTCCGGAGGCCGTCCTCACCCGCACCGAACGCCGGGTCGCCGCCTTCGTGTGCAGGGGTCTGACGAACCAGGAGATCGCCGAGGCCATGGGAGTCAGTTCCCGGGCGGTGGAGAAACACCTCACCCATTCCTGTCGGAAACTTGGCATTGCCGGCCGACGGGAACTGATCACCCTGATTTCCGGAACGTAAAAGGTATTCGAACCGGGGCGGGTCCTTCCCGGGCGCCCGGGTGCGGTGAGCGGAATTCAATCACCGTGACCGGGTTTTTCCGTGTGCCGGGTCCGCGGTGTGGCGAGGTCTCCGTCCGGAGGCCGCCCGCCCGGGGCGGGCCTGGCCGCCCCGTCGAGCCGGTGCCGTTGACCCGGCGTGCCGAATGCACTCCTCTGCGTGCTCCTGCCAGGGGTTTTGTCGCGGTCCTGGCGGCCTGCCCGCTCGCGGTCGCCATGGGCACACCGAACCCCCGGCACCGGACCCTTTCGGTACGGGACCGTACCTACCGAAGGGTCGACCACAGTATTGGCGGGCCGACCCCACTCCACATTGACCTGCGGATATCCATCTCCGTAATCTCCGCATCATTCACTCACCGGCACGGCGTTTCGGAGAGATCAGGCACTTCCGTGTCCTCTCCGGAGAACGTCCGTGTTCATGGTTCCCTCGCAGCACGACGCAGAAGGGTCTGAGTCCCTTGACGCTCTCCCCCCACGACCTCGTCATGGATCGTCCGCACACCGCCGACGGGCCCGGGGCGCTGGACGCCGCGGCCGCCGGCGTCTACGGATCCCACACCTCGGTGGCCTGTCTGGACCCCGCCCTGACCATCCAGCAGGTCAACCAGGAGTTCGACCGCCGGTTCGGCAATCCCGCGGAGGACCTCTGCGGCCGGCCCTTCTGCGACCTGGTGCACCCCAGCGTCCGTCAGCCCCTGATGCGGCAGTTCTCGCGCATGCTGGAGGGCAGGGGACACCGGTTCGCCACCGAGGTCATCACCGTGGACGAGGACACCGCGCACACGCTTCCGATGACCGCGATGGCAGTGCGCGGCGGCCACATCCCGGACGTCGCCGCGATTCTGGTGATGCTGCCCGCGGCGGACGGCAAGAGCACGGACTCCGGGGTCGTGGCGCCCCGGAAGAAGCTTCTCAGCGAGGTGGACGCCCGCATCCTCGAAGGCATAGCCGCCGGTGTCTCCACCGTGCCGCTCGCCGCCCGCCTCTACCTCAGCCGCCAGGGAGTCGAGTACCACGTCTCCGGTCTGCTCCGAAAGCTCAAGGTGCCCAACCGGGCCGCCCTGGTGTCCCGGGCCTACTCCATGGGCGTGCTCAAGGTCGGCACCTGGCCGCCGAAGGTCGTCGAGGACTTCATCACGTGACTCCGGCACCCGGCGGCCGGCGCGCGCTCCGTCGGGGCGGAGACCGGCGCCCCCTCCCTCCCCGACGGGTGGCACAGTGGGCCCCGTGACCGAACTGAACGGCTCGCCCGCCGACCCGGAGGCGCTGCGGACCCTGGCCCTGACCAACTACGGCCACTTCACCACCATGGTGGTCGAGGACGGCCGGGTCCGCGGAGCGGAACTGCACCTCGACCGTCTGGCCCGCGACTGCCGCGTCCTCTTCGACGCGCCGCTCGACCTCGGACGGGTGCGGGCCTGGGCGCGCCGGGTGGTGCCGGTGACGGGCCGGTGCACCGTGCGGATCACCGTCTTCGATCCGGCCCTCCACCTCGGTGACATCGCCCGGGACGCGGACCCGCAGGTGCTGGTGACGGCCAGGCCCGCGCCCGCCGCCGGGGCGGAGCCACTGCGAGTGCGGTCCGCCGTTCACCTCCGGGACCTGCCGGAGGTGAAGGGCGTCGGACTGTTCGGCGTGCTGCGGCTGCGGCGCGAGGCGCGGAGGGCAGGTTTCGACGACGTCCTGTTCACGGACGGTGACTCGACGGTGCTGGAGGGCAGCACCTGGAACGTCGGCGTCGTCCGCGAGGGGCGGGTGGTCTGGCCGGCCGGCCCGGCCCTGGCGGGCACCGCCCGTGAACTCCTGCGCCGCGGCGGGGCCGGGACGGCCGTCCGCGTCACCTTGCCGGAACTGGCCGGATGCGAGGCCGTGTTCGCGACCAACGCCGCCGTCGGGGTGGTCCCCGTCACCAGGGTGGACGACCTCGTGTTCCCCGCCGATCACCCGATGGTGACCGGTCTCGTCGAACACTACGCGTCGCTCCCGGCCGAGAGGCTGTAGCCCGCGCGCCCCGGCCCGGGGCGCGCGGCGAACCGTTGGCAGGAGTACATCAAAAGGGAACGCTCGGAACCGCTCCGACTTCCTTCCCCCACCGACGAAGCCGAACGCAGGCGGAGCGCGCTCCGCCTGCCCGGACGCCGCGTCCTGAGCGTGGGGACGGCCGTCTCCTCGGTGATCGCCGGCTCACTGCTCACCGCGGGGGCGGCCGCCCCGCCGCGGTTCCGGACACCGTCCCCCGACCCTCACCGGCACCTCGGGCCGCGGCGGGCAGGTGTACGTCCACAACTCCGGCACCCGGCTGTCGACCGGCGGACAGGGCTGGGCCGACGCGAGCGGCACGTGCCGCCCCTGGCCCGCGGGCGGCGACCCGCCCACCCCCGCGCCCCGACGCCTCGACCACGGACCCGGCGGCAGGCCGGTCCACGACCATCCGCGCCCCGGGTTCTCCGGCCGGGCCCCGGATGACGTCATGCGCTCCACCAACAGCGAGGGAGCCGGCGTCACCGGCTTCCGGAAGCCGGACGCCTCCTCCGTCCTCGGCTGTCGCAGGAGGCTCGACGCCCCCGACGACCAGGTGCGCGGCCCGATCTCCCGCACCCTGTGCGCCGGATCCGACCGCTCCACGCTCCTGGCCTGCCCCGGCCGGCCCGACTCCGGTTCCGGCGGCTTCCACCAGGACTCCGTCACCCACCACTACGCCCGCGCCGTCCACGCGCAGATGGCCGACGGCAAGGCGTGCGCCTTCGCCTCCGGCGACGTGGGCCACCACGAGTCGCTCGTCCACGACGGCACCCCGAGCGAGGCTTCCTCACCCTCGGCCCCTTCAACTGACCGGGCCGGTGGCGGCGCGCGGACGGGCGCGCCGCCACCGTGCCGCCGGGGAACGGCGGTCAGCGCGGCGGTACGGGCCGCGCGGCCAGGACGGCGATGTCGTCGTCGCTGTCGGCCCCCAGCCCGATCAGCAGTTCGTCGCAGAGCACGTCGAGGGGCTCCCGGGCCAGCGCGGCGGCATGCCGGCGCAGCCGCTCCATGGCGTCGTCCAGGTGCTCTCCCCGGCGCTCGATCAGTCCGTCGGTGTACAGCAGCACCGTCGAGTGCGCCGGGACCGCGTCCCGGGCCCGCGGACGGACCGTCCGGGGCTCCACCCCGAGCAGCAGCCCCGAGCCGCCCTCCAGATAACGGGTGCGGCCGTCCGCGTCGATGAGCAGCGGCGGCGGATGCCCGGCGGAGGAGTGCACCAGCTCCCAGGAGCCTTCCTCACGGCCCTTGAGCAGCGCGTAGACACAGGTGGCGGTGGACTCGCGGTACAGGCTGTGGTTCGCCATGTCCAGGTGGCGCAGGACGGCTTCGGGCGGCCCCTGACGGTCCACGGCGATGCCCCGCAGCATGCTGCGCAGCTGGCTCATGGCGATGGCCGCGTCCAGGTTGTGCCCGCTGACGTCGCCGATGACCAGCGCCGTGTCCCCGCCGGGCAGGACGAAGCAGTCGTACCAGTCACCGCCGACCTGTGCGGTGGCCGAGGAGGCCGCGTACCGGGCGGCCAGCCGCAGATGCGCGACCTCCGGCAGCCTGGGCAGCAGCGACCGCTGGAGACGTTCGGCGATGGTGCGCGTCTCCTGGTGGAGACGGAGGTTGTCCACCCCCAGGGCGAGACTGCGTACCAGGTCGTGGACCAGCGGCAGATCCTTCTCCGTGAACGGCGTGTCCCGCCCGCGGCGGGCCAGCGTGAGGGCGCCGATGATCTGCCGGCGGGCCCGCAGCGGGGCGACGACCGCGCTGTTCGCGCCCATGGTCCGGAACAGCCCCAGGTAGTGGGCGTCCAGGGGGCTCGCGACCTGGCTGGGCGACGGCGGCCGGGTGAGCAGCAGCGGGCCCGCACCGCGCAGCGCACGGGCCAGGGGACCGCGGGCGGCGTCGGACACCGGCGGAAGCCGGCCCCCGTACTCCTCGGGCCAGGGGTCACGGGGGGAGCGGTGGGTGAGGGACACCCGCTCCACCTGGTCGTTCTCCGTGAACAGATCGACCGCGCACCAGTCCGCCAGCCGGTGGGTGAGGATCCGGTCCACCCGCTCCAGCCCCTCGGCCAGATACGGCGCGTTGCTCAGCGCGGCCGCCGTGTCGGCCAGCAGCGACAGCCGCTCCAGCGCGGACCGGTCCGCCTCCCGGCCGGGATCCCCGGCCGCCGCGGACGGCCGCTCCGGTTCCCGCTGCGCCATGGACCGGGCACGGCCGGGCGGTCGCGCGGCGGAATCGGGAACCGCCGCCCGCGGAGCGAGCTGGGCGACGAACACGGTGCGGCCGTCGGCCGTCTCCTGCGGCTGGATGAACAGCCGTACGGGGATCAGCCGGCCGTCGCGGTGCAGCGCGGGCAGCGGCACCGAGCGGCCCAGGATCCGGGGCTGCCCGCTGAGCAGCAAGGAGGTGAACGCCGCGATGTGCCGTCTGCGCAGGTGCTCCGGGACGAGCGTGGTGAGCGGCTGCCCGACGAGGTCCTCCGGGTGCCAGCCGAACAGGTCCGCCGCCGGCCCGTTCGCCGCGATGATCCGGTTCCGCTCGTCGGCGGCGATCGTCGGGGTCCTGCTCGCCTGCACCTGTCCGGCGTCCCACGCCACCAGGTCCGAGGGGCTGGTGCCCGGCTCTCCGGGCACCACCGTCCACGCCGTGGGGTGCGCCCCGGCCAGCTGTCCGACGATCTGGTCGAACAACCACTGGTGGAAGAGGCGCTGTCGCGGCAGCGCCGGAAGCGTCAGCAGACGCCCCTCCCGGGCACCCTCCTCGGCCAGGTCCAGCACCGCGCGCAGGGTCTGCACCGACGGCTCGGCGTCCGACGGCACGGACACGGGCAGCGAGTGGATCGCCTGCCCGGAAGGCTCCCGCCGCAGCGCTGCCGCCATGGACGCGGTGATCAGTTGGCTCGTGTCCAGCGCGACGGCCAGGTCCTCCGGGGGGACACCCAGATCATGGTCGGCGCCGACGGCCAGGGCCACCTCGCGCAACAGGGTGTGCCGGTGCTGCTGAGCCGCCGCGTGGAGCGCCCTCGGCACGTCGAGCAGGGTCACCGTCGCTCCCGGGCCGCAGGACGCCGCGGCGGGCTCCCAGTCGTCCGGGAAGCGGGGCGGTCCCCCGGGCCGCAGCTCGAACCACACCGTCTTGCCCCCGGCGCCGGCCTCGACGCCCCGCCGGGACGACAGTCCGGCGACCAGCGGCAGCCCCTGTCCCGTGCCGGCGTAGGGCGGGCACCCGTGCGGCACGAGCCCGCGGTCCGGCCGACGGTCGCCGACCCGCACACGGACCACGCCGTCCTCGACGCGGACCGTCACCTCCGCCTCGGTGCGGGCGTGCAGGACGACGTTGGTCACCAGTTCGCTGACCAGCAGTTGGGCCGTGTCCACCAGGTCCGGCGCGGCGGCACCGTCGAGGGAGGCCCGCACGAACCGCCGGGCCTCCGCCACGCTCCTGGGCACCGGCGGGAACCGACGCGACGGTGTCCCGCGGGCCTTGAGGTCGCCCATGCCCTCAGTCTGCCCCACCGGCCCCGGACGTTCCCGGCCGACACGGCGGAACCCCGCCGGACCTCCTCCCGGGCGGCTCCCGGTTGATCACCGCGACCGGCGGGCCCCGTAAGGTGCCCCTATGTCTGCCACGTTGAACGCGGGGAGAACCCGCGCCGCGCTGCGTACCTCGGCGCGTGTCTCCGGTGAGCTGCTGCTGGTCCTGGTGGCGGCGGCGGTGGTGCTGTGGGTGCTGGGCCGGATGTGGCCGGTGGTCTGGCCGTTGATCATCGGTCTCCTCCTCACCACGCTCACCTGGCCCCCGGCCCGTTTCCTGTGCCGGCGCGGGCTGGCCCCCGCACTCGCCGCGTCCCTGGTGACCGTGCTGTTCCTGCTGGTGGCCGCGGGCACCGTGGCACTGATCGCGGTGCCCGTGGCGTCGGAGGCCGGCGAGCTGGCCGACGGTGTCGTCGAGGGTGTCCAGAGGCTGCGCGAATGGGCCGCCGGGCCGCCGCTGAACATCGACGACGCGCAGATCGCCGGTGCCTTCGACACCGCTACCGCTCGCATCCAGGACAGCGCCGGCGCCATCGCCACCACCGCCGTCACCGGCGTGAGCACCGTCTTCAGCGGTGTGGTCACGGCCGTGCTGGCGCTCTTCCTGATGTTCTTCTTCCTCAAGGACGGCCCGCGCTTCCTGCCGTGGCTCGGACGGCAGCTCCCCGGCCGGCTGGCCACCGACGTCCCGGCCGTGGCCGCGCGGTGCTGGGACGTCCTCGGCTCCTTCGTACGGTCGCAGGCGCTCGTCGGCCTGCTCGACGCCGTGTTCATCGGGCTGGGGCTGTGGCTCCTGGGCGTCCCCCTGGTGCTGCCGCTGGCGGTGCTGACCTTCGTGTCCGCGTTCGTGCCCATCGTGGGCGCCCTGTTCGCCGGCTTCGTCGCGGTGCTGATCGCGCTGGTGTCCAACGGGCTGACGGACGCGCTGCTCGTGCTGGCCGTCATCGTCGTGGTGCAGCAGCTCGAGGGCAACGTGTTCCAGCCCATGATCCAGAGCCGCGGTCTCGGACTGCACGCGGCCGTCGTCCTGCTGGCGGTGACGCTCGGTGGCTCTCTCTCCGGCATCGTCGGCAGCCTGCTCGCCGTACCGGTGGCCGCGCTGATCGCGGTCGTCTGGAACTATCTGCGCGAGCAGCTCTCCGACCCGCCGCTCGAACCGCGGGCCGACGGCCCGTCCGCCTGACCGGCACGCCCGCACACCGCATCGACAGGAGGCCTCACGTGACGTACGACCTCGCCGCACTGCGCGCCCGCATCCCCGCGCTGGCCGCCGGCACCGCGCACTTCGACGGCCCCGGCGGCACCCAGACGCCGCTGCCCGTCATCGAGGCGATCACCGCCGCGCTGTCCCGGCCGCTCTCGATCCGCGGCGACGGCCTGCCCGGCGAGCGCAACGCCGAGACCGTCGTCGTCGAGGCCCGGCGCGCCATGGCCGACCTGCTGGGCGCCGACCCGGCGGGCGTCGTCTTCGGCCGCAGCGCCACCCAGCTCACCTACGACTTCTCCCGCACCCTCGCCGCGACCTGGTCACCGGGCGACGAGGTGGTCGTCACCCGGCTGGACCACGACGCCAACATCCGCCCCTGGGCGCAGGCGGCCGAGCGGGCCGGCTGCACCGTCCGCCGGGCGGACTTCGACCCGGCCACCGGCGAGCTGACCGCCGACGACGTCCGCGACCGGCTCTCCGGGCGCACCCGGCTGGTCGCGGTCACCGCGGCCTCCAACCTGATCGGCACGATGCCCCCGATCGCCGAGATCGCACGGATCACGCACGAGGCGGGCGCCCTGTTGTACGTCGACGGCGTGCACTACGCCGCGCACGCCCCGGTCGACGTCGAGGCGCTCGGCGCGGACTTCTTCGTCTGCTCCCCGTACAAGTTCCTCGGCCCCCACCACGGCGTCCTGGCCGCCCGCCCCGAACTCCTGGAGACACTGCGCCCGGACAAACTCCTGCCCTCCACGGACGCGGTGCCCGAGCGCTTCGAACTCGGCACGCTCCCCTACGAGTTCCTCGCGGGCACCCGTGCGGCGGTCGACTTCCTGGCCGGGCTGGCCGCCGAGCCGGGCGGCAGCCGCCGTGAACGGCTCGCCGCGGCGTTCGAGGGGATCGAGGAACACGAGGGCGTCCTGCGCGACCGGCTGGAGAAAGGGCTGGCGGACCTGGAACAGGTGACCGTCCACTCCCGGGCGGCCCGGCGTACTCCGACCCTGCTGCTCACCCTCGACGGCCACCGCACCGAGGACGCCTACCGCTTCCTCGCCGAACGCGGCGTCCACGCGCCCTCCGGGAACTTCTACGCGTTGGAGGCCTCCCGCCGCCTCGGCCTCGGAGACACCGGCGGCCTCCGCCTCGGGCTGGCCCCGTACACCAGCGCCGAGGACGTCGACCGGCTGCTGTCGGGCCTGTCCGCCTTCCTGGGACGGAGGGCGGACGCGCGTGGATGAGGACGGCGGTCTCACCTACGGCCCCCGCGGCGCCACCGCCCCGCAGGCCCCGGTATGGCCCGCCTCCCCGCCCGGCTTCCGCCGGTTCGAGGCGACCGTGACGGTCGGACGGGGGGAGGACTTCTGGAACGCCGCCAGGGAGGCGGTGCTGCGGTGGGAGGTCAAACGGCGCAGCGGCTTCGCCGTCGCCCCGGCCGACGGGGGCGGCGTCGGCGCGCGCGAGCGCGGGCGGTACACCGTCACGGCGGGACTCGGCCGGTGCGTCGTCCGGGAACCGGTCGAGGTCGTCGCCGTGGTGGAGACCGGCGACCGGTGCGGTTTCGCCTACGGCACCCGCGAGGGTCACCCGGTCAGCGGGGAGGAGGCCTTCGTCGTGCACCGGGACGACGAGGGCCGGGTCCTGCTGACCCTGCGCTCCCTGACCCGGGCGGCGCCGAGGGGCCCCTGGCGCCCGATCTTCCCCGTCCTCCTGCTGGCCCAGCTCCACGTCCGCGGGCGCTACCTCCGCGCCCTGCGGGACGCGGAGGTCAGGAGTACAGGGCCGCGATCTCGTCCGCGTAGGCCTCCTGGGCCACCCGCCGCTTGACCTTGAGGGACGGCGTCAGGAGCCCGTTCTCCTCGGTGAACTCGCCCTCGATCAGGGTGAAGGCGCGGATGGACTCCGCGCGGGAGACGGCCTCGTTGGCGTAGTCGACGGCCTTCTGCACGTCGGCGCGCATCCGCGGGTCGCGCACGACCTCGGACATCGGGGTGTCGGCGGGCATCCTGCGCACCGCCAGCCAGTGGGCGACCGTCTCGGGATCGAGGGTGATCAGCGCGGCCACGAAGGGGCGGTTGTCGCCGACGACGAGGCACTGGCCGACGGGCGGGCGGCTGCGCAGCCGGTCCTCCAGAACGGCCGGGGAGACGTTCTTGCCGCCGGAGGTGACGAGGATGTCCTTCTTGCGGCCGGTGATGGTCAGATAGCCGTCCTCGTCCAGGGAGCCGAGGTCACCGGTGGTGAACCAGCCGTCGTCGAGCACCTCGTCGGTGGCGGCCGGGTCGTTCCAGTAGGAGCCGAAGACGATGCCGCCCCTGACGCGCACCTCGCCGTCGGTGGCGATCCGGACCGCGGTGCCGGGGACCGGGAGTCCGACCGTGCCGGGGCGGGGACCGAGCGGCGGGACGAGGGTGGCGGCGGCGGTGGTCTCGGTCAGGCCGTAGCCCTCGTAGACCATGATCCCGGCCGCGTAGAAGAAGAGGTTGAGGTCGCGCTCCAGCGGGGAGCCGCCGCTGATGGCGTACCGGGCCCGGCCGCCCAGCTCCTTGCGGACCCGGCGGTAGACCAGCAGGTCGTACAGGGCCCAGGCGGCGTACAGGCCGGGGCCGGGGCCCCTGCCGCGCCCCAGGAACCTGTCGAGGTGGGCCTCGCCGAAGCGGACGGCGACGCGGTGGGCGCGTTCGAAGGAGGCGCCCCGCCCGATCCTCTCGGCGGTGGCCCGGCCGGTGTCATGGATCTTCTCGAAGAGGTAGGGGACGCCGACCAGGAACGTCGGGCGGAACGACTTGAGCGCGGGCCGGAGTTCGTCGGGCCTGATGCTCGGGAAGTGGCCGATCTCGATGCGGGCGAGCAGGCAGGCGATCTGGATGGTGCGGCCGAGGACGTGGGCGAGCGGGAGGAAGAGCAGGGTCGAGGCGACCTGGCCCGTGACCTCCTTGAAGACGGGGTGCAGCAGTTCGACCGTGTTGGCGGCCTCGGCGTACAGGTTGGCGTGGGTCAGGACGCAGCCCTTGGGGCGTCCGGTGGTGCCGGAGGTGTAGCAGACGGTCGCCACGGTGTCGGGGGTCAGGGCGGTACGGCGCTCGGTGACTTCCTGGTCGGGGAGGTCCCGGCCGAGTGCGGTGAGCTCGGCGAGGGCGTCCGCGTCCAGTTCCCACACGCGCGGGGGCCCGGGGTGGGCGGCGGTGCCGGTGGCGACGGTGGCCGTGTTCTGCGCGGTCTCCGTGACGACGTACCGGGCGCCGGAGTCACGGACGATCCACCCCGCCTGCTCCGCGGAGGAGGTGGGGTAGACCGGCACGGTCCGGCCGCCGGCCGACCAGACGGCGAAGTCCAGGACCGTCCACTCGTAGCGCGTGCGGGACATCACGGCGACCCGGTCGCCCGGTTCCAGCCCGGCGGCGATCAGTCCCTTGGCCACGGCGGTGACCTCGTCGGCGAAGGCCGCCGCCGTCACCGGGCGCCAGGCGCCGTGCTCCGCACGCCGCAGCACCACCGCGTCGGGGGCCTTGGCCGCGTTGGTGAACGGGATGTCGGCCGTACTGCCGGTGGTCCGGCGCGGGGCCAGGGCCGCCGCGCGGACCTCGCGCACGACGCCGTGTTCGTCCCTGACGGTCTCGACCCCGGTCCTGTGCGTCGGACCCGTGCGTCGTTTCGCCCGTTTCAGATCCTTGCGTACGCCCATGACGGCTCCCGGTCGCGGCTGGTGCTGCCGTGCTTACTTACTCAGGAGTCAACTTACCCGTGCGTAAGAACGAGTCAATGGGCCGGGGTCACTCCAGACGGTCCGCCGCGCGGATCGCTCCTGCCAGTTCCCGGATGTCCTCGTCCTCCGTCCGGTCCGCCAGGTCGTCGGCGTGATCGGAGAGCTCACCGAGGCCCGGGGCGCCGGGCAGCGCGCTGTGGCGGTGGTCGGAGGAGCGCAGGGCGTCGGCGAAGTAGGCCGCGGCCGCGGTGACCGCCAGACCGCGGCGCGCGCTCCACACGGAGTCGACGAGGTCGTCGGTCTCCAGGTCGCCCGTCTCCTCGTGCGGGGTGCGGCTGTCGGGGTCGAGCCAGCGCACGGTCGCCGTGGCGAGGTGCCCGTCGGAGCGGGTGCGGGTGCGCACGGCGTACAGGGCGGTCACGGTGTGACCGGGCCCGACCTCTCCGCCGTCCACCCGGTCGTCACGGAAGTCCTCGTCGGGGACCCGACGGTTGTCGTAGCCGACGAGCCGGAACTCGGCGACCGTCTCCGGGTCGAAGGCGACCTGCGCCTTGGCATCACGGGCCGTCAGCCCGATGTTGCGGGGCAGTTGCTCGCAGAACACCTCGCGGGCCTCCTCCTCGCCGGACACGTACACCGTGTGCCCGTCGCCCTCGTCGGCGAGCCGCTCCATGAGCTCGTCGCCGTAGTCGCTGCCCACGCCGACGCCGAACAGGGTGATGCCGTGCTCGCGACGGGAGTCCGCGACGCGTTCGAGGATCGCGTCGGCGTCGGTCTCCCCGGTGTTCGCGAGGGCGTCGGAGACGAGTACGACCCGGTTGGTGGCACCCTCGCGCAGCCCCTCGACGGCGGTCTCGTACCCGGTCTCCACACCGGCGCCGAGGTTGGTCGAATCGGTCGGCTCCAGGCTGTCGACGGCGTCGTGGACCTCGTCCCGGCTGCCGCCCAGCCGGGTCATCGGCAGGACGGTCTCGGCCTCGTCGCTGAAGGTGACCACGGCCACCGAATCGTCGTCGCGCAGCCGGTCCGTCATCGTCGCGAGGGACTCCCGGGCGAGGTCGAGGCGGCCCGGTTCCGCCATCGACCCCGAGATGTCGACGACGAACGTGAGGGCGGCCGGCGGACGTTCACCGTCCGGCTCGGCGGTCCGGGTGGCCAGGCCCACCCGGACCAGCGACCAGTCCTCCTCGTCGGTGCGGGCGCCGTCCACGGTGACCGTGAAACCGTCGCCGCCGGGGCGCTCGTAGTCCTGCCGGAAGCTGTTGACGAACTCCTCGGGACGGACGGTCGACGGATCGGGCAGCCGGCCCTCCGCGAGGGCGCGGCGGGCATAGCCGTACGAGGCGGTGTCGACGTCCAGCGCGAAGGTCGACAGGTGGTCGGGATCGGGGGCGACCTGGCGGGAGTCCTGCCCGCCCTCGCCCCGTTCACCGTCGTACCGCCCTCCCGGGCCCCGGTCGGGGGCGGGCAGCGGCGCCGAGCCGTCGCCCCCGCGGCCGTAGGACGCGTCGCTCGCCCTGGATCCGCTGTCGTCCCCCGCGCCGCAGCCGCCGACCAGCAGGCAGCTCGCCGCCGTGAGCGCGAGCAGCGCGCCGGTCGGCTGTCGTGTCCCGTGCCGCTTCATCGTCCGTGCCCCCTCGGTTGGTTGACGCCGACTCCAGTGACTGTGACGGCGCGGCGGGCCGGAACGTGCGGCACGGAGCGTTGCAGGTGAGTCTCGAAAAGGGCACGGACCGGCCCCGCCGGGACCGGTGGGTGATCTCCCGTTGACCTGCGTCCCCGTCCCCGCCGCCGAGACCACGCCGGGCCGGGATCCTTCCCCGACGGAGTCGGGCGCGGCGCTGGGACCCGCGCTCGAGGAACCCGGCAGGCGGGCCGAGGCACATCTGCCCGAGGGCGGGTCCTGAGGGGGAGCCGACGGGCTGCTGAGGCCGCCGGCGCGTCGGACTACTCCTCGAACAGCGCCCTCTGTTCGCCTTCCCCGGCCTTCCGCAGCCGCCGGACGCGCGCCCCCACCGCCGCCGTCGTGGCCGCCGCGGTCACCGCGAAGGCCACCGGGATCATCCAGTTCCGGTTGACCGCGTGGCCGAGGGCGTGGTCCAGGGAGAGCCGGCCGGGACCCGTGACGGCGAGTCCGGCGGCCGTCAGGCCCAGGGATGCGGCGTACTCGAAGCCGCCCTCCTGGTTGAAGAAGCCGTTGGGCGTGTGCACGGCGGACGCGCCGGCCATCGCGCCGGCCGCCGCGGCGCCCGCCGCCGGGGTGGCGAGACCGAGTGCGAGGAGCACACCCCCACCGGCCTCGGCGAGGCCCGCCGCCGTGGCGCTCGCCCTGCCGGGCGCGTAGCCGATGGACTCCATGAACTGGCCGGTGCCCTCGAGGCCGCCGCCGCCGAACCAGCCGAACAGCTTCTGCGCGCCGTGCGCCGCGAGCACCCCGCCCGTTCCCAGCCGGAGCAGCAGCAGGCCCAGATCACGTCGGTCGTAACAGGTCACGTCGTCTCCCGGAGCAGGGGCTTGGCCCGACCACCGTCGCACCCCCACCACCGGCCCGGCGCGCCACCGGTCGCCGTTCGGGTGACGCGGGTGGCGGGGCCGGGCGGCCGGTACGACGCCGGCAGTCACGACGCTCCAGGGCGTCCGTCCCGACGACCCTGCCGTCGCGCTCCACCGACACCTGTGAGGGGCGCGGGGCCATGGGGTGACAAGAGGAGGCGTTTCCCCCGTGCCCCTCGCACCGCCGTCGGGCCGCAGGTGAGTGGCTCGGCTCACATGGCGTGCCGGGTCCGCCACCGACACGATGGTCTTCGTCACCGGCAGGCTGAAGGGATCGAGCATGTTCCGCAAGGTGCTGGTCGCCAACCGCGGCGAGATCGCGATCCGGGCGTTCCGCGCGGGCTACGAACTGGGTGCCCGAACCGTCGCCGTCTTCCCGCACGAGGACCGCAACTCGCTGCACCGGCTGAAGGCGGACGAGGCGTACGAGATCGGCGAGCCGGGACATCCGGTGCGGGCCTACCTCTCCGTCGAGGAGATCGTCCGCGCCGCCCGCCGCGCGGACGCCGACGCCGTCTACCCGGGCTACGGATTCCTGTCCGAGAACCCCGAACTGGCCGGTGCCTGCGAAGAGGCCGGCATCACCTTCGTCGGACCCGGTGCCCGGATCCTGGAACTGACCGGGAACAAGGCCCGTGCCGTGGCCGCCGCCCGCGAGGCCGGTGTACCCGTGCTCGGCTCCTCGGCGCCCTCCACCGACGTCGACGAACTCGTCCGCGTCGCCGGCGACATCGGCTTCCCCGTGTTCGTCAAGGCGGTCGCGGGCGGCGGCGGGCGCGGCATGCGCCGCGTCGAGGAGCCCGCCCGGCTGGGGGAGGCCGTCGAGGCGGCCTCCCGGGAGGCCGCCTCCGCGTTCGGCGACCCCACGGTGTTCCTGGAGAAGGCCGTCGTCGAACCCCGCCACATCGAGGTGCAGATCCTCGCCGACGGACAGGGCGACGTCATCCACCTGTTCGAGCGGGACTGCTCGGTGCAGCGTCGCCACCAGAAGGTGATCGAACTCGCGCCCGCGCCGAATCTCGACCCGGAGCTGCGCGACCGCATCTGCGCCGACGCCGTGAACTTCGCCCGGCGGATCGGCTACCGCAACGCCGGTACGGTGGAGTTCCTCCTGGACCGGGACGGCAACCACGTCTTCATCGAGATGAACCCGCGCATCCAGGTCGAGCACACGGTGACCGAGGAGGTCACCGACGTCGACCTCGTGCAGGCGCAGCTGCGCATCGCGGCCGGCGAGACGCTCGCCGACCTCGGTCTCTCGCAGGAGACCGTCGCCCTGCGGGGGGCCGCGCTGCAGTGCCGCATCACCACCGAGGACCCCGCCAACGGTTTCCGTCCGGACACCGGCCGGATCAGCGCCTACCGCTCGCCCGGCGGCTCCGGCATCCGCCTGGACGGCGGGACCACCCACGCCGGTACGGAGATCAGCGCCCACTTCGACTCGATGCTGGTGAAACTCACCTGCCGGGGCCGGGACTTCGGTGCCGCGGTGGGCAGGGCCCGGCGAGCGGTGGCCGAGTTCCGCATCCGCGGCGTCGCCACCAACATCCCCTTCCTGCAGGCGGTCCTGGACGATCCGGACTTCCAGGCCGGACGCGTCACGACGTCGTTCATCGAGCGGCGTCCCGAACTGCTCACCGCCCGCCACTCCGCCGACCGCGGCACCAAGCTGCTCACCTACCTCGCCGACGTCACGGTCAACAAGCCGCACGGCGAGCGGCCCCGGCTGACCGACCCGCTGACGAAGCTGCCGCCGCTGCCGGCCGGCGAACCGCCGGCCGGCTCGCGGCAGAGGCTCGCCGGACTCGGCCCCGAGGGCTTCGCCCGCGAGCTGCGCGACTCGCCGACCATCGGCGTCACCGACACCACCTTCCGCGACGCCCACCAGTCGCTGCTCGCCACGCGGGTGCGCACCAAGGACCTGCTCGCCGTCGCCCCCGTGGTGGCGCGCACCCTGCCCGAGCTGCTCTCGCTGGAGTGCTGGGGCGGTGCCACGTACGACGTCGCCCTGCGCTTCCTCGCCGAGGACCCGTGGGAGCGCCTGGCCGCCCTGCGGGAGGCCGTGCCCAACATCTGCCTCCAGATGCTGCTGCGCGGCCGCAACACCGTGGGCTACACCCCGTACCCGACCGAGGTGACCGACGCCTTCGTCCAGGAGGCGGCGGCCACCGGCATCGACATCTTCCGCATCTTCGACGCGCTGAACGACGTCTCCCAGATGCGGCCCGCCATCGACGCCGTACGGGAGACCGGCACGGCCGTCGCCGAGGTGGCCCTGTGCTACACCGCCGACCTGTCCGACCCGTCCGAGCGGCTCTACACCCTGGACTACTACCTGCGGCTGGCCGAGCGGATCGTCGAGGCGGGTGCACACGTCCTGGCCGTCAAGGACATGGCCGGACTGCTGCGGGCGCCCGCCGCGGCGACGCTGGTGTCGGCGCTGCGCCGGGAGTTCGACCTGCCGGTCCACCTGCACACCCACGACACCGCCGGCGGCCAGCTCGCCACCTACCTCGCCGCGGTCCAGGCCGGCGCGGACGCGGTCGACGGAGCCGTGGCCTCGATGGCGGGCACCACCTCCCAGCCCTCCCTGTCGGCGATCGTCGCCGCGACGGACCACTCCGAGCGCCCCACCGGACTGGACCTGACGGCCGTCGGCGACCTGGAACCCTACTGGGAGAGCGTCCGCAAGGTCTACGCGCCCTTCGAGGCCGGTCCGGCCTCGCCGACCGGCCGTGTCTACCACCACGAGATCCCCGGCGGGCAGCTGTCCAACCTGCGCACCCAGGCGATCGCGCTGGGCCTCGGCGACCGTTTCGAGGACATCGAGGCGATGTACGCCGCCGCCGACCGGATGCTCGGCCGCCTGGTGAAGGTCACCCCCTCGTCGAAGGCGGTGGGCGACCTGGCACTGCACCTGGTGGGCGCGGGCGTCTCTCCGGAGGACTTCGAGGAGGAGCCGGACCGGTTCGACATCCCGGACTCCGTGATCGGCTTCCTGCGCGGCGAGCTGGGCACCCCGCCCGGCGGCTGGCCCGAGCCGTTCCGCAGCAAGGCCCTGCGCGGCCGCGCCGAGCCCAAGCCGGTCCGGGAGCTGACCGCCGATGACCGCGAGGGCCTGGCGAAGAACCGCCGGTCGGCCCTCAACCGTCTTCTCTTCCCCGGCCCCGCCCGGGAGTTCGAGACGCACCGCCGGTCCTTCGGCGACACCGGCGTCCTGGACAGCAGGAACTTCTTCTACGGGCTGCGCCCCGGCACGGAGTACAGCGTCGACATCGATCCCGGTGTACGGCTGCTCATCGAACTGCAGGCGGTGGGCGACGCCGACGAGCGGGGCATGCGCACCGTGATGGCCACCCTGAACGGCCAGCTGCGGCCGATCCAGGTCCGTGACCGGGCGGCGGCCTCCGAGGTCCCGGTCACCGAGAAGGCCGACCGGGCCGACTCCGGTCACGTCGCGGCCCCCTTCGCCGGTGTGGTGACCCTCGTGGTCGCCGAAGGCGACGAGGTGGCGGCCGGCGCCACGGTGGCCACCATCGAGGCGATGAAGATGGAGGCCGCGATCACCGCCCCGAGGTCCGGCACCGTCACCAGGCTGGCCGTCAACCGCGTTCAGCAGGTGGAGGGCGGCGACCTCATCGTGGAGCTCGGCTGAGTTCGCGCAGGCCGGTGGCGCCGGACCCGGACCGTCAGGTCGGCGGCGCGGCGGATGGAGTCCGGTTCCATGCCGGGGACACAGGGATCGCGTGGCTCCGCGAACGGGCTGTGGGCCGCCTTCGCACTGGCCGCATGCGCGGGAGTGTTCGCCTGGCTGCTCGGATGGCTGGCGGTCGGTGTGTCGGAGCCGGACGAGCGCTGTGCCCGCGGAACGGTGGGGCCCGGGGGCGACTTCCGGGTGGAGCGGAGCAGCTTTCCGCCGGGGGTGAGCTGTGTGTTCGCCGACGGCTCCACGGTCTCCGCGGGCGACTTCTTCGGCTGGCTGCTGTGGGTGTGCGTCGTGGCCGACAACACCCACCAGGTCGCCCAGCGGATCGCCCCCGAGTCCCGGATCGTCCCGTCGACAACGACCCGATGGTCCTGGCCCACGCCCGTGCCCTGTTCCACTCCACCCCCCAGGGGGCGACCGCGTACGTGGACGCCGACATCCTGGCCCCGGACCGCGTCCTGGAGGCCGCCGCCGAGTCGCATCCCCGCGTGTCCGTCTACCGCATCCCGCCCTCCCCGTAACCGCACACCGGTTCCGCAGCCCACCCATGACATCGGTGAACGCCGCCTGCCGGAAGGACTTTGAACTCATCGATGACAAAGTATGGACGGATTGAACAGAAGTCTCCTAGCGTGTCGGCGCAACCGTTGGCGCTTCGCCCATTCGGCACCGGAGTCATCCGGCCCTCCGGTCGACTCAGCAGGAGGAAGCATGGACGCACGGCTGTACCGGCGCGCCCGAAGATCCCTGACAGGACTGCTCGTCGGCGCGTTCGTCGCGGGCGGGCTCTGGGGAGCCCCCCTGGCATCGGCCCGGCCGGGCTCCGCACCGCGGGCCGACGTGCCGCCGCAGGAGCCCGGAGTCACCCTGCGCGTCTTCGACGTCCAGGTCCCGCTCGAGAAGATCTGCACCCTCAAACCCGGACAGACCCCCAACGTCGACCGGCTGATGCCGACCGTCGACTGGAGCACGACCGGCGACTTCGGCGGGTTCGGCGACAACTTCGTCACCCAGGTCACCGGCAACATCCACGTGCCGGCCGACGGTTCGTACACCTTCCGGCTGACCAGCGACGACGGCTCACGGCTGCTGGTCGACGACCGCCTGGTCATCGACCACGACGGGCTGCACGGCGCCGAGCCCAAGGACGGCTCCGTCCAGCTCATCGAGGGCATGCACACATTGCGCATCGACCACTTCGAGCGCGGCGGCGACCAGGTGCTCAACCTCGCCTGGCGGCCGCCGGGCGCAGGCGACTTCGAGACCGTGCCGAACGCGGCGCTGAGCACCGACGCCGGCGTGGTCCGGGTCACCGCCCCGGGCCGCAAGGAGTGCGAGGGCGTCAGGGACTCGCCGGGCGACGGCCTCCCGCTCAACTCGGTGCGCCCCGACCACACCCTCACCGACCTGCGTCCCGAGGGGTTCGAACCACAGGTCACCGGCATGGACTGGCTGCCCGACGGCCGTCTGGTGGTGAGCACCTGGGGCGGCACCGACAACACGGCCGGCGAGGTCTACGTCATGGAGGAGGTCACCGGCACCACGGGCCCGGACAAGGTGAAGGCCACGAAGATCGCCGAGGGCCTCAAGGAGCCGATGGGGCTCAAGGTCGTCGACGGCACCGTCTTCGTCTCCCAGAAGCACGAACTGACGGAGCTGGGCGACAGCGACGGCGACGGTTTCATGGACGAGTCCAAGACGATCGCCACCTGGCCCTACGGCGGCAACTTCCACGAGTTCGCCTTCGGACTGCTGTACCGCAAGGGCTACTTCTACCTGAACCTGTCCGTGGCCATCAACTACGGCGGCGCCACCACCGATCCGCAGCCCGCACCCGGCCGCGGCACGACCATCATGGTCAACAAGAAGACGGGAAAGGTCAGTTACCTCGCCGGTGGTCTGCGCACCCCGAATGGCATCGGCTGGGGCCCCGGCGGTGACATCTTCGCCACCGACAACCAGGGCGGCTGGCTGCCTTCGTCGAAGCTGGTCCACATCGAGCAGGACCGCTTCTTCAACCACTACACCAACCCCGCCGGGCCCTTCGACTCCGAGCCGGTGACCCAGCCGGTGCTCTGGCTCCCGCAGAACGAGATCGCCAACTCGCCCAGCACGCCGCTCCACCTGACCAAGGGCAGGTTCAAGGGGCAGATGCTCTTCGGTGACGTCACCTACGGCGGTCTCCAGCGTGCCCACCTGGAGAAGGTCAAGGGCCAGTACCAGGGCGCCGTCTTCCGCTTCACCCAGGGCCTCGAAGCCGGCGTCAACCGGATCACCATGGGCCCCGACGGCGCCATCTACGCGGGCGGTCTGGGAGCGGACGGCAACTGGGGCCAGGAGGGCAAGCTCAGGTACGGCCTCCAGAAGCTGACACCGAACGGCGGCAACACCTTCGACATCCAGGCCATGCGGGTGAAGAAGGGCGGCTTCGAGCTGGAGTACACCCAGCCGCTGTCGCAGGAGACCGCTGAGAACCTCGTCGGCCACTACGAGGCCGAGCAGTGGCGCTACACCCCGACGCGCGACTACGGCGGACCCAGGATCGCCGAGGAGACCCTGGAGGTGACCTCGGCGAAGCTGTCGCGCGACCGCAGGAAGGTGACCCTGGCCGTCGAGGGACTCAAGCCGGGCCGCGTCGTGCACCTGCGCTCCCCGCGCCCGTTCAGCTCGGCGTCGGGCGAGACCCTGTGGAGCACCGAAGCCTGGTACACCCTCAACGCCCTGCCGGGCGGGCAGCCCGAACAGGGCCCGCTGTACGAGGCCGAGGAGGCTGCCCTCACCGGCGCGGCCGGCATCGGCACCGACCACCGGGGCTACTCCGGCAGCGGTTTCGTCGACCGGTACGACACCCGGGGCACCACCACGACCTTCGACGTCGAGGTGGACCGGAGCGGGACGTACGACCTGGGGCTGCGCTACTCCAACGGCCCGAACCCCTTCCGGGGCACCAAGTCCCTCTCCCTGTACGTCAACGGCCGGAAGGTGAAGCGGACCGAGTTCCGCAGCACCGGCGACTGGGACACCTGGTCGACGCAGACCGAGTCCCTGGGACTGCGCGCCGGGCACAACAGCGTCGCCTACCGGTACGACGAGGGCGACACCGGCCACGTCAACCTCGACCTCCTCAGCGTCGACCGGCACGGCAGGCCGGTCGGTCTGTTCGACGGCGACGGCCTCGACCGGTGGCAGCACACCGACGGGCGTCCGGTCCAGTGGCCCGTCACCGACGGTGCGACGGAGGTCTGCTGCGGGGACATCCGCACCAAGAACAGCTACGACGACTTCAAGCTGCACGTGGAGTACTGGCTGCCCCGACTGCCCCCGGACGTGACGGGCCAGGACCGGGCCAACAGCGGCGTCTACCTCCAGGACCGCTATGAGATCCAGGTCCTGGACTCCTACGGCGACACCACACCCGACACCGACGAAGCGGGAGCGATCTATCTGAAGAAGGCCCCGGACGTGAACGCCGCCAGAGCGCCCGAGACCTGGCAGTCGTACGACATCGTCTTCCACGCGGCGCGCTACGACGCCGAAGGGAACAAGACGTCGGACGCGCGGGTCACCGTGGTGTGGAACGGCAAGAAGATCCACGACAACGTGACCGTCGACGGCCCGACGGGCGGCGGGATCGCCGAGGGTCCCGCGGCCGGAGCCGTCCGGCTGCAGGACCACGGCAACAAGGTCCGCTACCGCAACATCCGTATCGAGCCGCTGGGTTAGCGCTCGACGGCCGGGTCCGGTGTCCTGCCGTCCGCTCCGGACGGCAGGACACCGGACGGCTCGTCCGCCGAGGAGCGACCGGCGCGGGTCCCGATCACGCCGAAGGCGGTCAGGGCCGCCGCACCGCACACCAGGCAGGCCGCGCACTCCTCGCGGATCGTGCCGCCGTTCACGGGGCGTGCGGCGGCCGGGGAGCGACCCGCCCGGTCCGCCCGGACGGCGAAGCCGGAGGGCGAGTGCCGGCGCCCGGTGGCACGCTGGGGTCAGAGGGAATCAGCGAAAGGACATCGCGGTGATCACCACTGACTTCGCCCCCGGCTCGCCCTGCATGCTCGACCTCGGCACCCCCGACGTCCGGACCGCCGCCGCTTTCTACGGTGCGGTCCTCGGCTGGGACTACGAGCCCATGGGCGACGGGGAGGACGTGGAAGGCGGGATGTTCCGCAAGGACGGCAAGATGGTCGCCGGGCTCGGCAAGCTGACCGAGGAGGGCGCCCGTCCGGCCTGGATGATCTACTACACCGTCGCCGACGCGGACGCCACGACCCAGGCGGTCGAGCGGGCCGGCGGCACCGTGCGGGTGCCGCCGACGGACGTCGAGCAGTGGGGCCGGATGGCACAGTACAGCGACCCGCTGGGCGGCCGGTTCGCCGTCTGGCAGCCGGGGGAGAGCAGGGGCATCGACCTGGTGGACCAGCCGGGCTCACTCTCCTGGACCGAGCTGTACACCAGTGACACGGCGGCCGCGAAGGAGTTCTACGGCGGTGTCCTCGGCTGGCGGTTCAGTGACACGGAGATGCCGGGCGGCGAGGGCACGTACACCCTGATCACCCCGGCCGGACTGCCCGAGGAGCGGATGCACGGCGGCCTCATGGAGATCGGCGGGGAAGACCTCGCGCTGGCGGGCGGGCACCCCTACTGGCACCCGGTCTTCGCGGTCACCGACTGCGACGCGGCGGTGGCCGAGGTCACCAGGAACGGCGGAAGCGTGCAGATGGGGCCGGCGGACGCGGAGGGCGTCGGCCGCATGGCCGTCTGTCTCGACCCGTACAACGCGGACTTCGTGCTGCTCACCCCGGCCGGGAGCTGAAGGCCGGGAGGGATCTCGCCGTCACCGGGCCGGCCGCTGCGCGCACACCTCGCTCCCGATCCTCATGCGTGGATCGGCCAGACCGCACACGAGCATCGTGGCCGCCGCCCGGACGTCGCCGGAACACGGAGGGACGACCCGAACCCGCTGGTCGCGAACCTGCTGGCCACCGTCGGCCAGGAGACGCCCGGGACGGGTGCGGTTCCCGCAGGGCGTCCAGGACTTCCTGGTCGGTGACCTGGGGGAAGCCTCGTACCACTCGCCGACGGACCGCAGCCGCTGCGGCCGGTACAGGCGGAGCACGTCGTCGGCCTCGTCCCGCAGTGCCGCAGCGTCGCGGCGCTGCCGTGACCGCACACCGGCACGGCCGGCGTCAGCCACAGGGGCCACCGCGCCGAAGGTGCCGCAGCCCCGCGCGGGCGGTGGCCCCCGTGACCGGCCCGTCGTCCACGACCACTCGGCCGCCCCCTGGCGGTCGGAGGAACCGGCCGCCGCGTACGCGGCGGCCTCCACCCGGCAGACGGCCCCGACCGGCGCCGATTCGGTCTCCGTCGTCAGCCGGGGCGTGATCCGCGGTTCGGCGTACATGGCCAGGGCCTCCCACGCGCGGGTGACGGCGCTCGCCGCCGCGACGACGAGGAGCGCCGGAAGCACCCTGCGGACGGTCCACGACCGTCCCCGCACCGAGGAGCGGGCCCGTCGCCCGGGCCGCAGCCGTCGGCAGCACCGCCGCGGACACGCCCGTGACCAGCTGACAGGCGAGCAGCAGGATCACGGACGACGGTCGGTCCGCCACGTCATGGCGGTGATCCGGCGCAGCACGGAGGGGAGCCGGGAGCACAGGGGCGGAAACCGACCTGGGCGAACGGATTGACGGAGCAGTGGCCGGAGCACGTGATCTCGGTGGGCGGAGCACGTGATCTCGGTGGGCGGTGGGCGGTGGGGCGGTGGGCGGTGGGGCGGACTGGTGGGTCAACGGCACTTCTCCCTGCCTGGTCGATGGCGTGGAGACGACGCACGGAACTCGACGAGACAGGGAGCGGTAACGGCAACAGCCGTTCCGTGCGAAGGGCACGGGCCCGGGTGGCCGAGAACCCCGCGCGGCCCGTTCAGAGGCGCGGAGCCCCGGTCACCGACATCACCAGGGAGTACAGGGAGGTGGTGGCGGTGATGAACAGGCGGTTGTTCCTCGGACCGCCGAAGGCGATGTTGGAGACGGGCTCGGGTACGCGCAGCCTCCCGATGAGAGTGCCGTCGGGGGCGTAGCAGTGCACGCCGTCGTCGAGGGCGGCGGCCCACAGACGGCCCTCGTCGTCGAAGCGGATGTTGTCGAAGTGGACACCGCCCCGGCCCTCGGCGAAGACCTCGCCGTCGGACAGGGTGCCGTCCTCGCGGATGCCGTACACGTGGATCCGGGCGGCCCGCGAGTCGGAGACGTACAGCCGGCTCTCGTCGGGAGACAGGACGACCCCGTTGGGCCCCTCGAACCCGCTCGCGGCGAGGTGGACGTCCCCCGACAGCGGATCGATCCGGTACACGTTGCACGCGCCGATCTCCGACTCGGCGCGATGCCCCTCGTAGTCGCTGGTGATGCCGAAGTCCGGGTCGGAGAACCAGATCGTGCCGTCGGAGCGTACGACGGAGTCGTTCGGGCTGTTGAGCCGCTTGCCGTCGTACCGGTCGGCGAGGACGGTCACGGCGCCGTCCGGTTCGGTGCGGGTCACACGGCGGTTGCCCTGCTCGCAGGTGACCAGGCGGCCCTGCCGGTCGACGGTGTTGCCGTTGCTGTGACCGGCCGGGGTGCGGAAGACGCCGACCGTGCCGGTGGCCTCGTCCCAGCGCAGGATGCGGTCGTTCGGGATGTCGCTCCAGATCAGCTGGCGCCAGGCGGGCACGTACAGCGGGCCCTCGGCCCAGCGGCAGCCGTCGTACAGGACCTCGAGCCTGCTGTCGCCGTTCGCGCAGCGTCCGGTACGGAAGCGGTCGTCCAGGATTTCGTACAAGCCGTTGTTCGGCATGGCATCCTCTCGCCGGGAGTGATCGGAACTGGATTATCGACCGTCAGCCGGTCACTTCGTTCCGGTGGGCCGCGGCAGGACCGTACGCCCTCCTCGGTGGCTCGACGGGCCCCCTCCGTGCCGGTGGCAGCCCTGCCCACGGCGGCGTCGCCACGGGCATCACGGTCCCGGCACACGGCCCAGCGGCCACATCAGCCCCCCGGACGACCGGCCCCGCGAGAAGGGGACGAGCAACGCGGTCGTCACGACGGGGACGAGCAGGCCGACGGCGTACGCGGTGGAGAGGGCAGGACCGTGCGCGGCGCCACCAGCCCGCCCAGCCCATCCCGCAGGCGAGCCGCAGGACGCGCCCGGCGGCAACCACGTCCGGCCCGCCCCGGCCCGCGCATGACGCCCGAGGTAATCGACCCGCTCCTTCCTCCTCCGGCAGGATCGAGCACATCCGCGAAGACCCCGAGCCGGGACCCGGCCGCAGCCGTGAGGAGAGCGTCATGCCCACCCGTTCCGCCGCCACCGCCCCTTCCGAGGCCGAGGCCACCCGGGCCGTCGTGCAGGAGTTTCTCGCCGCCCGGTCGGCCGGGGACGTCGAACGGCTCGGCGCGCTCTTCGCCGACGAGGTCGACTGGCTGCTCGCGGACAACCCCGCCGTCCCGTGGATCCGCCCGCGCTCCACCGCCGCCGAATGCGCGGCCCAGCTCACGGAGCTGTTGGAGCACACGGTGCCCGAGGACGCGCGCGCCTCCGTCGACACCTTCCTCGTCGACGGGAAGGACGCGGTCCTGACGGGGCATGTGTCGGGGACGGTACGGGCGACGGGGCGGTCCTTCCAGGGGCCGTTCGCCCTGCGCCTCACCGTGGAGGGCGGCCGGATCACCCGGCACCACCTCTACGAGAACAGCCTGTCCATCGCCGAGGCCTGCGCCACATCCTGACGGCCGGGCGCAGGCCGACGCCGACTCAGCCGAGGAGTTCTGCGACCATGGCGGCGAACTCGTCCGGGGCGGCGAGGCGGACGCCGAGCTGTTCGGCCTTGGCGCGCTTGGAACCGGCGCCCTCGCCCGCGACCACGAGGGTGGTCCTCTTGGAGACGCTGGAGGACGAGCGTCCGCCGGCCCGCTCGATGAGTTCGTTCATCTCGTTGCGGGAGAGCTTCTCCAGGCTTCCGGTCATCGCGCCGGTGACCACCACTGTCATCCCGTCCAGCGGGCCTCCCGCCGTCGGCACGGCGACCTCGCCGTCGTCGTCGGAAGTGGCATCGGCGGCCGGCGGCGGAGTGGCGCCGGGCTCGGTCATGTTGACGCCGGCGGCCGCGAGTTTGTCGATGAGCGGGGCCAGTTCGGCCAGCTCCGCCACGATCGACGGGGCCTTCTCCGCCCCGATGCCGTCGACCCGCTGCATGGCGTCGGCGTCGGCCGCGCGGATGTGGTCCATGGTGGCGAAGTACCGGGCGATACGCCGCGACATGGACCGTCCGGTGCCCCGGACGCCCAGTGCGCACAGCACCCGGGACAGCGGCTGGTCCTTGGCCCTGGCGATCGCGGCCAGCAGATTGTCGGTGCTGGTCTCCCCCATCCGCTCCAGGGCCAGCAGTTGGTCGCGCCCGAGCGTGAACAGGTCGGCGAGGTCGGCGACCAGGCCCGCGTCGACGAGCTGGACGACCCGGGTGGCGCCCAGACCCTCGATGTCGAGCTGGTCGCGGCCCGCGGCGTAGGCGAGGGACGCGACCAGGTGGCAGTCGCGGCCCCGGACGCACCGCCAGCGTTCCTCGCCGGTGTCGATGTCCGAACCGCAGCGCGGACACTGCGCCGGGAAGACGATCGGCTGCTCCTCGCCCGTGCGCAGGTGAGCGACCGGGGCCTCGATCCGGGGGATGACGTCGCCCGCCCGGTGGACCATGACGTGGTCGCCCAGGCGCAGGTCGCGGCGGGTGATGTCGGCCGGGTTGTGCAAGGTGGCGTAGGTGATGGTGGAGCCGTCGATCACGACCGGTTCGAGGACGCCGCGCGGCGCGATGACGCCGGTGCGGCCGACGTTCCACTCCACCTCCAGCAGCCGGGTGATCTTCTCCACCGCCGGCAGCTTGTAGGCGATCGCCCAGCGCGGCGCGCGGGAGCCCGATCCGGCGGCCTCCCGGTCGGCGGCGAGGTCGGCCTTGACGACGATTCCGTCGATGCCGAACGGCAGCTCGGCGCGGAGCGCGGCGATCTCCTTCACCCGGGCCAGGACCTCGCCTGGGGTCTCGGCGACGATGTCCGGGACCGGGGTGCGGGCGCTGGTGCGCACACCGAGGTCCGCGGCCAGGGCCATCAGGTCGCTGTGCGCCATCCCGTTCATCCGTTCCGCCAGGGCGGAGTCGGTGTCGGGCAGTGGCAGCAGTCCGTAGCCGAAGAACGTCATCGGCACGGTGTAGACGCGTTCCTTGGCCCGCAGGGTGCCCGCGGCCGCGTTGCGCGGGTTGGCGAACGGCTGTCCGCCGTGACCGGTGCGCACCTCGTTGGCATGCTCGAACTGGGCCGACGTCATGAGGACCTCACCGCGCACCTCCACGGCGACCGGCTCGTCGAGCTTCTCGGGCAGCCCCTCGATGGTGCCGATGGCGTGCGAGACGTCCTCCCCGGCCGTCCCGTCCCCGCGGGTGATCAACTGGCGCAGCCGGCCGCCGCTGTAGCGGGCGGCGACCGCCAGTCCGTCCAGCTTCGGGCCCACACTGAAGCGTGTCGCGTCACGGCCGGTCCGGCGCGCCAGCGAGGCGGTCCAGGCGGTGAACTCCTCCGCCGAGAACACGTTGTCGAGGCTCAGCATCGGCACTGTGTGCGGCACGTCGCCGCCCACCGCCCCGCCGGCGACCTTACCGGTGGGGGAGCCGGGCAGGATCCCGTCCGGGTTCTCCGCCTCCCAGTCGGCGATGCCCCGTACCAGCCGGTCGTACGCGTCGTCGTCCAGCGGCGAGGTGCCTCCCGCGTAATAGGCGGCCGCCGCGTGCACGGCGTCCTCGACCGCCTGGGCGTAGGCGGCGGCATCGACGATCACTGCTGCAGGTGTGGTCATGCGCCGCATCCTGCCGCCCACCACTGACATTCGATCAAAAGCAGCCGGAATTTGCCTAAATGTTTTAGGTAAACGCATACTCGAATCAGCTGACGGGAAGGACGGCTATGGCACGTGTACGACTGACCCCGGAACGCCTCACCCGGGCGGGGGCGGAACTGGCCGACGAGGTCGGCTTCGACCGGGTGACGGTCTCGGAACTCGCCCGGCGTTTCGACGTCAAGGTGGCGAGCCTGTACTCCCACCTGAGGAACTCCCAGGACCTCAGGACGAGGATCGCGCTCCTCGCCCTGGAGGAGCTCGCCGACCGGGCCGCCGACGCCCTGGCCGGACGGGCGGGCAAGGACGCCCTGACCGCCCTGGCGAACGTGTACCGGGACTACGCCCGGGAGCATCCGGGCCGCTACGCCGCGGCCCAGTTCCGGCTCGGCCCGGAGGCGGCGGCCGGCAGCGCGGGGGTGCGGCACGCGCAGATGACCCGGGCCCTCCTGCGCGGCTACGACCTGACTGAGCCGGACCAGACCCACGCCGTCCGGCTGCTGGGCAGCGTCTTCCACGGCTACGTCAGCCTCGAGATGGGCGGCGGATTCAGCCACAGCGCCCCCGACACACAGGAAACGTGGTCACGCGTCCTGGACGCCCTGGACGCCCTCCTGCGCAACTGGCCGGCCACTCCCTGACGGCGGAACCCTGCCGCGCCCCGGGGCTCCCGGACCGCCCCTGCGGCGCCCCGGTCAGCAGTTCGTCCACCCGCCTCACACGGACGGAACACCACCATGCCCTCCTGGATCACCACGCCCGTCACCGCCGACCTCGTGCGCGGCGCGCTCGACCTGGAACCCACCCCGCAGGGGGTCCTGCCGCACCGCCTGCCCGCGTGGGCCCGCGCCCGGAACGCCGACACACAGCTCGCCGTGGCCGAGTCCCAGCCCTCCGGCGTACGCCTGGTCTTCCGCACCCGCGCGACCGCCGTCGAGCTGGACGCACTACCCACCAAGCGGATCCACATCGGTGCCCCGCCCCGCCCGGACGGCCGGTACGACCTGCTCATCGACGGACATCCGGCCGGTCGGGCAACCGCGACCGGCGGCAACACCCTGACCATCGACATGAACACCGGAACCGTCGAGCCCGGCACCGGTCCCGCCGCCACCCTCCGCTTCACCGGCCTGCCCGAGCGCGACAAGACCGTCGAGATCTGGCTGCCGCACGACGAGACCACCGAACTCCTCGCCCTGCGTACCGACGCACCGGTGGAGCCCGCGTCCGCCTCCGGCCGCAGAACCTGGCTGCACCACGGCAGCTCCATCAGCCACGGCTCCGGCGCCGAGAGTCCCACCACCACCTGGCCCGCGCTCGCCGCGGCACGCGGCGGTGTGGAACTGGTCAACCTGGGACTGGGCGGCAGCGCCCTGCTCGACCCGTTCGTCGCGCGCACCATGCGCGACACGCCCGCCGACCTGATCAGCGTCAAGATCGGCATCAACCTCGTCAACGCCGACCTGATGCGGCTGCGCGCCTTCACCCCCGCCGTCCACGGCTTCCTCGACACCATCCGCGAGGGGCATCCCACAGCACCACTGCTGGTCGTCTCGCCGATTCTGTGCCCCATCCACGAGGACACACCCGGCCCCACCGCCTACGACTTCAGCCGCCTCGGCGAGGGGCGGCTCCTGTTCACCGCCGTCGGCGATCCCGCGGAACGGGCCGAAGGCAAGTTGACGCTCGGCGTCGTCCGCGACGAACTCGAGCGCGTCGTGACGCAACGCGCGGCGGACGACCCGAACCTGCACCACCTCGACGGCCGTGACCTCTACGGCGAGGCGGACCACGCCGAACTGCCGCTGCCCGACCGGCTCCACCCCGACGCGGCCGCCCACCGCCGCATGGGCGAACGCTTCGCCGCCCACGCCTTCGCGGCCGAAGACGGACCGTTCGCGGAGGACGGGGGCCGAGTCACTCGAAGAATCTGAGGCTCCAGCCGGTGTCCGTGTTCGGGCCGGGGTGCCGGCGCGGCCGTAGGCGGTGTCGCCCCGCCGACGGAAGGCCCCCGTGTGCCAGCAGCGGTTCTCCCGTGTGCAGCGCGTGCGCTTCGGCACCGCGTGGGGCATCGGTGGAAACCCCGGCCCCGCGGGCGGGCCTGTGGCGATGTCCCGTGGAGCAGGACGAAGCCGTGGGGCCCGGGGCCTGCCGTACGACGACGCCAACTCCGGCCGACTGCACGGAAGTGCAGGCGCCGCCGCCCCGGAGCACGCCCTGGCCGGCGGCGCGCAGGCCCGTCCGGTCTGCCCGGGCGGGCTCGGCGGACGTCAGGGCCGGCGCGGCGGCGAGGCAGTCCCTTCGTCCCGTTGGGAAGCCGGCCCGTCGCGTCCCGTCACCTCCACGCCGAGCTCTGCATCGATGGAACGCGTTCCCGCAGGAGGGTGACCGGCGACGGGCATGTCAAGGGGATCGTGGGGGCCGGTTGCCGCCGCGTGGACCGTCATCGCAGGAGCCGCCATGACGCCGTGACGATCCGCGAACTGACGCGACATCAACTGCGCGTGAAGTCTGGACAGTTGACGGGCAGCGTGTTGTCATTCCGCTGCACACCGGGTTTCCAACGTTGGAATGACGGGACGGCCGAGCCGACGGCCACCCTTGTTTCGTCCTGGCCACATGCCCTCTGCGCGAGGAAGGGTCCGATGACAAGACAACTCACCCGCTCGAGATCCAGATCGTGGGCGCTGCTGACCGTGGCCGCCCTGGCCCTGTCCACGGGCGTCCTGGCACCTGCCGCGTCGGCCGCCGTGCCGATCGCCGGAGTGTCCGCCGGCTCGACCGCCGCCGACGCCGGCGTCGTGGTGCACGGCCTGAAGGGCGAGTACTTCAGCATGTCGGCACCGGGCGCCCGGGACTTCGCCGAACTCGGCGGCACCCTGCTGGAGCCTCAGATCAACTTCTCCGGACTGACCGGTACCTTCGAGGAGCTGACCGGGCGGACGGAGCACACGACCGCCCGCTGGACCGGGCGGATCGAGGCGCCGGAGACCGGTGATTACACCTTCTACGCCACGGGCGACAACGGCTTCCGGCTCCTCATCGACGGCGAACCCGTCATCGACCACTGGGTGGGCGACTGGGACAAGGAACAGACCAGCGCGGCGGTCAGGTTCACCGCCGGCGAGAAGCACGACTTCCGCCTGGAGATGTTCCAGGACGTCGGCGGCGCCAACATGTTCCTGCGCTGGTCCACGCCGACGATGGCCAAGCGGATCGTGCCGACCACGGCGTTCACCCCGCCCGCCGGCTTCGAGGTCTTCCCGGTGGAGCCGACCGTCGCCGAGGACGGGCGGCAGCTGCGCGTCCGGTTCGAGGACCCGGTGGGCGGCGTCGCCGAGGTGGCCGGCCACCTCAGGATCGAAGCCGACACGACCGCCATGCCGGTCAAGTCGGTGGCGGCCGCCCCCGGTGACCCCGATTCCCTCCTGATCACACTCTCCGAGCCGATCCAGAAGGACCAGCAGGTCCGCTTCACCTACGACGGTGAGGGCGGTCTCACGGCCGGCGGCGAGACCGTGCCACGGATCGTCCGCTACGCCACGAACACGTCCACCCGCCGCATCACCACCCCGTGGGGCGACAAGGTCGACAGGAACGACCCGCTGCCGGAGTACCCCCGCCCGCAGCAGGTCCGCTCCCGGTGGAAGAACCTCAACGGGCCCTGGCAGTTCAGCGGTGCGGACGCCGGCGAGCAGCCGGTCTTCGGCAAGGACCTGGACGAGGAGATCATCGTGCCGTTCCCGGTCGAGTCGCAGCTCTCCGGGCTCGAGCGGCACGAGGACCACATGTTCTACCGCAAGCTCGTGGACGTGCCCAGGAGCTGGAAGGTCGGCAAGAGCGGCAGGGCCGACCGGCTGAAACTCAACTTCGGCGCCGTGGACTACCAGGCCACCGTCTGGGTCAACGGCAGGAAGGTCGCCGAACACACCGGTGGTTACAACGCCTTCAGCGCCGACATCACCGACGCGCTCAAGGGCCGGGGCAAGCAGGAGATCGTGGTCGCGGTCACCGACACCGGCGGCGCCAACCAGCCGATGGGCAAGCAGTCCACCAACCCCGGAGGCATCTTCTACACCCAGTCGTCCGGCATCTGGCAGACCGTCTGGATGGAGCCCGTCGCCGACACCGCCATTGACGACGTCGTCACCACGCCCGACATCGACAACAGCACCCTGGCGGTGACCGTCGAGTCCGAGAACGCCTCGAAGGGCGCCCGGGTCGAGGCCGTCGCCCGCGACGCCCGCGGACGGGTCGTCGGCAGGGTCAGCGGACCGGCCAACAGCAAGCTCGACCTGCGCGTGGCCGAGCAGCACCTGTGGACCCCGGACGACCCCTACCTGTACGACCTCGACATCAGGCTGAGGGACGGCCGCTCCACTGACAAGGTCGGCAGCTACTTCGGCATGCGCGAGATCGGGATCGAGGAGGTCGGCGGCTACCGGAAGCTGGTCCTCAACGGAAAGCCGGTCTTCTCCCTCGCCACCCTCGACCAGGGTTTCTGGCCCGACGGCCTCTACACCGCGCCCAGTGACGACGCCCTGGCGTTCGACCTCCGGGCGCACAAGGAGCTCGGCTTCAACGCCGTGCGCAAGCACATCAAGGTGGAGTCCCCGCGCTGGTTCTACCACGCGGACCGGCTCGGCCTGCTGGTCTGGCAGGACTTCGTCTCGGGGAACATCACCGACGAGACCGGGCAGAAGGCCTTCGTCGACCAGGGCCGGGAAATGATGCGCCAGCACCACAACTCGCCGTCCGTCATCGGCTGGATCGTCTTCAACGAGGGCTGGGGCGAGTGGAACCGTGAGGAGAGCGGCCGTATCGCCGAGTCGGTGAAGGCCGCCGACCCGTCCCGTGTCGTCAACGCCCACAGCGGTGTCAACTGCTGCAACTCCAAGGGTGACTCGGGCAAGGGCGACATCATCGACCACCACGACTACAACAACGACGACGCGCCCTTCCCGGACCACCGGGTGGCCATGGACGGCGAGCACGGCGGCTTCACGCTGCGCACCCCGGGCCACATGTGGCCGGGCGCGCCGACCGTGATCTACAGCGGTGTCGCCGACAAGGAGGCACTGACCCGCAAGTACGTCGAGAACACCGAGAAGTTCTACCTGGACCAGGCCGGTGCCGAACTCTCCGGCTCGGTGTACACGCAGATCACCGACCTGGAGAACGAACTCAACGGCCTCTACACCTATGACCGCCGGGAGATCAAGGTCGACCCGGTCCGGGTGCGCGGGATCAACCGCGAGGTGATCGCGGCCGGTGCCGCGGCCGGGGACCGGGAGCAGCTCGAGGGCGGAGGTTCCTGGGCCCTGGACGAGGGCGGCGGCACCACTGCGAAGGACGGCGGTCCGGGCGACAGGCCGCTGAGGCTGACCGAGGGCACCACCTGGACCGACGGAGTCAGGGGCAGCGCGCTGAAGTTCGACGGGCAGGGACAGCACGCCCGGACCGACGGCCCGGTGCTCGACACCGCCGGCAGCTACGCGGTGTCCGCGTGGGTCGCCCTGGACTCGCTGCCCGGCAACTACGCCACCGCCGTCAGCCAGGACGCGCTGCGCCGGACGAGCCCCTTCTACCTCCAGTACGGCCAGGGCGCCTTCGCCTTCAGCACCCCCGACGGACAGCGCGCCCGTCTGGAGACCACGCCCGAGACCGGCCGCTGGTACCACCTGGTCGGCGTGCGTGACGACGCGACCGGAGAGATCACGCTCTACGTGGACGGCAAGCGGGCGGCGACCGTCAAGGGCGGCCCGAACCATGTCGCCTCCGGCCCCTTCACGGTGGGCCGCGCGCAGTGGAACGGTCGGCACACCGACTTCTGGGACGGAGCGGTGGACGAGGTCCACGCCTACGACAGGGTCCTCACCGCGGAGGAGGTGAGCGCGCTGCACGGGGCGGAGAAGCCGTAACCTCCATGACGGCGGAAGGTGCGGACGCCGTCGGCGTCCGCACCTTCCGCCGTGGGACGGGGCACCGCGCGGGGCTCACCTCCACGTCGTCGAACGTGGTCGCGGTGCCGAGGACCCGCGCCCCTTTCGCGCCGCTGGGGCAGGTGGAGCCGGTGACCGAGACCCTGCGCCTCCTCATGTCCGGCGCACCCGGCCGCAGGTTCGCGGCGAGGTCGCGGACACCGCCCGCGAGGCGCCGGGACCGGGCGCGCCCGGTACGTCAGACGTCCGTCGCCTTCCCGGCCGCAGGCCGCCCCAACGTGCTCTCCCGCTCGACGAGTCGGTAATCCGCCCGGATCCGGCGCGGCTCCGGCGCCCGGTCGTCGAGGCGGGCGAGCACCGACTCCACCGCGAGCCGGCCGATCGCGGCCTTGTCCGGCGAAACGGACGTGAGGGTGACCGCGCCGAAGCGTCCCTCGATCACATCGTCGAAGCCGACGACCGCGATGTCCTCCGGCACCCGCAGCCCCCGTTCGTGCAGTACCCGCATCGCCCCGATCGCCATCGGGTCGTTGTAGGCGAACACCGCGTCGGGCCGCCGTCCGCTGTCCAGGATGTGGTTCATGGCCAGCGCCCCGTCGGCGTGCCCCCAGCCGTCGGTGGCGGCGACGAGTTTCTCGTCGGCCGGCAGCCCGGCCGCGGTGAGTTCCTCCCGCCAGCCGCGCACGCGCAGCTGCGCGGGCTCGCTGCGCCCGCGCCGTGCTCCGATGAACGCCACCTCCCGGCGCCCCAGGGCGATCAGATGCCGCACCGCCGCACGGGCCGCGGCCACGTTGTCGATGGCGATGTGATCGTACGGCAGGTCGTAGTCCCGCTCGCCGAGCAGCACCAGCGGCACGTCATGGGCACGGTCGCGCAGGTCCTCGGTCTCCAGCTCGATGGGACTGAGGATGAGTCCGTCGATGACCCGGGCCCGGAAGCCCTGGCTCACCAGCAGTTCCTGCTCGCGCATGCCCCCGGTGTGGTCGAGCAGCACGATGTAGTCGTGCTCGGACGCCGCGTCGATGACGGAGGCGGCCAGTTCGGCGAAGTAAGGGTTCCCGAGCTCTGGCAGGGCGAGCGCGATGATGCCCGTACGGCCCTTCCGCAGGTGCCTGGCGGCGAGGTTGGGCCGGTAGCCGAGCGTGTCGAGGGACCGCTGGACACGCTCGCGCATGGCCGGGGTGACGTGCTGGTAGTTGTTCACCACGTTGGAGACGGTCTTGATGGAGACCCCCGCGTGCGCGGCGACGTCCTTGAGGCTGACCCGCACGACAATCCCTTCGTGAGCGGCCCGCCCCGGTTGGCCGGTGCGGACGCGTGCCGCCGCCATGAGCCGTGCGCCGAGCCGCCGGGCTCAAGTTTTGCAACGTTATACATGACGCTCCGTGACACTGACAAGGCGTGACCGGGGGGCGTGCCGGGAACGGCCCACGGGCCTTGCCGACCGGACTGCTCCCGGGGCCGATGTCGTGGAACGCATGGTGACGGTCCTTCAGCCCCTGTGGTCCTTCGCGGCCGTCGCCTCCTGCCTCCGTCATATCGGGGCGGCGACGAGCCGACCGGGTCATGGGCATGCCGTGCTCCTCGTCGTCCGAAAGGGGCCGCGGTCGCTCGAAAGGGGCCGCGCTACCGGTCCAGGATGACCAGCCGGCTGGACGGCGGTCCGACACGGCCTGCGACCACCCTGACGGCCCCGCTCCGCGGCGGCGTCCGTCCCGGGAGGAGGACCCGGGACCCGTTGTCAGAGCCCTCCTCTACAGTTCCCGTCACTTGATCACTGCGGGTGCGGGAGGCACGCATGGGGTGGGTGTCGGCAGGCGGCTACGAGGTCGCCCTCGACGACGGCAAGGTGGTGTGCCGCAACGCGGTCGGACGGCGGCTGAAGTCCGTGCCGCCCAAGATCGCCGACGATCCGGCGGTGGTGGGGCTGCGCCAGCTCACCGAGTGGCTGGAGCGGCACGAACGGCAGTGCCTGGCCGATGTGGAGCGGTGGATGGTGCGCTCGCTGCCGGTGCCGTTCGCGGTCCTGGCGCGGGTGTGGCCGGACCCCGCCTGGCAGGCCGCCCTCCGCGACGTGGTGGTCACCGGCGCGGACGGTGCGGTGGCCGGGTTCCTGCGGGACGCCGACCCCGAGCGCGGCCTCGGCCTGGTCGACCTCGACGGCGACACCGTCCGGCTCACCCCCGTCCTGGTCCGCCTGCCGCACCCCGTGCTCCTCGAGGACCTGGAGGAGCTGAGGGAGTTCGCCGTCGAACTCGGCGTCGACCAGCGCGCCCGGCAGCTGTTCCGCGAGGTCTGGCACCGGCCCGCGGCACTCGACGCCGAGGCCTCCTCCGTCGAGGAGTACGCGGGCGGCGTTTTCAAGGAGCTGAGGTTCCTGCACGGCCGCGCGACCCAGCTGGGCTACCGCGTGCGCGGCGGCCACGCCGTGTGCTCCGTGGTGGAGGACGGCCGTGCCGTCGAGGCCCGGGTGTGGGTCGGCGACTACGACGGCTACGAGGAGACGGAGACCGGCCCCCTGGTCTTCACCGACCCGTCCGGCCGGGCACTGAAACTGGGCCGGGTCGGGCCGGTGGCCTGGTCGGAGGGCATGCGCATGGCGGCCGCGCTCCACGCCGGACGCGACATCGAGGACGAGGAGCGTGCGGCGTGACGACGTACGACGGATTCACGTACGACGAGACCACCTCCGCCGCGCTGCTCGACGCCGGCGCCGTGCTGCCACCGGGCACCACGGACGGTGAGGACGCCGACGTCCTCACCGTCCGCACCTACACGCACACCGCGCTGGACGGGCGGAAGGTCGTGCGGCTGGTGCCGGGCACGCTGGGCGAGGCGGAGGACCTCGCCCTGGACTTCCTCGGACTGGTCCGCGAGCCGGAGACCCGCGAGGTCGGGCAGGTGCGCCGGGAGACTCTCGGCTTCCCCGCGTGGGCGCTGGTCAACGACCCGGTGAACGGACACCACGCGCTGGCGCTGGTCAAGGACGTCGAGCGGCTCGCCCGGCAGGCCAAGTCCCGCCCCGGCGCCGCGAAGGAGGGCTTCGAGGCGCTCGGCGAGCGGCTCGGCCGAGCCGTGCCGCACTTCCTGCCCACCTTCTACGAGCAGGCCGCCCGCGTCTTCCACCAGCACGAGAACACCACCTACGCGGCGGCGTTCTTCGGCAGGGCCCGCGAGGCGGAGCGGGTGCACGCGCTGACCGTGGACGAGGAACGGCAGCGGGCCGTGTTCCTGGAGTTCGCCTTCGCCGGGGCCCTGACGGTCAAGGCGCTCAAGGAGCACGTGAAGGCGCTCGCGGTGCGGCTCACCCCGGCCGACGCCTGGGCGCAGTTCCGGCAGCTGACGGTGGAACGCTGCGCGGCCGGCATGCCGCCGTACGCCTCGCTGCCGCAGGACGCCCGCGCCCTGATCAAGGCCGCCGGCCTGGACCGGGTCACCGAGGAGTGCGCCCTGGTCGCGGACCTCCTCGCGTCGCCCGCGGCGGTCCGGGCCCCCGCGTCCTTCTGGAACGCCTACCGGGCGACCCTCGTCCTCCTCGCCGGACGGCAGCCCGCCGTACGCGGCCGGCTGCTGGAGATCATGCCGGCCGGTCCCGGCCGCTCCACCGAGGACGACGAGTCCTGGCTGGCGCTGCTCGCCGAGACCGGCGCCGACCGGCTGCTCACGGGCGAGGACGAGGCGGCGGCCGCGGTCGACGCGGCGGACTGGCTCACCCGCTGGGCCCTGCACCGCAAGCACGGAGGCACCGTCAGCGACCGCTCGCCCGCCACCCTCGCACTCGTGGAGCGCATGACCGCGCGCCTGCGCGACCAGGGCCGCTCCGTCGACCTCTTCACCGGCCGCTGGCACACCGGCGCCGACCTCGACCTGCTGGACCTGTGCGTGGCACAGGAGGTGCCGCTGGCCCTGCCCGAGGCCGGCGCGGACGTCCATCTCGACCTCGGCCGGTGGCTGAGGGACACCCGGTCCGGGCGGCGCGACCTGACGGCCGTCGCGGCGGACCGGCACGGCCGCCGCATGCTCCGCGACGCAGTCGGCAACCACCGCCGCCGGCACACCGGCCGAGGGACGCTGGAGGGAATCGCCGGCCACCCCGTGCTCGCCGACGTGCTCCGCGAATGGCTCGACGCCGCTGCCGGCGAGCTGCGCCGCGCGGCCGGCCTGGCGGCAGCCCGCGCGGCGCTCGAGCGGCTGAACCCGTTCCGTGCGATCGCCGCACAGATCAGCCCGCAGGCCGTCGCCCGGGCCGCCGCGTTCGACATGGCACCGCTGCTCGGCAACACCCTGCGCGCCGGCATCCCGGACGAACTGGGCTGGCCCGCCCTCGACGAGGCGCTGCGCCGGCTCGACGCCGGGACCCGGCGCGACGGCGAGGACAACCTCGCCGTCCACGAGGCCTGGCCGGCCCTGATCCTCTCCCGCCGGCACAAGGCGATCGTCGTGGGACCGCAGGACGTCCTGCTGGAGCACGACCTGCGGCTGCCGGTCGAACTCGACCGCCGGCAGCGTCCGTCGTTCCGCTACACGGACGGCGAACTGCTGGTGATGTGGCGGCGCGACGGCAAGCAGTACGGCTACTGGTCGGCCCGTCCCACCGAGGTGTTCCCGCTCGGCGGCGAACAGCTCCCGCACTGGTACGGCAACGGTGACGCCGGCGAGACCTCGATCCCGCTGCCGGACGGCGGACGGGCCACCGGCGGACGCGCCCTGCACGCCGGCGACACGGTCCTGCCGGCCGCGCGCCGCATCCTCGGGGACGGCACCTCGTACTGGCGTCAGGGACGGCAGGGGGCGCGGCAGGTGTGGCTCGAGTACGACCCGGCCACCGGCACGCACGGGCGTGCCTCGCTGCCCGCCTTCCTGCGCTCCGGCATCCGTGACGGTGCCACCCTCCTCCAGCAGCACTGCGCCGTGCTGCCCCTGCAACCCGGCCTGGAGCGAAGCCCGTTCGGCACGGACGGCACGGTCCTCGGCCGCTGGGTGCGCATCGAGGGCGACGGCGACGAGGCCCGCACCACCGTCGGCACGCCGGACGGCCGGACCGCCACCCTGAGGACTGCGCACGGACGGATACCGGGCGTCGCGATCGGCGCGCTGCGGCTGCCCGGCGGCGTCGAGCCCGTCGTCGTCGCCCACCGTGGTCAGGTCACCCTGTACACGACCGACGACACGACCGACGTACGGGAACTGGGCCGGCTGAGACCGCTGGAGCGCGGCGGCGAGTTCGCCGCCGGCACGCGACTCGTGCCGCCGGTCGACTTCTGGCACGCGCTGCGGCCGCGCGACGAGGACGCCTCGGCGCTCCTGCGGGCGCTGAGCGACGAACAGGCCGGGGAACTGCTGCGCGCCGGGACATGGGCGCTGGCCGAGCGGCAGGAGGAGATCGCGGCGGCGGGGGAGCCGACCGGCTCTCCGCAGGCCGGCGGGGGGCGGAATCCCGCGGGGGCCACCACCGGCAAGCCCGCCGTCCCCACCGCCGACACGGTGGTGCGGGAGGCCGTGTCCCGTTCCCTGCCCGCCCTCACCGAGCCGCACCTGCTCACCGCTGTCGCCGCCCTCGTGCACGCGGTGCTGCGCCTGGCGGCGTCCGTCGCCGCCTTCGTGACACCTCCGGTGGAGCGGCCCAAGGCCGAACGCAAGCACATCGAGGGCATGTTCGCCGGCTACAGCCCCGAGGACGGTGACGAGCAGACCCTGCGGGAGGCGACCTCCGGTCTCGCCGAGCTGCACGGCTGGTGGGGCGGCGCGCGGAGCTGGAGCACGCTGCGTCAGATCCGCGCCGTGAACCACGTCCTGTCCGGCAAGCCCGCCGACGGCAGGCCCCTGTCCGCGTCGGCCCGGTCCGCCGGGACCGCCGACGGATGGCGCAGCGACGAGTTCACCGTCCCCGGTATCGGCGCGGTGTGGCCCTGCGTGCTCGACGCGCTGCGCCCGCTCGCCTACCGCGCCGCCTCGCCCACCCTGACGGAGCCGCACCGCCGGGCGCTGCTCCTGCTGTTCGATGCGATCGCGGAGGGCCCGCTGGCCGCGCCCGGGGGTGCGCTGCGCGAGGTGGTGCTGAGCGAGCCGCACGACAAGCAGGAGCGCGTCGGCCAGGTGCTGCGCCGGGAGGGCCGCACCGTCGTCGTCATCGGCAGCCGGAACGTCGACCGCCGCACCGGGCGGATCAGCTGGCTCGCCCTGGACCACGACCCGGCCGGCGTCTTCGGCGCCGTCGCGCACTTCACGCTGGAGCGGGAGACCGCGCACCCGCCGGTGTTCCCGGCCGCGGCGCTGGCCGCCGTGACCGGCCTGATCCGGGACAAGGGCGCCGCGCCCTGGCGGCCGGAAGCGCCCGCCGCCCTCTCCGCCGCGACCCGGGACGGGCTGGGCCCGGTGCAGGCGGCCCTGCTGCTCGCCGGGAAGCCGTCCCGGCTCACCGACGAGGTGATCGCCGCCACCGGTCTGAAGCCGCGCCGGAAGCAGCTCGGCGACGCGCTGCTGGGCTCGCTGGGGCCCGGCGACCGGCTGGCGCTCGTCGGCGCGCTGCTCCCCGAGGACCCCGCCGACCTGTGGACCGCCGGACCGGACACGGACGCGGCTGGCCGCGTGTGGGCCGAGCGCCTCGACGGAGTCGTGCGCCTGCCCGAGGACCTCGCCGGAGAGCTCTCCCTGGCGGGGCTGGCCACCGACTCCGCCGAGGAAGTGCTCAACCCGCGCCGTACCCCCTGGATCAGCCGCACCACCGTGCAGCGGTCCGACAGGGACGGCGACCTCGTACCGGACGACCCCTGCGCACTGCTCGGCCGCTACCACCTGACGCGCGCCGTGGCCGCCCTGGCCGGGCTCGCCTACTCCCTGCCGTACGGGCACCCCCTGCGTGCCGTCCTGCCCGAGGGGCTCGCCGCGCTGCGCCGCCGCGTCGCGGACCCCGGACTGCTGCTCGACCTCGACCTGGAGTGGACCGGGAAGGGCACGTCGACCGCCGCCGAACTGCGCAAGGCGTACGGACTGCCCGCCACCGGCGGCGCCGACGCGCACGGACTGACACACGTCGGCGAGGCGCTGGTGCTGCGCCACTGGCACGGGGGCCGGGAGGCCGTCCTGGTCCGCGCGAGCGCCCTCACCTCGGTGGACGACCCCCTGTTCGGACTGATCGAGGGGCTCGTCGGGCCCGGACGGCACGACGGCGTGCAGGCGCTGCGGACGATCACGGGTGACGAACTCGCCCGCGCCCTCGCGGCCGGAACGGATCCCGCGGGGCCCACCGGCTACGCCCAGGACCCGACCCTGAGCGTGCCCGGCCTGGTCGCCGAGGTCGCCGAGGCCCACGGACTGGGCGGGGACGCGGCGGCGCTCTACCTGCAACTGCTGGCCCTGCCCGACCCGACGGACCGCAACCGCGCCCGCTGGACGGGCTGGAAGCCCGCCCGCGCGAGGAAGGCCCGCGCCGAACTGGCCGCCACCGGCCTGGCCGTCGAGGCGAAGCGGGCCCGCGCCGGACGCACCCTCTTCCTGCCGTGCGGCTGGCTCGACCTGAAGTCCCCCGCCCTGCCGGTGGAGATATGGAAACAGGGCCTCTACCCGGTCCACGATCGCTCCCACGCGGTGCCGCTGATCCCGGTGCCCGAGCTGTTCACGCGTGCCTGGGACCGCGTCCGCGCCGGCGACGCGCCCGCCTACGAGGAACTCACCACCCGCGCCACCCGCAAGGGCCGCCGCCGATGACCACCGTCCACCCGCACCCGGAAGAACCCGCGCCGATGACCACCACCCCGTCCCCCTCCCCGGCCCGCCAGATCGTCCCGCCCGAGGACCGGCACGCCACCGAACTCGCCTTCCTCGCCGCGTACGACGACGGGCCGCGCCCGCCCGCCTGGCGGCTCAGCCCGCGTGCGGTCGTCACGTTCGTCATGGGCAGCGGGGGCCGGGCCCTGAAGCTCCCCGACGGTGCCGGGGCACCCGACGGAGTCCCGCGGCGTCTGGTGGTGGAGGACAAGTTCGTCGGAGACCGGGCACTGGTCGAGCGGTGCGTGGTGACCCTCGCCGGCGAGCGCGGTCTGCTGCTCGTCGGCGAACCCGGCACCGCCAAGTCGATGCTGTCGGAGCTGCTGTCCGCCGCCGTGTGCGGCACCAGCGGCCTGGTGGTACAGGGCACGGCAGGCACCACCGAGGACCAGCTCAAGTACGGCTGGAACTACGCGCTGCTGCTGGCCCAGGGCCCCACCCGGCAGGCGCTCGTGCCGTCCCCCGTCCTGACCGCCATGTCCCGGGGCGCGATCGCCCGCGTCGAGGAGGTCACCCGATGCCTGCCCGAAGTGCAGGACTCGCTGGTCTCGTTGCTCTCCGAGCGGCGCATCGCCGTACCCGAACTGGCCGGCACCGACGACGCGCTGGCGCACGCGGCACCCGGATTCAACCTCATCGCCACCGCCAACCTCCGCGACAAGGGCGTCTCCGAGATGTCCGCGGCCCTCAAGCGCCGCTTCAACTTCGAGACGGTCGGCCCCATCGGGGACCTCGACGCCGAGACCGCGCTGGTGCGTGGCCAGGCACGGGCGTCCGTGGAGCGCGCCGGGGCGCCGTTCCAGGTCGACGACGCCGTGCTGGAGGCCCTGGTCACCGTCTTCCGGGACCTGCGCGAGGGCCGGTCGGCAGAGGGCTGGGAGGTGGAACGGCCGTCGACGGTGATGAGCACCGCCGAGGCCGTCTCCGTCGCCGGTGCGCTCGCCCTCGCGGCGGCCTACTTCCCGGGCGACCGCGACGTCCTCGGACTGCTGCCCGGCCATCTGCTCGGTGTGGTCCGCAAGGACGACCCCGCCGACGCCGCCCGGCTGCGCGGCTACTGGGACGGTCCCGTCCGGCGCCGCGCCGAGCAGGGATCCGCAACCTGGCGCACCCTGTGGGACCTGCGTACGGTCCTGGAGGGCTGACGGCCGTGACCCTCTCCCGCAGGGCGGCCCCGCCTGTCCCGCCCGTCCCGCCCGACGAGGCGCTCGCCGCCCTCACCGGTCCGTCCGCGCCCTACCTCGTCGGGGTACGGCACCACGCTCCCTCCCTGGCAGCCGCCGTGCCCGCGCTGCTGGACGAGGCGGAGCCGGAGGTGCTGCTCGTCGAACTGCCCGCGGAGATGCAGCAGTGGCTGCCCTGGCTGGGGCACGAGGAGACGCGGGCACCGGTGGCGCTCGCCGCCGCCCCCGGCGAGGGCGGCGACGGGGGGCCGGCGTTCTACCCGTTCGCCGACTTCTCGCCCGAACTGGCCGCCGTGCGCTGGGCGGCCCGGCACGGCGTACCGGTGGTCGCCTGCGACCTGCCGCTCGCCGACCGGGCGTGGACCGACGGACGCCGGGCCGCGGGGGCGGGGGCCGGCGGTTCCGGCCTCGCCACCGCGCTGCGGTCCCGGCTGACGGGCCGCCCCGGCGAGGACCTCTGGGACCGGCTCGTCGAGGCGACCGCCCCCGGCTCCCCGCCCGAGGCCCTGCGTCGGGCCGCCCTGCTCACCGGGTGGGCCCTGCGCGAGGACGCGGTCGCCTCGGGCGGCGTGCCGGAGCTGGACCTGCGGCGCGAGCGCTGGATGCGGGCCCGGCTGGCCGAGGCCACCGCACGGGGCGAGCGGGCCGCCGTGGTGGTCGGCGCCTTCCACGCCCCGGCGCTGCTGCGGCGGGACACGGGGGAGGCGGACACGACGGCCACGGACGACGCGCGACGGCCCGTGTGGAGCACCTCGCTGATTCCGTACACCTACGCCCTCCTCGACGAGCGGTCCGGCTACCCGGCGGGCATCCGGGACCCGGAGTGGCAGGACATGGTCCTGCGTGCGGCGGGCGACCCGGGCGCGCTGGAGGAGGCGCTGACCCGGGCGGCCGTGCGCGTCTGCGCCGAACTCCGGAGCCTGGGCCACCCCTCGGGGCCGGCCGACGCCCGGGAGATCAGCCGGCTCGCCTCCGACCTCGCCCGGCTGCGGGGCCTGCCCGCGGCGGGCCGCGGCGAACTGGTCGAAGCCGTCCAGACGGTGCTTACGCAGGGCGAGCCGTACGGGCGCGGCCGGGCCGTGGCACGGGCGATGGAACGCGTGCTCGTCGGCACGCGCACCGGGCGTCCCGCCCCGCGGGCGCCGCGCAGCGGACTCGTCCCCGCGGTCGAGGCCGAACTGGCCCGGCTCGGCCTGCCCGGACCCGGGGCGGGCGGCCCCGCACGGGACCTGCGCCTGGACCCGCTGAGGTCCGACCTCGACCGGCGCCGTGAACTGCTGCTGCGCCGCCTGACGGTGTGCGGCGTGCCCTACGGGGAGGCCAAGGAGGTCGTCGGCGCGGGCGGCGCCGAGGCCCTCACCTCCCGCTGGGAGGTGCGCTGGACCCCCGCCACGGCGGCCGTGCTGACCGCGGCCGGAGTGCGCGGAGTCACCCCCGCGCAGGCCGCCGAGGGAGTCCTGCGCGAACGGCGGCGTCAGGAGCGCGACGAGGGCGGGCCGACCGCCGCACAGGCCCTCGAAGGACTCGGACGGGCGGCGGAGTGCGGCCTGACCGGGCTCACGGACGAACGGCTCGGCGACGTCGCCGACGTCCTGCCCCAGGCCGGTGCCCTGCCGGAACTCCTCGCCGGGCTGGCGCTGCTCGACCGGCTGCGGGCCGGCCACGTCCCGGGGCTCCCCGCCGAGCCGGACCGCGAGCCCCGGGCGGCCGCCGCCGCGGAGCTGTTCACGGCGGCGGCGGTGCGGCAGGTCGACGGACTGACCGGGTCCGAGGACCCCGCCGACGCCCGCGCCCTGCTCGAACTCTCCCACCGGGCCGACCTGCTGGGCGGCATCCGGCTCGCCGACGCCCTGGACCGCCTGTCCGCCGGCGGCTCCCCGCTGATGCGCGGCGCCGCCGGAGCCGTACGTGTCCTGCTCGGACACGAGGAAGCGCGGGTCTTCGGCGACCGCGTGGCCTCCTGGGTCGACGGGGCCACCGACTCCGACTCCCGCGCCGCCCTCACCGCCCGGCTCGGTGGACTGCTGACCGCCGCCGGCCCCCTGCTGGAGACAGCGGCACCCGCGCTGGAGCCCCTGCTCACCCGGGTGACCGAACTGTCCGACCGGGCGTTCCTCGACCGGCTCCCCGCACTGCGCGGCGGCTTCGACACCCTGAGCCCCGCGGCCCGCGACCGCCTCCTCACGGCGGTCGAGGAACGCCTCGGGGCCGCGCACGTCGCCGACACGGACGACGTAGCCCCGGCCACGCTCGCCACCTGGACCGGAGCGGACTTCGCGGCCCGCGGAACCCTGCGGTCGCTGGGTCTGCTGCCCCCACGGGGCGGCGGTCCGCCGCAGGGCGCGCCGGAGCGCCCGGGGAGCGGTGCTCCGGCGGCAGCCGAGGAGCACGTCCTCGCCCCCGCCGACCGCTGGCGCCTCCTCCTCGGCCGCCGCGCCGACCGGCTGCCGCCGTCCGCCACGCCGCTCGCCACCGCGCTGGACGAGCTGTACGGCAGCGGACGCGGCGAAGGCAGCCGGGGAGACCTCGCGGCCCGGGGGACCGGCGGTGGACGTCAGGCGCCGTACCCCGGGGTGCGGGAGTGGTCCGAGGAACTGGCCGCGCTGTTCGGCCCCGGCATCCGGGAGGAAGTGCTGGCGGCCGCCGCCGCGTCGGGACGCAGGGACGTCCTCGCCGAGCTGGACGCGGACAGCGTGCGGCCCTCGGTGGACCTGCTGCGCACCGTCCTGCGGCACGCGGGCGGACTGCCCGAGGCCCGGCTGGCCGCGCTGCGCCCGCTGGTACGGCGGCTGGTCGACGCGCTGGCCCGGCGGCTGGCCACCCGCCTGCGCCCCGCCCTGCACGGCACAGCCCTGCCCCGCCCCAGCAGACGGCCCGGCGGCGGCCTGGACCTGCCCCGCACCCTGCGGGCCAACCTGGCGACCGCACGCCGCGCCCCGGACGGCACGGTCCGGGTGACCCCCGAGCACCCGGTGTTCCGTACCCGGGGGCGCCGGGCCGCCGACTGGCGGCTGATCCTGGTCACGGACGTGTCGGGGTCCATGGAGGCGTCCACGGTGTGGGCCGCGCTGACCGCCTCCGTCCTGGCGGGGGTGCCGACCCTCTCCACCCACTTCCTGGCGTTCTCCACGGAGGTCGTCGACCTCACCGGGCACGTGGACGACCCGCTGTCGCTGCTGCTGGAGGTCAGCGTGGGCGGCGGCACCCACATCGCCGCGGGACTGCGGCACGCGCGCGAGCTCGTCACCGTGCCGTCGCGCACCCTCGTCGTGGTCGTCAGCGACTTCGAGGAGGGCTATCCGCTGGGCGGTCTGCTCGCCGAGGTCCGCGCACTGGTGTCGGCCGGCTGCCACGTCCTGGGCTGCGCGAGCCTCGACGACACGGGCAGGCCCCGCTACTCCACGGGAGTCGCCGGCCGGCTCGTCGCGGCCGGCATGCCCGTCGCCGCCCTCAGCCCGCTCGAACTCGCCCGCTGGGTAGGGGAGAAGATCGCATGAGCCCGGACCTGCCTCCGGTCGTCCCGTCCGTCACCGCCGAACTCGTCGCGGCGCTCTCGCCCCGGCTGCGCAAGCGGCTGGACGCGGGCGTGACCAAGCTCCTGGCGCGCCCGGCCGTCCGGGAGGGCGACACCGTGCGGATCGCCGTCGACGACGGGACCGACGTCCTCCTGCGGGCTCCCGGCGGGACGGTGACCTGCGCGGACGCGATCCACTGCGGATGCCTGCTGGCCCCCGACTGCCTGCACCGCGCGGCAGCGGCCTCGGCCGCGCCGGTCGCCGAGGAGGCCCCGGCCCCCGCCGAGGTCACGGAGGCGGGGGGGACCGGGACGGCACCCACGGAGCCCGACGCCGCCACTACGGGACAACGCGCCGCGGCCCGAGTGGTGTTCGACGCGGCCGCGGCCGTCCTGGAGGCCGGCACGGACGGCGCCGGCGCCGTACTCCAGGCGGAGCTCCTGCACGCCGCGCACACCGCCCGTCTCGCCGGCCTGCCGCGGGCCTCGGCCGCGGCGGTCTCCGTGGTGACCGGGGTGCGCGCGGCCCGCTCCGCCGACCCCGGGCACCGCCTCACCGACCTGGTCGGCGCGCTGGCCGATGTCCTGGGCGTCGCCCACCGTCTCCCGCGCACCACCGGTCCGGACCTGACCGAACTGCGCGGCACGGTCCGGCAGACGTACCGCCCGGACGGCTCCCTGCGGCTGTACGGGCTCTTCTCCGAGCCCGTCCTCACTGCCACCGGATACGCGGGCGCGGTCACCTGGACCGCCGACGCGGACGGGCGTCTGTACACGGTCTCGGACGTGGCGCCGGGCGGGCCCGCCCGGGCGGCCGGCGCCGCCGACCGGACCGTGCGGATCGGCGACACCGCCCTGACCCACCGGGAACTGTCGCGCGCGGGACTCGCCGTCTCCGGGGCCACCGTCTCCCCGACGGGCCGTCTTGGCGCGGGGGCGGGGGTGCGGGCGGTCCGTGCCTCCGGCGCCGCCTGGCGCGCGGACCCGCTGGACCGGCTGTGGGCGGTACCCGCCGCCGAGCAAGTGGCCCGGGCGCTGAACGGCGGGCAGGACCCGCTGTTCCTGGAGGTGACCCTCGCGGGCACGGTGCGGGAGACGACGGGCGACTGTCTGCTGGCCGACTGCGGTGGCCTGCCCCTGCGGCTGGCCACCGCCCACGGCGATCCCGTACTCCCTTGTCGCGACAACCTCCGCCTGCTCGCCGCCGCAGGGGGCAGCCGGCTGCGGATCGTCGCGCGTCTGGCACCGGGACCGTCTCCCCGCGCCCTGCTGCTCGCCACCGAGCACCCCACCGATCCCGGCGCCCGGGTGGACCTCGGCCTGGACCGCCTCCGGCACGCGGACCTGCCCGCCGGCGCGGTCGCGCCCCCCGTGCAGGCCGCCCCCACCGGGGACGAGGTCCCACTGCACCTGCTGCGCCGCCGCGTCCACCAGGCGGTGCCGGGAGGACGTCGTGTCCTCGCCCTCGCCGGGAACCGGTCGGGCGACGGCACCCGGCTGCGCCGTCTCGGCCTGGCCACGGCGGGCGACCTGCTCGACGCCCTCCACACCGCCGCCGCGGACCGCTCCCGTGACCCCTTCGGCCGCCTGCTCCCGGCAGACACGGGCCACTTCGCCCGGGCCTGGCTCGCCGCCGCCGTCTACACCGACGAGGTCGAACGGGCGCTGTGCGCGGCAGCCTGGGGAGCCGCCGCGAGCGCGGCGGCCCCTCCGGCGGCCCCCGGCGCCTTTTGACGGTCCTCGAAAGGGCTGCTCGACGTCGCCCCCGCCCCGCGGTCCGGTCCGAGGAGACGGCCGGGGTCAGCCGGCCGGCCTGGTGGCCTCCGCGTCACGCCGCTGCGCCGGTGCCCGGCCGGTCCGGGAGGCGGCGGGGGAGCCGTCCGCGTCCGGACGCAGACACTCGATCAGGTAGTCGCCGGTGTCGGGATCGCGGGTCACTCCGTGGGTCTCGCTGCCGAACCCGGGGAAACGGCGGTCGAAGGACTCCAGCGCGCCGAGGTAGCGCAGCAGTGGGCCGTCCTGGCCGCCGACGCTCTCACCCGGCATCAGCACCGGAATTCCGGGCGGGGTCACGGTGACCATGGCGGCTGCGACGAGCCCGGCCGCGTCCGCCAGCCGTACGCGTTCCGTCCCGCCCCGGATCAGCCGCTGGTAGCACAGCTGGGGCGGGCTGACGGGCTCCGGCGGCTGCTGGAAGGCGGTGTCCAGCAGCTCGACCAGGCGGATCTCGCGCAGCTGTTCGTGCATCTCCCGGCACAGCTCGCGCAGACTCCGCCCGGAGTAACGCCTCGGGTGCTCGGCGACCAGCGCGGGCAGCACCCGGTCGAGCGGCGCGTCCTCGTCGTACAGCGCCTTGAAGTCCATCAGCGCGTCCAGCAGGGTGCCCCACTTGCCCTTGGTGATACCCATGGAGAACAGCACCAGCGCGGTGTAGCTGTCGGTCTTCTCCACGACGATGCCACGCGTGCCCAGGTACGCGGTGAGCACCCGGGCCGGGATGCCCCAGTCGCTCGTCTCACCGGTGGCGCTGATCCCCGGACAGGTCAGGGTGACCTTGATCGGATCGAGCATGCAGTAGCCGTCGGTCAGCCCGGCGAACCCGTGCCAGCGGGCACCGGGCTCCAGGTGCCAGCAGGAGGGTTCCGTCCGCAGCAGCTCCGCGGGGGCCTCCTCGAAGGGCAGACGCGCCCCGCTGCCCGGATCGGTCACCTCGTCGGGCTGCCAGACCCCGAAGAACCACGGCGGCCGGTCCCCGGCCGCCTCGATACGTCGTCGGATGCGCACCGCCTCCTGGCGGAACCGCACCGCCTCGGTCACCGCCTCGTCCACCAGCCAGTGCCCCTGCGGGCCGTCCATCATCGCCGTGGCCACGTCCAGGGAGGCGATCATCGGGTACAGCGGGGAGGTGGTGCCGTGCATCATGAGCGCCTCGTTGAACCGGTCGTGCTCCACCGGGGCCCGGGGCGCGGGCCGTACGTGCACCATGGCGCTCTGTGACAGCGCCGCCAGCAGTTTGTGGGTGGACTGGGTGGCGAAGACCGTGGGCCGGTCGGGGCCGGGGAAGGACTCCGCGTCCACCGACATGCCGTAGCGCCCCGAGTAGAGGGGGTGGAAGCGCGCATGGGCGAACCACGCCTCGTCGAAGTGCAGCCGGGGCGTGGCGGCGGCGAAGGCCCGGGCCGCTGCCACCGCGTCGTAGCACAGTCCGTCGTAGGTCGAGTTGGTGAACACCGCGTACTGGGCGCGCGGCGACACGGCATCCGCGGCCAGCGGACTCGCGGCGACGCGGGCGGCCACCGAGTCCGCCGCGATCTCGGCCGGGGGCAGCGGGCCGGCGAGGCCGTACCCGTTGCGGGTGGGCACGAGGTACACCGGCCGGGCACCGGAGACGACCAGACCATGCAGGACCGACTTGTGGCAGTTGCGGTCCACCAGCGCGATCTCGTCGCGGGTCACGCTGAAGTGGCCGACCAGGCGGTTGCAGGTGGAGTCGCCGTGCAGGACGAAGTAGGTGAGGTCGGAGCCGAAGACCCGCGCGGCGTTGCGCTCCGCCTCGCCGATCGGTCCGGTGTGCTCGAAGAGCGAACCGAGTTCCCCGACCGAGATGGACAGATCGCTGCGCAGCAGCCGCTCGCCGAAGTAGTCGTGGAACGCTTGGCCCACGGGCGACTTCAGGAAGGCGACCCCGCCGGAGTGCGCAGGGGTGTGCCACGAGTACTCGTGCGCGTCGTCGAAGCGGCGCAGCGCCCGGAAGAAGGGCGGGAGCAGGGCGTCCCGGTAGGCACGCGCGGCGGTGGCGATCCGGCCCGCGATGAACGCCGGAGTGTCCTCCAGTGGCCACACGTAGCCCACGACCGACTGCGACACCCACAGCGGCAGCTCACACAGCCCCTCGTCCGCCATGAGCAGGAACACCGGCAGGTCCTGGAAGCGGCGCCCGACCCGGCGCAGCACCTCCGCGCCCCCGGGGCCGCCGTCGGCGTCGCCGCCGGACGGGAGGTCCCAGGCGACCACCGCGGCGGCCAGGCCGTTCTCGGTCCTGAGCGCCGCTTCCGCGTCGGAGACGCTCACGACCCACCGGACCTCGAGGCCACGGGCCCTGATCGCCTCGGTGATCCTCACCAACTGCCCGGCGGTGGCGCCCTCGTCCTGCGGACGCTCCGCCACCGCCACCAAAACCGTACTGCCGGTCATGCCGGCCTCCTCCCCGGCGGCCTGCGCCGCCCCCTTCAGTCTTCGGGGGTCCCCCTCGGCCGACTGGCTGACGGGTCCTAAACCACACCGTCGACGGAACGTCCGCACAGCCCGTTGACCCCGGCCGGCGCCGGGCGGACCGGGCGTCGGGCCCGTCTCCGAGGCGGTCACGGGTGGAGGAGCTGGACGAGGGGGCGCCGCGGGACGGGTTCCCGACACGGGCGCGGCCGGCCCCGACGACCCGGGGCCGGGGCCGAACGGCGTCAGCGCGGTCGTGCGCCGCCTCGCGGGGCCGGCGCAGTCCGATCTCCGGCTGATCCACACGCTGCGCCGTGCCGGGGTGCGGCCCGGCGCGCTCGTGGGTGTGACGGTTGCTTGGCGGCGGGGGGCGTGGAAGCCGCCGAACTCCCCGCGCGCAGTGCCGCCCACGTCTTCGTGGTCAGACGTCGGCCCCGCCGCGCAGTCCCTGGAGCGGCCCTCGGTCACCTCTGCGGCCGAGGGCCGTTCCGGTCACCGCGTGGGGTTGTGGAACACCGAGCGGGCCGTCAGGCGGCCTCATGGATGACGAGCTTGAACTCCGCCAGGACGATGTCCCGCGCCACGCTGTCGTCATGGGTGGCGCGTACGGCGAGCGGGACGGCCGGGTCGACGAAGACGCCCCGCTGCTTCGTCCAGCACTGCATGCCGGGACTCGGCGGCCGGTGCTCCGTCGCCGTGGTGTCGTCGGGTGCCGGGGTGAGGCCGAGCGGATCCCGGACGAACTGGTCGCGCAGCTCGTCATAGTTCCCGGCCTCCCGGCACGCGCACATGAGCGTGCCCACCTTCACCCGGTGGTTCCGCGACGAGGTGGGCACCAGCCCTCTTCAGTGGCTGCTGCAGTGCCGGCTGAACCAGGCGCGCCGGCTGCTGGAGTCCACCGATCCGACCGTCACGCGCGTGGCCACGGCGAGCGGGTTCGGTGACGCCGTCGCACTGCGCAAGCACTTCTCCAGCCATCTCGGCCTGTCCCCGCCGGCCTACCGCCGTGCCCACAACGCCCCGGAGCTGACAGCGGCGGGCTGACCGCCTCGAGATCCCGCCGGGACGGTCAGCGGCGACGGCGCCGTACCAGACCGCGGAAGGCCCTCGGCCCGCCGGCCGGTGCGGGCAGGACGCCCGCCACCGCGTCGGCCAGCAGGGAGCCGACGGTCTCGGCCGCGCAGGCGCGGTTGACGCCGATGCCCCCCGAGGGCCCGCGTTTGATCCAGCCGACGACGTACGTCCCGGGTCTGCCGGTCACCCGGCCGCGCTCGTGCGGCACGGTCCCGGTGGCCTCGTCGAACGGCAGCCCCGCCGGGGCCACCCCCCGGTGGCCGACCGCCCGCAGCACCAGGCCGGCCGGGATCTCCGGCTCGGTGGTGCCGCCGGTGACCCGCACGGCACGTGTGTCCTCGCTCCCGCACACCGCCACGGGGGAGGAGAGGAAGCGGAACACGATACGCCGCTGCCGTCCCGCCGCACCCGGCGGCAGGGACCAGTCGACGGCCTTCCGCGCCACGCCCCGCAGCACCGCCGCCTTGTCCCCGGGGCCGGAGGTGTCGATCGCCGTGCCGATGCGCGGATCGTGGTCGTCGATGAGCAGGTCCACTCCGGGAAGGTGCCTCAGGGCGAGCAGCTCGGGCCTGGTGTACGCCGCGTGCTCCGGGCCGCGGCGCCCGAGCAGCACCACTTCGCGCACCTTGCTGCGGCGCAGTTCCGCCAGCGCGTGACCGGCGATCCCGGTGCCGGCCAGCGTCTGCGGGTCGGTGACGAGGATCCGCGCGACATCGAGGGCGACGTTGCCGTTGCCGACCACGACCGCACGCTCGCACGACAGGTCGACGGCGTCCGGAGCGACCTCCGGATGCGCGTTGTACCAGGCGACGAACGTGGTCGCGGAGACGCTGCCCGGCCGGTCCTCGCCCGGAACGCCCAGCCGCCGGTCCGTGGCGGCGCCCACCGCGTAGATCACCGCGTCGTGGTGTGCGGAGAGTTCCGCCGCCGTGATGTCGGTGCCCACGTCGAGGCCCAGGTAGGTCCGCGCACGCGGGTGGGTGAGGAAGCGGGCGAAGGCCTCGCCCACTTTCTTCGTGTCCGGGTGGTCCGGTGCCACGCCGTACCGGACGAGCCCGCCGGCGACCGGAAGCCGGTCGACGAACGTCACCTCGGACCGCGTGTGCAGCAGCAGGTCCTTGGCGGCGTACATTCCGGCCGGGCCGGTGCCGACGATCGCGACCCGCAACGGCCCGAAGTCCGGCGGCAGCACCCGGTCGAAGGACGGCTCGCCCCAGGCGTGGAAGTTCGGGCCCGGACGTGCAGGCGTCTCCGTCTGACCGGGGGCCGTCCCGTCCCGCTCGAAGTAGGCCGCGTTGATCCGCGCGTACTCCCGCTGTCCGCCGGTGAGCCGGTCGACCGGGAGGACGGCGTCCACCGGGCAGGCGTCGGCGCAGGCGCCGCAGTCGATGCACGCCTTGGGGTCGATGTGCAGCAACTCCGTGCTTCCGAAAGCCCGTTCCTCGGGCGTGGGGTGAATGCAGTTGACCGGGCAGACGGACACACAGGTGGCGTCGGTGCAGCAGGTCTGGGTGATCGCGAAGGCCATGGTCGTCCACTCTGCTGAAGGCCGGGAGGGAGCGCGGACCGGAGGTCGTCAGACGAGGTGGGCGCGCTTGTAGAAGTGGAGCGCCGGCCCGGTGAGCAGTCCCACCGAGGCCAGGAACTCCATCAGGCCCGAACAGCTCGCCCGCATCATCGACTTGTGGTGCTCGTTGGCCTTCGCCTCGCGCAGGGCGCGTGCCTCGTCCAGGCCGGCGTTCGCGTAGACCCTCCGGTTCACCATGCTGGTGACGATGACATAGGCCGCGACGGCGATCAGCAGGGCGTGGACCCGGCGGCGCAGCCACCCGGCACGTGCGAGGTGCCTGCGCGTCTCGTCGCGGGCGAACTTCATGTGCCGGGACTCCTCGACCACATGGATGTTGTTGATGGTGCGGACGAAGGGCACGACCCGCTCGTCGCGCATCCAGTCGCGCTGCATGACGTCGAGGACCTCCTCGGCGACCAGGATCGCCGCGTACGCGGCCTCGCCGAAGGCGACGGTCTTGAAGAGCCTGCCCAGTTCGAGCGCGACCCGGTGCGGTCGGTAGGCCGGGGCCCCGAGCTTCTTCGCCCCGCGGGCGAACATGACCGAGTGCCGGCACTCGTCGGCGATCTCGGTGAGCGCCCACTGGACGGTGTCGTCCGTCGGGTCCTTGGCGTAGATGTCCCGCAGCACCATCTGCTGCAGGATCATCTCGAACCAGATGCCGGTGCTGGCGACGGACGCCGCCTCCTGGCGCGTCAGCGCCTTGCGCTGCGCGTCGGTCATTTCGTTCCAGTACGCCGTCCCGTAGAGCGTGCTCCACTCCGGGCTGGCGCCGTGGAAGTCCGTGTCGAGCGGCGTGTCCCAGTCGACCTCGGTGAGCGGGTCGTAGGAGAGCTGCGCGGACGAGTCCAGCAGCCGCCGGGCTATGCCGTCGTCGGAGGTCCTGTTCCCCATGCCGAGGGCTCCTCGCATCGAGTCCGGTCGATATTACCTCGGGTAACCTTCCCGCTTGCTGACGAACTGTATAGCAAGAGGCGCCATGTTCCCACCCCTCGAGCAGTGCAGGAAGACCGTGGTGAGCGGTGTCCCGGTGACCGGTGCGGCGGCCGGGGCACGGGACGGGCGGACGGTCGGGCGAGGGGTGGTCACGAGCGCCTCCCGGGGCGGGACCGAGCGCCCCGGCGCCGACCTGCTCCGGGCGCTTCCCACCCTTGTCCTCCCACCGCGCCACCGGTCCGCCCGGCCGGCGCAGCGGAGACACACGGGTGGGAACGGCCACTGCACAGCCCCCGAGTATCCGAGGAATCACCGGGAACAAGCGACCCCGAGCGCGCTTGCCTGCGTCCGTCCAAGGGCGCTGATACGTTCCGTTCGCCGCGGCATGTCCTGGAAAGGAATCAGCCACGTCCCCCACCGACAGCGGGCCCACGCCCCCTTCCGCAGCGGTCAAACGCCACCCCGCCCTCTTCCGTGCCGTCCGACGCCGGCGAAACCCGCCACTGCGCCGGACGGACATCACGGTGACGGACGAGCGGGCGGTCAAACGGGCGGTGAAGGCCGCCTCGCTCGGCAACGCCATGGAGTGGTTCGACTTCGGTATCTACGCGTATCTGGCCGGCACCATCGGCCGCGTCTTCTTCCCCTCCGGGAGTGACACCGCGCAGTTGCTCTCGTCCTTCGCCGCCTTCGCCGTCGCCTTCCTGGTGCGCCCGCTCGGCGGCATGGTCTTCGGGCCGATGGGCGACAGGATCGGCCGCAAGAAGGTCCTCGCGCTGACGATGATCCTGATGGCGATCGGCACCGCCGCGATCGGCATGCTCCCGACCTACGCGGCCGTCGGCTTCTGGTCCCCCCTGCTGCTGCTCCTCTTCCGGCTGCTCCAGGGATTCTCCACCGGCGGCGAGTACGGCGGCGCCTCCACCTTCATCGCGGAGTACGCCCCGGACAGGCGGCGCGGCTACTTCGGCAGCTTCCTGGAACTGGGCACGCTGGCCGGGTACACCGGCGCGGCGGGCCTGGTGACGGCCCTCACCGCCTGGCTCGGCACCGAGACGATGGACGCCTGGGGCTGGCGCATCCCGTTCCTGGTGGCCGGACCGCTGGGCCTCGTCGGCATCTACCTGCGGCTGAAGCTGGACGACACACCGGCCTATCTGAAGCTGGAGGAGGGCAACGCCCACGTTCCCGAGGCCGCGGACCAGGTGAAGTCCACCGCCCGGGGCGACCTCGCCAAGATCTTCCGGCAGCACTGGCGGACGCTGGTGCTGTGCATCTGCCTGGTCGGCGCCTACAACATCACCGACTACATGCTGCTGTCGTACATGCCGACGTACCTCTCGGACGAGCTGCACTACAGCGAGACCCACGGCCTGCTGGTCCTGGTGGCCACCATGGTGGTGCTGATGCTGGTCATCAACCAGGTGGGCCGGCTGAACGACCGGTTCGGCCGCAAACCGTTGCTGATGACCGGCATGCTGGGCTTCCTCGTCCTGTCCGTCCCGGCGTTCCTGCTGGTGCGACAGGGCAGTCTGCCCGCCGTCTCGGCCGGCATGCTGATGCTCGGCCTGTCACTGGTCTGCCTGCTCGGCACCATGTCGGCGGCGCTGCCGGCCATGTTCCCGACATCGGTGCGCTACGGCTCCCTGTCGGTCGGCTACAACCTGGCGACGTCGCTGTTCGGCGGCACGACCCCGCTGGTCATCACGGCGCTGATCGGCGCGACCGGCTCGGACATGATGCCGGCGTACTACGCGATGGCCGCGGCTCTGGTCGGTGTCGTCGCGGTGGCCTGTATGAAGGAGACGGCCCAGCAGCCGCTCGAGGGTTCGCCGCCCTCGGTGCAGACGGAACAGGAGGCGGCGGAACTGGTGCGGTCGCAGACACCGACACCGAGGTTCTGACGGGATCCGCCGGACGGCGACGGGCCGAGGACGCGGCAGCGCTGCCTCCTCGGAGTCACAGGCCGGTGACCTTGCCGCTCGCCGAGACGTCATAGACGAGGGTGACCGTGCGCCGGCCGCCCGGGGCCAGCGGGACGTCCCAGCGGACGATGCCGTCCGCGTCGACCGCGTCGGGCGCGGGGGAACAGTCCTCCCGGCGCAGGCGCACCTCCACCGCCGAGACCTCGGAGACCGGGACGCGCTCCCGGACGACGACCACCCGGTCGTCGTGCTCGCCGGGGGCGGAGAACCTGGACAGGTGCAGCCGGACGGTCCGGGTGAGCACGGTCCGCTGGGTGACGCCCGCGGTCTCGCGGGTCTCCTCGGTCTCCCGCAGCACCCGGTGGTCGTCCCGGCTGCCGAGGGCGAGTTCGACGGGGGCGCCGGGCGCGGTGAAGTCCAGGGCGCCGCGTCCGCTGAACCCACTGCCGCGGACCAGGTCGACGGGCCCGGCGAGCAGTGCGTGCCCCGACAGGTTGTCGCACCGCACCACCTGGCTGACCAGGGGCGACAGTTCGGGCGAGCAGGCGTACTCACTCCTCGCGGGCGAGGTGAAGGAGGACAGCGGAACACGGTGGGCGCGGCCGTCCGCCGGCACGGAGACCGGCGCGGGGGAGTGGAGCACGCGCACCTCGCCGCCGTCGTCCACGCCCGGCAGTCCGAGCACGGGGACGGGGCCGAGGTCCGCGATCTCCTCCTCGCGCAGGCCGACGTGGACGGTGCGGCGCTCCGCGGCGGAGCGGTCGGTGAGCGTCAGCCGGTCCTCGCCGAGCCGTGGCGGTCCCGCGGCACGCGCGGAGCGCGCCGTCGACAGGGTCAGCCGTACGTTCGACCAGTCCTCGCCGGTGCGCTGCCAGACGATCGCGTCCGTGTCCAGCGTGATGAACTCCCCGTCGAGCACGGCCCGGTAGGCGGGCCGCCACACCGCGCACGGCGTGAGGTGGCTCAGGCGCAGCCCGGCCTGCCCGGCGGCCGAGGCGTGCACGGTCAGCTCGATGTGACCGACCAGTTCGGCGGATTCCGTCTCGGAGAGCCGCACGGCCCGCCGGACGTCGGAGAGTTCGGCGACGACGGTGGCCAACTCGGCCTCCACAGACCGCAGTCGCTCGCCGTTCGCGTCACGCTCGTCGTCCACCCGGTCCAGCTCCCGGGCCCAGCGGTCCCTCTCCGCCTCCCCGAAGCCGGCGCCCTCGCCGATCTCCCGCAGCAGATCGGCGGCGAGACGGCCGAGCAGGTCGAGACGGAGACGGAGCCGGTCACGTCGCTGTTCCAGCTCCGTCCGTTCCTCTTCCAGGGCCGTCACCCGCCGACGCAGCGCGGAGTCGTCGGCGGAGGGCTCCGGCCCGCGCGGCGTCCAGCCGCGGACGATCCGCGCGTCGAGCACGGTCGCCGGGTGGCCGGCGGTCAGCTCGGCGTGCAGGGTGCGGTCGACGGCCAGCGCGCTGACCGGACCGAGGCGCAGCCGCTGCGTGCCGACCCGCAGGCCGAGCACGATCGCGCGCTCGACATGAGCGCGGTCCTCCGTGCAGGTGACGGCGGTGACGGGGAGGGGGAGGAGTTCCGATGACGTAGACATGCTGTGTCAGCTCCTGCGGTTGCCGCCGGTGAGGGCCCTACCGGCCGGGATACGGATCTCGTAGCCACCGTCGAGGGCGGCGGTGCCGCCGGCGGGCAGCTCGATCCGCCACAGACGGGTGCCCGGCACATGACGCTCCGCGCCCGCGTCACCCCCGGGAGCCGTCCAGTCGGCCCGCTCCTCGATCCGGACGTCCGGGTCGGAGGTGACGGGCACGCGCTCGCGCACCTCCACAAGGACGGGCGCCGCGAGCCGGTTGGCCAGCTCCACACGAACGCGGTGGTCGAGCACGGTGACGTTGTTGCGCAGCCCCGCGGTCGACTCGTGCAGATTCACCCGGCGGGTGACCCCGATGGCCTCGGCCGGTCCGAGCCCCACCCGGCACACACAGCCCGGGGCGAGCGTGGGCAGAGCGGCCGTCAGCAGGAAGTCCCCGTCCACGGTGACCTCCACCGGGCCGGCCAGCAACGCCTGATCGGTGGCGTTGGAGAGCACCAGCGTCGTGTACACGGTCTGCTCCACGGACGGAACGCAGATGTACTCGGTACGCAGGCCGACCGGGATCTCGCCGACGGTGACGGTGTGCCAGGTGCCGTCCGAGGGGATGTCGGCGGGGGCGGCGGCATCGAACCGGTGGTCGAAGGAACCCGCCGACTCGCGGGGCCGCACGGCGTGTCCGGGAAGGGGCAGTGCGCCCACCGTCCCGGCGCGACGGCGGTACTCGGCGGTCACCGGGTCGACGCCGGAGCCGGGGAACAGCCTGCCCCGGCGGCCGCCCTGTTCGTCCGGGCCGCACAGGACGAGCGCGGAGTAGTCGAGTTCGGCACCGTCCGGCTGCGGTGGACCGGTCACGGGGGACGGCGGGGCGTACCCGGCGACGGCCACGGACGCTGCGTGCGGTGACGGAGCCGCCCCGGGGGCCGCGGGAGCAGCCGGGGCGGCGGCGGGCGCGGCGAGCCGCGCGGCGGTACGCGGCCTGCCGCTCGGCCGGGCCGGCGCCGCGGGGCCGCCGAAGGACGGAGGAGGGGCGCCCTCCGGCAGTGGAACGGGCGACGGGGGAACGGGACCGGGCGCGGCGCCACCCACGGCCCCGGGCGCAGGCCTCATGTCGGGCCGGGGACCCGCTGCGTCGTACCCGGCGAAGAGATCGGCCAGCCCCGCCGGGTGCTCACGCCAGCCCGAAGGCGCGGGGGCGGACTGACTGCGTCCGATGCGGACCGAGCGGAGCCGGGGCAGGTCGGTGCGACGGCGCAGATCGGCGGTGGCCAGGGCGATCCGGACACCGGTCCAGTCCTCACCCGTGCGCTGGGCGACCGAGGCGCGCAGCACCAGGGAGCCATCGCTCTGGCCCTCACGACGGGTGAGCCGGTAGGCGGGCACCCAGAGGGCGCCGGGCACCCCGTACTCCACCTCCACCTCCGCCTCGTCCGCGTCGTCCAGCGTCAGGACCGCGCACATCGAGTCGGCCACCGGCGCCGAGGGCGCGCCGGTGGAGGCACGGGAGAACCTGTCCTCGGCGACCGTGAGCTCGTGCTCGACCCTGCGCAGCTCCTTCTCCAGTTCGCGGAGCCTGCTGTGCAACCCGGTCAGGCGCTCGTCGACGAAGTCGGAGAGCTCCAGCCACGCGTCGACCGGGGCACGGCGGTGCGGGGCGTCCCGCCTGCGGGCCGGCGGCACCGGGCGGAGCGCTCCGACCTCCTCGATCAGGCCCAGCTGCCGGTCCCGGCGGCCCCGTGCCGCCGCACAGCCGTCGCGCAGCCGCTCCACTTCGCGTCGCAGGTCCTCGGACGGTTCCGTGTCGAGGAGTTCGGCCTCCGGCTCCACCCGGGCCTCGGTGACACGCACCCCGGACGCCCCGACGACGCGGGCCCGCAGCGAGCCCGGGTCCAGCGAACGGGGCAGTCCCGTCACTCGCACGCGTCCGGCCGCCGGCACCGCGCCCCGGGCCAGCCGGCGGCAGAGCGCCCCCTGCGCGTACACCACCACCGAATCGAGAGTCGATGCCCACCTCGGGGCTGTCCCAGCCGTCATGTGCTCCCCCGCCCAGCCGTCTTCGTGCCGAGGGCAGCCTACGCGGTGGCCCGCCGCCGGCCCTGCCAGGTCCCGATGCCCGTGCGGACCACGCGTGACGGGTCGTCAGGCGCTGCCCGTCGCCTCACCAGACCAGGCACCAGTACGTGCCGTGGTGTCCGATGCCGATACGGCTGATCCGCGGAACCAGCCGAGGGTCCGGCTGCCCCACGGCCGCCATCGAGCAGGCGGGGTCACCGACCGTGTCGGCGTCCGCCATACGGCGGGCGGCGGCCGTCGCGGCCGGGGAGGTGTACCACGTGGTGGTCACCCGTTCGCCGCCACCGGTCGACGGCGTCGGCCCGGGCATCGTGGTTTTCGAGGGGTGTCCGGGTGTCGTGGTTTTCGGTGGGTGTCCGGGTGTGGCGGGTTTCGTGGGGGGCGCGGGTGTGGCGGGCTGTGGCGAAGGTTTGGGTGTCGTGGTTTTCGGTGGGTGTCCGGGTGTGGCGGGCTTCGTGGGGGGCGCGGGTGTGGCGGGCTGTGGCGAAGGTTTGGGCGTCGGGAAGCCCGGTGGGAGCCGGGGTGTCGCGGACCGCGTCGGTGGAGGCGGTGGCGTTGTCGGTCCCGCTTTCGGAGTGCGCGGGGCCGACGTGTCGGTCTCGGTCCGGCGGGGCGCCGGTTGGCGGCTGGGTGGCGCCGAGCGGGTCGTGGGCCGCTGCTCCGGAGGCGCCGACTCGGTTGTCCTCCGCGGAGCCGACGGCAACGGTTCGTTGGTCGGCCGCTGTGCCGACGAGGCCGGCCGGGGCGCCGGCCGTCTGCTCGGCGGGGTCGACTGACGAGGCCGGGGCGTCGGCCCGGGCGACAGCGTGGGCGTCGGCGTCCGCCGCGCCGTGCTCGACGGCTCTGTCGCGAACGTCCAGGACGGCAACGGGTTCAGCGTCGGAAGGGACAGATCGTCCGAGGCCGAGGGCGTGGGGCTGGGCGTTCCGCCGTCCTGCGTCATCAGCGCCCACACGCCGATGCCGCCGAGGACGAGCACAGCGGCGCCGCCTGCGATCCACGGGGCACGCCGCGGCGGGCGTCGGTGACGGTTCATGGTCTTACTGTCCTATGTGACCCGGCGGGGCGCCTGTCGCGTCGCCTGGACGTCGTGCTTTCCGTCCGTCCGAGTGATGCGGAGCCTCCCGGCTTCATGCCGAACGGGTGGCGCCGGGCGCGACGCGCCGACCCGGTTCTGAGTCCGGGTCATGCCATGCGCACCCGTCCACGGGTCGTCGCGGAGCCCTCGACGGCCGTGGCCCTCACCGAGCCGTACCGCGCCGGGACGCGACCGCCCGCAGCGCCGTTCGCGCCCGCGACCTCCGACTTGTCGGGGGCGCCGGTCCCGCCGAACAGACGGCCACGTTCCCGCCCGTCATGCTCCGTCTCCGTCCTTCCGGGAGCGGCCCCCGGACGATGTCCTCGGGGCGCTACCTCCGCGGTACATCGGACGCCCGTCGTTCTCCGTGTGCGCACCGGCCGCAGCAGCCGACCGGTGCGCACGAGGAGGCGGAACGGGCGGCCCGCCGGGACGCACGGGACACGCACACCGGCCCGAGCTTGGAAGTCGGCCAGGGGCGCCCTCGAAGCCGGTGCGTGCCCCACGGCCGACGGCAGTCCGGCCACCTCGATGTCCGGATTCCGGATGTGTCATCATCCGCTGCCCGCTGCCCGCTGCCCGCTGCCCGCTGCCCGCTGCCCGCTGCCCGCGGAGCGGAATTCACCGGAGCCGTCGGACGACGTGGGATCCTCACCACATGGTGGGCACATGAGGGAGGCGGGAAACGGGGGAAGACGCATGAGGCGGGGCACACGGGCGGCGGGCGGGGCGTCGACCCGGCCGGCGGAGGAGGAGACGATGACAGGGGCGGAGCACACGGAGGTCCACGGGCTGTCCCCGTCGACCGCTTCCGCCGCGCTGGAAGCCATCGGCACGGGTGCCTACGTCGTCGACGAGCAGGGCTGCATCATCGCCGTCAACGCCCGCGCGGAGGAACTGCTGGGCCGGCCAGCCGTGGAGCTCGTCGGCCAGGACGCGCACGACCTGCTGCACCGCGGTCCGCAGGGGCAGCAGCTGCCGAGGACCCAGTGCACGATGCGACAGGCGTTCCACGCCGGACGCCCGGCTCAGGGCGACGAGGACTACTTCGCACACGCCGAAGGTTCGTTGCTGCTCGTCTCCTGGCTGATCTCCCCGTACGACCTCGGCGACCGGCAAGCCGCCACACTCGTCGTCTTCCACACTCCCGGGCATCTGCGGGGCACCGTCCGGCGACCGGAGCCGCCGGTCCAGTCGCTGTCGGAACTGCAGAGGCTGGCCCTGCTGGCCGAGACCACCGCGCAGCTGACCTCCACCCTCGACGCCGACGAGGCGCTGCGGCGGCTGGTGGCCCTGGTCGTGCCCCGGCTGGCGGACTGGGTGATCGTCGACCTGATCACCGAACGCGACGAGGTGTGGCGCACCGTCGTGGTCCACGCCGAGGGCGACACGCTGGTGCGGCACGAGGACCTGCAGGGGCCGATGCCGCCGGTTTCCGAGAAATCCCCGATGCCCCTGTCCAGAGCCCTGCGCGGCGTCGCCTCCACCCTGGCCGGTCCGCAGACCTACCAGGGGACGCCGGATTCCGGCATCGCGGTCGAGCAGGGCCGTCTGTTCCACGCCACGCGGATGCACTCCGCGGCCATCGCGCCCATCCGCAGCCCCCGCGTGGTCCTGGGCGCACTGACCCTGGGCCGGGCCGAGAGTCCGGAGGCCTTCGCCCCCGTGGACCTCCCGCTGATCGAGGACATCGCGCGCCGGGCCGGCCTCGCCCTGGACAACGCCCGCCTCTACCAGCGTCAGCGCAAGGTGGCCGAGACCATGCAGAACCATCTGCTGCCCCAGATGCCGGACCTCTCGGGCCTGGAGATGACCGTCCGCTACCTGCCCGCCCCCGACGCCTCACACGTCGGCGGCGACTGGTACGACGCCTTCCTTCTGTCCGACGCGTCCACGGCCCTGGCCATCGGCGACGTCGTCGGGCACGACCTGGAGGCGGCAGCCGGCATGGCACAGGTCCGCAACATGCTCCGCGCCTACGCCTGGTCCCAGCACGAACCCCCCAGCCGGATCGTCGAACGGCTGGACGAGGCGGTCCAGCACATCACCGACGTCACCATGGCCACCATGATCTTCGGCCGGATCGAAGCGGCCCACGACGGTCACTGGCAGCTGTCCTGGACCAACGCGGGCCATCCTCCGCCGCTGCTGATCAGCCGGGACGGCCTGGCGAGCTACCTCACCGATGGCCACGGCATCCTCCTGGGCACCCAGGCGGGTCTGCGGCGCCCCGACGCCACCGCACTGCTCCCGCCGGGATCCACCCTGGTGCTGTACACGGACGGCCTCATCGAAACGCCCCGCCAGCCTCTCGACACGGGCCTGAACCGGCTGCGCCGGCACGCCGCCGCCCTCGCCCACCGCCCCCTCTTCTCGTTCACCGACCAACTGCTCAGCCGTGTCCGCCCCGCCGACAACGACGACGACGTGGCCCTCCTGGCCCTGCGCGTTCCCGAGGGCTGAGCCCGTAGGAGGCTTCGGAGGGCCGGACGGGTCGGGAGCGGTGCGCCTCGGCCGTGGGGGTGGGGCCGGTGGAGGACCGACGGGCCGCCCGGCACCGTCCATCCGGAACCTCGGGCTCGGTCTTCGGCTGCGCGGCACCGAGGAACACTTCACCGCGCAACACCGGCCTGACCGGCCTGCCGCCCGCACAGCCCGCCTGGATCCCCTACGGCGGCGGTTTCGTCCCCGAGTTCGGCAACGGCTCGGAGTCGCCCATGGGCGGCCCCGTCCACCGGTACGACGCGAACTCCACCTCCGAGGTGGGGTTCCCCGCCGAGTAAGACGGAGAATTCTTCGCCGGTGAGTTCGGCCGCCGCCGGATCAAGCGGATCGAGGCCGGCGGCGACGGAACCGTACAGGCCGTCAACCGCACACCCGCGCACGGCGGCAAGAAGGTCGGCGATATCCACAACGGCGACTGGATCTCCTTCGCGCCCTACGCCCTCGACAACGCCACCGGCTTCACCGCCCGTGTCCCCTCGGACGGCAGCGGCGGCCTCCTCGAAGTCCGCGCGGGCTCCCCGACCGGCACCCTGCTCGGTACGGCCGCCGTGCCGGTCACCGGCGGCTGGGAGACCTTCCAGGACGTCACGGCGTCCCTGACCGACCGGCCGGCTCCACCACCCTGTACCTCGTCTTCAAAGGCGGCAGCGGCACCCTGTTCGACGTGGACGAGTTCTCCTCCGCCACCTCCACCGACGGAACCCGCACGGGTGAGGTGCGGGGGGTCAACGGCAAGTGCCTGGACGCCTCGGGCGGCCCGTGGGACGACGGTACGCAGGTCCACCTGTGGACCTGCCACACCGGCCCCAAGCAGAAGCGGACCCTGCCCTGATCCCGGCAACTTGCCCCGCCGGGGGGCCGCTTGGTGCTTTCGGCCGGGGGTAGCCGATAGGCCTCCAAGGACGAGCGAGACAAAGTGCGCGAGGAGGCCTGCCATGGGAGAGCGCCACGACCACAAGGGACAGGAGCTCGGCGATCTCGAACCGGGCACGCGCCAACGCGTCCGGTTGCGCGCACGAGTCGTCGACATCGCCGCGACGGCGCTGTGCGTGGTGCTCGCCCTGTGGGCGGTGTGGAGCATCGTCGGCGTGGCCCGCGGAACGGCGGAATGGGCGTACAGCGCGGTCGCCTGCGTGCTGCTGACCGCCCGGACGGTGGGTCTGCGACGCGGTGGCGTCCGGTCCGGACGGTAGGGGGACGACGGTGGAACGGCTCAATACCTTCTTCGGCCGCCACGTATGGGCCCAGGTGCTGCTCGTCGTCCTCCTGGGCTGGGCGGTGATCATGCTGATGTCGCCAGGGGAGCCGGCCCTCGTGGTGCTGCTGCGGGCCGCCGTGACGTCGGTGGGCGCGGTGGCCGTCCTGCTGGTGCTGCGGGCGGGGGAGAAGCGCGCGGCCGGCGGCTCGGGCGACCGTCTGGTCGCCCTGGACCGCCGGCTGCGCCACGGGGAGCTCCCCTCGTCGTCCGCCGAGCGCAAAGCCATGCTGGACCTGGCGGAGCAACGGCTGCGCCGTACCCGGCACCGGCGCCCCGCCCTGGTGGTTCTCTGGCTGATGTACGCGCTGTTCGTCGCCGCGCCGCTCCTCCTGGGCGAGGTCCGGCAGGCGCTGGTCTGCGGTCTGCTCGGCGCGGTCGTCCTGCCGCTGCTGACCTGGCAGGGAGGCCGTCAGGTGCGGCGCCTGCGCGAGGTGCGCGACACCCTCCGGAAGGGCGCCGACGGCGCGGACGCCGATGGTGAGGCGCCGGCCGCGCGGGAGCCGCTGGAGCAGCGGGACCACAGGCGTTCCTCCTCCGACGGGTGATCCGCCCTCCGTGTCCGGACCGCCTCCCTCCAGCCCCACCGTCACGCTGCTCACCATGGGCCGGGTGCGGGGGGCCACCCTCATCGAAGGGCCGGAGCCGCTCGGTCCGACCACGCACGAGTACGGGCCGCTGGGGCACATCCAGGGAGCGCCGGGCCTCTCGCCCGGCGAACCGGCCCGCAGCTCACGCATCACCGTGCGAAGTGCGCGCAGCACGGTGGCGGCGTTCGTCGCCGCCGGGCTCGTCGACGACGGGACCGCCCGTGCCGGGGCCGCGCCGGTCCTGCGGATCACGGCGGCGGTGAGGACCTGCTGACCCGGGCCGACGAGGTGGTGGCCCGCCTCGGCGCGGTGTTCACCGCGTGTTCGAGTGGCACCGGGTGCACGTCCCGGACGCCGTGCGCATACCGCTCGAGGTGCTGCCCGAACGCTGCCCGGAACTCCCCGACGACCGTCTGCTCGTCACCTTCCGCGCCGACGGCACCCGGTCCGCCGGCGCGGCGGACCTCCTCGTGGGAAGCGGCTTGGACACGGTCGACGTGAGCCGCTGCCCCGTCGACCGGCGCACCGCCGGCGGCCCGCTGCCCACCTGACGACAGCGGTCTTCCGGCACGTTCAGTCAGCTTCCCGGGGTGAAGAAGTGCAGCGGGCTGTTCGGCTCGAAGCCGATCCGCGGATACAGGGGAGCCCCGGCGGCGGTCGCGTGCAGCGTGGCCCGGGTCAGCCCGGTGGCCCGGGCTCCCTCGTACAGGGCCTTACGGGTCACCGCCTCTCCGTACCCCCTGCGCTCCCACCGCGGGTCCGTGGCCACCAGGACGACGAACAGACGGCCGTCCGCTTCCACGGCCCCGGCACACGTCACCGGAACGCCGTCCCGCAGACCCAGGTAGGCGTGCACCCCTGTCCGCCACAGCCCCGAGCCCACCAGGCCGTCGCGGCCGTCTTCCAACGGCATGCCGTAGGCACGCGAGTTGAGGTCGGCGTAGGCCCGCAGGTGCTCGTCCGTACCGACCCGCACGAACGTCAGCTCCGGGTGCGCCGGTTCGGGGACCGGCAGCAGGTCACCGGCCATACCGACGCCCGAGAAGGCGTGCACCAGACCGGCCCGTTCGGCCGCCTCCGTCAGGCGCGGGCGCGCCTCGGCGCCGAGGAGGTCCTCGAAGACCCACAGGAAGCCGGCCCGCCGCTTCGACCGCATGATGTCCGCCGCCTGCCCCAGCCGCTTCTCCAGGAGCCCTGCGTCCGCCCCTGCCTCGGTGAGCGTGACGCAGTTCCAGAAAGCGAACCCGCACTCCGCCCAGCGCACCGCGACGCCCGGCAGGTCCCTTACGTCCGCGTCCGGATTCCGGTCGAGCACCATCGCCCGCCAGACCGTGGCGAGCTGCTCCATCGATTCCACCGCGTCAGCGAAGTCCCGCGTCACCTTGTTTCCTTTGCTTGATCACCGGTAGGGGCATGTCTGCCCACCGGCACCGACGAGATCCGCTCGAGCCGGTCGGATTCGACGCCGTGGGCGACGCGGAACGCCGGGGACAGCGGACGAGAAAGACGGCGAAGGGCTTGACGCCGTGCCGGCGCAGGAGGCGGGGGCACGGCCCACGATCAGCGACAGCCCCGGGTACGGCGAGGCCTCCGCACCGGACGGACGGCCCTGCTCACGGGTGGTCCGGCAGCCGGAGCCACTCCTCCCAGCTCATGTCCCGGCCGATGAAACGAGGCCGCTCGAAGGGCCAGTCCTCGGCGACCCAGCGCGGCACGAAGGCGTCCAGCGCCCGCTCCAGCGCACCGCCCACCTCGTCGTCCACCACCCACCAGGAGATCTCGGCGTCCGCCCCCTGCTTCTCGGGCGGGTCGATGTAGACGCAGCCGCGCAGGGCGGTACGGTCCACGTTCTCGATCGTGTAGTTGAACGATTCGTGCGCCTCTGTCTCCGCGGCGTGCCGCTCCAGATCGGCGAGGTTCGCCTCGTACGACATCGTGGCCGACGGCCAGCCCCACGCCGGGCCGAAGACCGACCACAGCCGTTCCCGCGAACCCATCACCGTCGGGTGGTCCAGCGGTGCGTCCGCACCGCTGATCGGGCGCAGCCGGTGGCCCCCGCCGTCGGGTACGTCGACGTGCAGGGGATGGGGGAAATCATGGGGGAGCCAGGTCATGGGCGTGAGCCAACCAGGCCGGTGAGCGCCGCACAAAGGGATATCTCCGCACACGACCCTGCCGTGGACCACCGCCCACGGCAGACGAGCCGGAGCGACAGCCGACCGGGAGATCGACCGCGATCGCGTGCGGTGAAGCCGCATGACGGGGGTACCGGCAGGGTGACGCGTGATGGAGCGGTTCAGGAGGGACGATGGAATCGATGAGTCAGCTGCGACAGCTCAGGGCCGTCTACGCGGGCGGTGTGGTCGCCTGGTCCGTCTGCCTGTTGCTGACACTGATTCAGGACAACGGATCGGCACGGCAGGCTGTGGTGCTGCTGGGCCTGCTCGCCGTCTTCCTCGTCCTGCTGCTGTGGACGACCTGGTGCCTCTGGGAAGCCGGGACGCGCCGTCCGGTGAACCGGGCCGCGGGCACGGCGAACGCGCAGCCCGAGCAGCCGTGACGGCCATCCGCCCGAGTGCTCGTGTCGCTTCCTGTGACGCGCGCCCGCGGACGGGGCGGCTCAGGCCGCTCCGTCCGCAGCCTTCCAGAACTCGAGCGGGGCGGTGACGAGCGCCTCGGGCGCCTCCTCGGCGACGTGGTGACCGGAGGCGACCGAGCCGCCCTCCAGCGGGCCTCCGGCCCGGTCCCGCCACACCCCCGGTACGTCGCCGTAGAGGCCGGCCATGTCGTCACGGGCGGCCCACGGAACCAGCAGCGGGCACTCGGTGCGGCGACCGGCCCGCCGGTCGGCGTCGTGCCGCCGGTCGACACCCGGACCGGCCCGGTGGTCCTCACACCTGGCGTGCACGGTGGCCGGATCGTGGACGGCACGACGGTAGTCCTCGTACGCCTCGACGTCCGCCTGCTCGGGTGCGCCCCTGTACCAGGTGTCGGGGTCCGCGCCGATGATCCGTTCGGCCGGCTTGTCGGTCTGCGCGAGGAAGAACCAGTGCCGCCGGCTCAGGGCGGACTTCGCGTCGTGCCGGCGCAGCGCCTCCCCGAGGGGGACGGCGTCCAGCACGCTCAGGGCGGAAACGGCCTCCGGAGGGTCCAGGGCGAGGCGGGTGGCGACGTACGCCCCCGGCCGTGACCGACGACGTCGAACCGTTCGTGGCCCAGGCCGCGCATCGGAGCGAGGCAGCCCCCGGCCATGGCGCGCTCGGAGGGCCGGCGGTGTCCCTGGTCGGTCGGAGGCTGCGAGGACGCCCCGTAGCCCCGTAGCCCCGTAGGTCGGGGCGGACGACCGTGTGCCCGCGGCCGTCGGCAACGGGGCCACGCGGTGCCACGTCGCGTGCGTCCGCGGACGGCCGTGGAGGAGCAGTACGGGTGGGCCGCCGCCCCGTACCGCACGCGGAGTTCGGCCCGGCTCCCCGTGCTGCGTGTCAGCGTGAAACCGTCGAACGTTCCGCCCTCCGCGCCCGGTCGCCGCGTTCGCCTGCCCCGGAACACTTCGTCCACACGCCGTGGCATGCGGCTGCCGCCGGTCGTTGACGCGATGCGGGAGGAACCGGGCGCACGGAGGCGGACCCACAGGCGAACGGTGACCGGGGCGATGTCGCAGCGTCCGCCGTCGCCCGACCAGCGCTCAGCCACAGGACCCGACCGGGCGGACGGCAGGCGGTTCCGCGGGGGGAACAGGCCCGACCGGCACCGCGGGACGCCACCCGTGCCGTCATTCCCGCGTCTGTGAGCGCGACGGCCGGGCATACGGGCTTCATCCCCATGAGAGGAGCTCGTTCATGCTCGGTACGGTCGCGGCGGTGCTTTTCTTCATCGCGTTCCTGATCAACGCGGCGGAGATCGGCACCAACGACGTGTTCTCTTCGGTGAACGTCATGCTGCTGGGGCTGACCGCCCTGGCCCTGCACGTGGCGGGAATCGGGACCGGCTGGTCCCGTCGACGCTGACGTGGCCCCGCGCGGGTCCGGCACATGTGTCGACGGACCCGCGCGCCGCCCCGCCCGCCCTGCCGTGGGCGGTGGCGGGCGGGGCGCGACTCGGCAGCGCAGCACCGCCGACGGGTGGTCGGCGAACCGGACGACGGCTTCGGCAGCACGTCCGGCGGCGTCGCCCCGTCGGCCGTCACCGCGCGGCGGACCTCGGCACGCCGGCGCCGCGCGAGCGGACGGCCGTGTCCGCCGTCGTCCACGCCGCGAGTTCCGCAACGACCCGTACGTCCGGGTCGGCGGTCGGCGTCCTCCGCGCAGCGGGCGGGAGCCCGGGGCAGGCGGTCGGCTTCGTCCGGTGCTCCGCGTCCGGATCCGCCGCGAAGTGCCGGGCCCACTGCGGGTCGCCGGCCCCCTCGTCGAGGAGGGCGAGCGCGGCCTGCGGCGATGCGACGGAATCGGTGTCGACGGCGGTCGACAGGCTCTCGTAGGCGCGTCGCACAGCGTTCTCCCCGGTCCGCGCGGCCCGCGAGGCTCTCGGCGGCGTCCGCGACCGGGATCGGCCGGTCGGCGAACTCGACGGGCGGAGCCGTGGTGGCGGCGGGCCCGCACAGTGCACGGTTCACGGGAAGACGTTCCCTCCGGACCGCGGTCGAACGGCCGAGGTGCCGTCGCACCCGACAACGTCGCGAGGGAACGGCCGTTCAGCCGATGCGAGTTCCCGCGCCGCCGACCCGGACGCGCGGGTCACCCGCGCGCAGCGTCACCGTGAGCCGGCCCGGGCGGCCGAGGTCCTCGCCCTGGTACAGGGCGAGGACGGAGTCCTCGGGCACAAGGCCGAGTTCGCGGGCGTACGCCCCGAACGCGGCTGCCGCGGCGCCGGTCGCCGGGTCCTCGACGATGCCGCCGACGGGGAACGGGTCACGGACGTGGAAGGCGGTGGCCGACTCCCGCCACACCAGCTGGAGGGTGGTCAGGTCCAGACGGTGCATGAGGGCTTCGAGGCGCGCGAAGTCGTAGGAGAGGTCCGCGAGACGGGCACGCGTGGCCGCCGCGAGCACCAGATGACGGGCGCCGGCGAACGCGATACGGGGCGGGAAGGCCGGATCGAGGTCGACGGCCGGCCAGCCCAGCGCGGCGAGCGCCTCCGCGAGGTCGGCGTCGGAGATCTCCGTGATGTGCGGCTCGACGCTGGTGAGCGTGGCCCTGACCGTCCCGTCCTTCTCGGTCACCTCCACCGGCACGATGCCGGCCTGCGTCGCGAACACCATCTCCCCGGGGCCCGTCCGCTCGGCGAGCGCGACGGCGGTCGCGACGGTGGCGTGCCCGCAGAACGGTACCTCGGCCCTGGGGCTGAAGTAACGGATGCCGTACGTCCGTCCCTCCGGACCGCCGAGGCCCTCCGGGGGCGCGGTGAGGAACGCGGACTCCGAGTATCCGAGGCCGGCGGCGATGGCCAGCATGTCCCCGTCGTCCAGAGCGTCGGCGTCCAGAACGACACCGGCGGGGTTTCCGCCGTCCGGACTGCTGGAGAAGGCGGTGTAGCGCAGCACTTCGGGCTGCGGCGTATGCGTCGTCATGCTCACGGTAACGCGGGACGGGGCCGCGACCATTCCTGGACGGGACACGGGGGAGAGGGCCGGCCGCTCGCACAGGGCCCGGGCGACGGGACGAGCGGGCGGACGGTGGAAGAGGGCGCGGCTCGCACGGCGCCGGTCGCCCGGGGACGACAGCGCCGCCGTCCCGTTCCCGCGTCGCCCGCCCGAGTCCCTCGGCCCGTCCGGCGCACGAGTCGGGCGGCCTTTCGCGGACGGCCGGGCGACGCCTTCTCCTGTCGCCCTCGAGGGCTACGACACGGTCGTCGTCCTCGCCGGTGCGCTGCGTTCCCGGGCGGGAACCGGCCACGCGTTGCCGGCGACGCCGTCCCATAAGCTCGTGCACGGAAGCGTCGGACGCCAGGCGCACGCACACGAGGAGGCGGCAGTGGTCGGAAGGAACGCACGGTGGCTCGCGGGTGCCGTGGTCGTGGCCTGCATGGTGCTCCTCGGCCCCAGCACACCGAGCGGGGCCCCCGTCGCCAGGCCGCTGCCCGCCGACGCCGTCAGGGACGTCGTACCGAACCGGGTCATGACGTGGAACATCTGCAACCCCTGCGAGACGGACGATGCCGACCGGGCGGCGGAGATCGCCACGTACGCGCCCCAGGTCGTCGGTCTGCAAGAGGCGTGTGTGCGGGACGTCGAGAGGATCCGGGACCGTCTGGAGCACCTTTACGGGCTGGTGTACCACGTCGAGTACGGGACGGTTCTGCGGAACTGGGGCCGGTGCGGGGGAATGCCGTGGAATCCGGGAGCCTTCGGGCAGGCGATCCTCTCGGCGGCACCGATGACGGACCACGTCGACGTGGAGTACCCCGACGGAGGATCCGAGGACCGCGGGTACATGGCGGTCACCACCACGGTGGGCGGCCGGTCCGTACGGGTCTTCAACACGCACCTCGCCGAACGGCGTCAGGAAGCGGTGAGGGCGGGCCAGACGGGCGTGCTCGCCGCAGCCGTCGCCCGGCACGACCGCGCCATCGTCCTCGGAGACTTCAACGCCGTGCCGGACGCGGCCGAACTCTCCCCGATCTGGGCGCTGGCCGAGGACACCGATCCCCAGTGCCTCCCCTCCAACGGCGGCACCTGCGAACCGACCACCGACTGGCACAGCAAGTTCGACTACGTCTTCCTGCGAGGCGTCACCCCGCTCGAGCACCACGTGGAACGCACCCCGTACTCGGACCACCACATGCTGCACACCGATGTGGACCCGACCTAGCCGTCGGCCGAAGCGGGCGCCCGGGGCGGGGATGTGAAACACACGTCATGGAGCAGTCGCATCGCACACCGCCTCCCCGGGCAGACATCGGCCACCCCCCCACGGACTCACGTGAGGAGCCCCACGGCCGTGACCGTCCCGCCCGCCGCACCCGTCCCCACACCGACCGCACCCGGCGCCCTGCCCCTGCTGGGGCACGCCCACCGCCTCGCACGCGACCCCCTTCCCTTCATCACGTCCCTCCGTCGGCACGGCAGTGTCGTACGCATACGGATCGGACCGACCGCCGCCTACGTCGTGACCGATCCCGAACTGACCCGCAGGGTCCTGGTCACCGAAGCCGGCCACTACGCCAAGGGCGGCAGGATCATCGACGCATTGCGCGTCTTCTTCGGCGACGGCCTGGCCACCGTCGCCGACGGCGACACGCACCTGCGCAACCGGCGCCTCATGCAGCCCATGTTCAACAAGGCGCATGTCGCCACACGCGGCAGCGTCATGATCGACCAGGTCCGGTCGATGGTCGAGGGGTGGCGGGAGAACGAGAAGCGTGACGTCTTCGCCGACATGAACGACCTCACCCTGGCCGCGTTCCTCGTCGCCCTCTTCGGCGCCGACCTGCCCGAGCGCCTGCGGGCCGAGTTCACCGTCCTGATGCCGGCCATCATGAAAGGCGCCATCCGGCAGACCGTCCTGCCGCCCTGGGTCACCCGCCTGCCGCTGCCCGCCAACCGCGCGCACGCCGAACGCGTCGCACGCCTCCGCGATCTCGTCGACCGAGCCATCGACCACCACGGCGCCTCCCTGTCGAGCACGTCGTCCGACGACGCGGACACCGGCCCCACGTGCCCGCACGCACCACCGGCCCAGGGCGGCCTGTTCGCCGCACTCCTCACCGCGGACCGGCCGTTGACCCACCGTCATCTGCAGGACGAGGCCATCACCTTGCTGACCGGCGCCATCGAAACCACCGGCACGACCCTGGCGTGGACTCTCTACGAGATCAGCCGGCACCCCGGCGTCGAGGAACGTCTGCGCACCGAACTGGCCGACGCCTGCGGCGACCGCCCCCTGCGCCACACGGATCTCGAGAACCTCCCGTACGCCCGTCAGGTGCTGCAGGAAGCCATCCGCAAGTACGGGCCGGCCTGGATGGTCACGCGCACCGCCACCCGTGACGTGGAGCTCGGGGGCCACCGCATCCCCGAAGGAGCCGACGTGGTCTGGAGCCCGTACCTCCACCAGCACGATCCGGCGCGCTTCCCCGCCCCGGACGTCTTCGACCCCGACCGCTGGGCCCCCCATCGCGCCCCGGCCGCCCGCGGCTCCTTCCTCGCCTTCGGAGACGGCCGTCGCAAGTGCATCGGGGAGAACTTCGCCCGGACCGAGCTGCAGATCGTCCTGGCGGTGATCCTTCAGCGCTGGTCACGCATCGAGCTCGTGTCCCGCACCCCACGGCCCCAAGCGGTGGTGACGGTCAGACCCGACACGATGTCGATGAGGTACGGCCGCCGTGACACCGCCACTGCGTCCTCGGACGTTCCTCCGCGCTCC
>NZ_JAHWZY010000030.1:0-89432 GCF_041380215.1 Streptomyces pimonensis
AGTGGCGGCGCCTCGGGGAGGGTGAGATCCGGATATCGGAGAATGTCTCGATAACGACGGTCTGTCATTCACTTCTGCAGCTCTCCTTGTGTCCGGCCGTACGCGCGACGGCCAGTGACGCGGATGCCGGACGTGAGCCGGCACAACCGGCCCCAGGCAGCGGCGCGCACCACCTGGAACAACTCGATGCTTTCAAGGAATTAAGCAAACAGGCAGAGGGGGACGGCCGGTTGTCCAAATCTCATCGACTGGTCAGTCGAGCACCCAACGCGCTTGCACAGAAATCCGCTTGAGGTAACACTTTCCCATACCACGCACCTGACCAGCAGTTTTAAAGATAAAGCCCCGCCGTGCAGACCACTTTGCGCCGTCGGTGGGCGCGCCCGAAGTCCACGGGAAGCAGGGATTGCCTTCGCGCCACCCTCGAATTCGCGTGTCTTCTGCCGGTCATCCAGATGTAACGGAATGAACGACCGACGGCACTCACCTTCCTCCGCTTTCAACTACTTGAAGACAAACCAGAGTCAAAGGGGGTTATCGCCGACGAGTTCGCACCCGGTAGGTGGTGAGACGTCGAGTCATTGATTGCCGATCATGGTTGTGCGGTGGGGAACCGGACTCGCGCGGCGGTCATCGGTGACCGGAGAATCACGGGCCTGCCGGTCGAGGTGGCCGTCGAACCCGCGGACACGACGGGCCTCTTGCGGCACGGACGACGCCAGGTCGAACCTGTGTCCAAGTCGCGGAAGCGGACCGTGGGCGCCGACGCGAAGCACCGACTGGTTTCCGTCGACCGGCTTCCTGGCCACCCTCGCGCACCTCCGGCACGGGACCGTCCACGACCTGCCGGCCGACTGGTTCGGCGTGGACCGCTCCCCCTCACCCGCGCCATCGGCACGGTGCGTCCGCTGCTCGCCGAACGCGGTTGCACCGTCGGCCCCGGAGTGCGGTTGCGGTCCCTGGCCGAGGTCATCTACCACCTTGGCGCCGACGGAGAACCGGCATCATCGACGGCACCGGGATCCGGTCCGTCGGCCGGGCACAAGGACCGGGACAGGTCAACCGCTCGCTGGTCACAGGTGAAACGATCTTGTGGTGGCTGGTGTGGGCACGGCGTCGGAGCCGCCCTGGGCAGCCCCGTCCACCGGGCTGATCCCGCGTCGGTTCGGCAAGCCGGTCACCGCCCCGCGGCGGGAAGCGGCAGGACCCGGTCCGCAAAGGCCGGCCCTGGAGCCTGCCACTGGAGGACCGGGTCCTGCTGGTCACCGCGTACTGGCGGACCAACCTCACCCTGCGTCGGCCCGCCCCGCTGTTCGGGGTGTCCAAGTCGGCCGCGGACCGCATCATCGACCACCCCGGGCCGGCGCTCGCGCTCCGGCAGCGCAAGCGGTTCCGCAAGGACACCGTGCCGATCGTGGACGGCGCCCTGGTCCCCGCCCGCGGCCACCGGGTGACCGAGCAGCCGAAGAACCACCGGTACTCCACCAACCACCGGGGCGTCATCGAGGCCGACACCCGGCTCGCCGCCGCCGTCGGCCGGCCGGTCACCGGCAACCGCAGGGCGTGGGAACTGTCCGGCACCAAGGATGCCGTCGGCCGCACCACGGTCATCGCCGGCGGCAGCTACCGCGGCACCGGCCCGGCCGTCCCGTACCGCCGCGAACCCGGCCAGGCCGGACTTCCGACCCGGAAAAGGCCCACAACCGCTCCCACCGCAAGGTCCGCGCCCGTGTCGAGCACGCCTTCGCCCGCATGAAGACCTGGGAGATCCTGCGCGACCGCCGCCTGAAAGACGACGGCGTCCACCACGTCATGCTCGGCATCGCCCGCCTCCACGACCTCGCTCTCGCCGGGTGACCGGGAAGCGACGCCGGTCAACCAGTATGCCGTGAATCACTTGCGGGACAACGCCAGTTGCGGACGGGACATGACGTGTCTCCTGCGGGGCCGACAGGGGGATCAGGTCAGCCGCAGCAGCCGCCTGCCGGGGCCTCCTCGGCGGCGTCGCCCACTGCAGCAGGTGTGCCGAGCCGGACGGGCTGCGGCGCGGGGGCGCAGCAGCCGCCGCCGTCGGCCTGAGCGGCGTCGGGGGCGTCGAACAGCCCGGCGCCGCCGCAGACTCCGGTCTCGGGCAGGGCCAGTCCCACGCGGTCGGCGGACTCGAGATCGCCGGCGATCGCGGCAGCGACGGAGCGGACCTGCTCGTAGCCGGTCATGGCGAGGAACGTCGGGGCGCGGCCGTAGGACTTCATTCCGACCAGGTAGACGCCCTGCTCGGGATGGGAGAGCTCGCGGTGGCCGTGCGGGGGGACGGTGCCGCAGGAGTGCTGGTTGGGGTCGATGAGCGGAGCGAGTTCCACCGGGGCCTGGAGGCGCTCGTCGAGGCCGAGGCGGACCTCGGAGAGGAAGGACAGGTCGGGGCGGAACCCGGTCAGCACGATCACCTCGTCCACCGGCTCCAGCTCACGGCCGCCCTCATTCAGCAGTACCAGGCGTCCGTCACCGTCGCGTTCGAACGCCTCGGTGCGGAAGCCCGTGACGGCGTCGGCGTAGCCGTCGTCGACGGCGGCCTTCGCCGCGAGACCGAGAGCTCCGCGGGCGGGCAGCTGGTCGGCGGTGCCGCCACCGAAGGTGGAGCCGGAGATGCCGCGGCGCAGGACCCACACCACCTTCGTGCCGGCGCCGTCGTCGGACTTGGCGAGGTCGGCGAGGAGGGCGAGGGCGGTGAAGGCGGAGGCACCGGAGCCGATGACGGCGGTGCGCTTGCCGGCGTAGCGGGTGCGGACGGCGGGGTCCTTGAGGTCGGGGACCCGGTAGGTGATGCGGTCGACGGCCGCGCGCTCGCCGAGTGCGGGCAAGCCGCTGGCGCCGGCCGGGGACGGGGTGGTCCAGGTGCCGGAGGCGTCGATGACGGCGCGGGCGAAGATCCTTTCCTCGCGGCCGCCGGCGTGGGTGACATGGACGACGAAGGGCTGCTGCTCGCGGTCGGCGTCCACGATGCGGTCGCGGCCGGTCCTGGAGACGCCGGTGACGGTGACGCCAAGGCGGACGCGGTCGCCCAGGGCGTCGGCGAGCGGCTGCAGATAGAGCTCGGCCCAGTCACCGCCGGAGGGGTAGGCGGCCGGATCGGGGCGTGTCCAGCCGGTGGGGGCGAGGAGCTTTTCGGCGGCCGGGTCGACGACTTCGCTCCAGGGGGAGAACAGGCGCACATGACTCCACTCGCGCACCGCGCGGGCGGCGGCCGGTCCCGCTTCCAGGACCTGGGGCTCGATGCCGCGCTCGACGAGGTGGGCTGCGGCAGCCAGGCCCGTGGGGCCGGCCCCGATCACGACGACGGGCAGCTCGGTGGTGGTGGGCGCGTTCACGGCGACTCCTTGCGTGTTTCGACATCTGTCGATGGCTTGTGCGGCCCAGCATGGCAACTGCATTGACAAACGTCAACATAGGCATTCATCGAATTAAGGGTTCGCCGATGGGGCACGTCGACGGCGTCGCCATCAGTGGCGGCCGGTGGTGCTGGAGGCGTCCGGCCGAGCGGCCGGGCCGTGGCCACACTGCTGCGACAGCCTCACGCTGTTCTCCCCCGCCCGGTACAGCTCCCTGGCCGGGACGCCGTTCCCCGGCGCCGACGGCGACCGCTCCCCGCACCACGACGAGGCCGTCGCCTGCTTCACCTCGTACGCCGGCCGCCTGGATCCCGGGTTCCCACGGGCTGTCGCCCCCGGGGTCCGCCGCACCGGCGACGTCTTCGCAGAGGAGCTGGAGAGCGGCGGCCGGCTGTCCGCGCGGGCCGTCACGGCGGCTCCCGGGACGTTCGGGCGCCCGCACCGGCCGACGCTGCCGGACCTGGAGGAGTGCGCCGGGAAGGTGCTGCACGCCGCCGACCACTGCAGTCCGACCCCGTCCACCGGCCGCCGGGTGATGGACGGGGCCGGGGACTTCGCGGTGCAGATCACCGCCGGGACCGTCCGTGTCACGCCGCCACCCGTGAACCGGTGAAGTTTGTCGCTCAGCGCGTCCTCGGCCGTGGTCTGCGCTTCTGGCCGACCCGCACGGGTCCGGGCACCGCATCCCTCGGCCGGCTCCTGTCACGCCCGCCGGCACAGCCGGTCCTCGACGACGGCCGCTACCGGGCCGCCGGACAGCCCGAGCGACGAGCGACGTCCACCGGCGCCGACGGAGCCGAGCTCGTCTGGCCGGACCGGGCAGAGGGAGGAGGTCGACACGATCGTGCTCGCCACCGGACACCGCTCCGACCTGCCCGCCCCGACGGCTTCGACGGCGCTCTCGACGCCGCCGGGAGCCCCCGGCACCGCGAGGGCCTCACCATCCACATGCCGGGGCCGGCGTTCGTCGGGCTGGAGCGGCAGCGCAGTCCGTCGTCGAACTCGCCGCGCGGCCAGGGCCGGGACGCGGACCGCGTGGCCCGGTGCCAGGCCTCCCGTCCCGCGTACCGGTGACGCCCCTCCCTCGCTGGTTCGACGTATGCCAACATAGACGCATGTCGAATGCGAAGGTGCTGCCGCTGCTCGGGCCCGCCGACGGTCAGGGTGTGACGCCGTGCTGCCCGCCGCTGACCGAGCGCCCGATGAGCGCCGAGGAGGCCGGGACCGCGGCGCGGATGTTCAAGGCCCTCGGTGACCCGGTCCGCCTTCGGCTGTTCTCCGCCGTGGCCTCGCACGAGGGCGGGGAGGCGTGCGTGTGCGACATCTCCGACGTCGGCGTCTCCCAGCCCACGGTGTCCCATCACCTGAAGAAGCTCAAGGAGGCCGGTCTGCTCACTTCCGAGCGGCGCGGCACCTGGGTCTACTACCGCGTCGAGCCGTCGGTCCTCGCCGCCATGGGCAAGCTGCTGGCGCTGCCCACCGCGGCCTGACGACCGACGGGGCAGGGGGAGAGAGTGACGGGCAGGGCGTTGAGCGCGGTGGTCGTGCCTCTGACGGCTGAGCACGGCGATCAGGTGCTGGCGATCTACCAGGCGGGCATCGACGAGGGCAACGCCACCTTCGAGACCAGCCCACCGTCCTGGGAGGCGTTCGACGCCACGAAGCTGCCGGAGCACCGCTTCGCCGCCCTCGATGCGGACGGGTCGGTGCTGGGCTGGATCGCTGCGAGCAGGGTCTCCGACCGGTGCGCGTACGCGGGCGTGGTCGAGCACTCCGTCTACGTGCACCCGGCCGCCCGTGGCCGCGGCGTCGCCTCCGCCCTGCTCAGGGTTCTGGTGGACTCCACCGAACGGGCCGGGATCTGGACGATCCAGTCGGGGATCTTCCCCGAGAACACCGCCAGCCTCGCCGTCCACGAACGCGCGGGCTTCCGCGTCATCGGCACCCGCGAACGCATCGGCCGTCACCACGGCCGCTGGCGCGACGTCGTCCTCGTCGAACGCCGCAGTGCGGCGATCTCCTGAGACGTCCGCCAGGAGCTGGAGGGCTACGCCCCCGTGGTGCCGAGCAGCTCCGCGATCTCCCGCACCGCCTCGCGGGCCGGGCGGCCGACGCCGATGAGGGTGGCCGAGGCGGGACCGGTCCAGTCGCCGTAGCCGAGCAGGTGCAGCCTCGGCTCGGCGAGGGCGCGTGTGCCGTGGGTGGGGATGTGGCCGCGCGGGCCGCGCAGGTTCAACGGGGCGAGGTGGGCCAGTGCCGGGCGGAAGCCGGTGCACCAGATGATCGCGTCCGCGTCGCTCCGGCTGCCGTCGGCCCACCGGACACCGGTGGCGGTGAGCTGGGCGAACATCGGCTTGGCGGTCAGGAGTCCGGCGTCGCGGGCGGCGCGGACGGGCGGCACGGCCACGATGTCGCCGAGCGAGGCGACCCCGGCGGTGTCGCCGAGGCCGGCATCGAGGGCGCGGCGGCGGGCGGTGGCGACACCGAACAGGGCACGGCCGTCGATGTCGTCGGTCAGGAACCGCGGTGGGCGCCGGGTCACCCACGTCATCTCGACACGGCCGTCCAGGGCCAGGTCGGCGGCGATCTGGGCGCCGGAGTTCCCGCCGCCGACCACGACGACACGCTGCCCGGCGAAGTCGGCCGGGCAGCGGTGGTTCACCGTGTGCAGCTGCCGCCCGGTGAAGACGGACCGGCCGGGGACTGCGGGCAGGAACGGCCGCGACCAGCCGCCGGTCGCACTGATGACCGCACGGGCCCGCCAGGTACCGGAGTGCGCCTCGACCAGGAGCCGGCCTGCGTCGCGGCGCACGGCGTTGACGCAGGTGCCGTGCTGGACGGGCAGACCGTAGCGCTTCTCGTAGTCGGTGAGGTAGTCCACCACGTGCCCGGCGTCCGGGTAGGTCTTGCCGGGCTGGGCGGGCATGAGGCGGCCGGGCAGCGAGGAGTGCTCCGCCGGGGAGAACAGGTGCAGCGAGTCCCACATGTGCTGCCAGGACCCGCCCGGCGTCGCACCGGCGTCCAGGACGGTGAAGTCGAGGCCGCGTCGGCGCAGGTGGTAGCCGGCGGCGAGACCTGCCTGGCCGCCGCCGACCACCACCACATCCGTGTGCTGGGTCACGGGGCCGTCGTCACCGCGTCGGCGGCGAACTTCCTTCGCCAGGCGAGGGCGACGTAGACCAGGCCGATCAGCACCGGGACCTCGATGAGCGGGCCGACGACGCCGGACAGCGCCTGGCCGGAGGTGACGCCGAAGGTGGCGATGGCGACCGCGATGGCCAGCTCGAAGTTGTTGCCCGCCGCGGTGAAGGCGAGGGTCGCGGTGCGGTCGTAGGCCAGTCCCAGGCCCTTGCCGAGGAGGAAGGTACCGAAGAACATGACCGCGAAGTAGACCAGCAGCGGCAGCGCGATCCGGGCGACGTCCCAGGGCTGCGAGGTGATCGTCCTCCCTTGCAGGGCGAAGAGGATGACGATCGTGAACAGCAGCCCGTACAGCGCCCACGGGCCGATCCTCGGCAGGAACCTCGCCTCGTAGCCGGTGCGGCCCAGCCTCTGCTCGCCGATGCGGCGGGTCAGGAACCCCGCCAGCAACGGGATGCCGAGGAAGACGACCACGTTCAGCGCGATGTGCCAGACGGACACGTCCAGGCCCTGGCCGTCGCCGAGGTTCATCCAGCGCGGCAGCAGGTCGAGGTAGAACCAGCCCAGCAGTCCGAACGCGAGGACCTGGAACACCGAGTTCAGGGCGACCAGGACGGCCGCGGCCTCGCGGTCGCCGCAGGCGAGGTCGTTCCAGATGATGACCATCGCGATGCAGCGGGCCAGGCCGACGATGATCAGCCCGGTCCGGTACTCGGGCAGGTCCGGCAGGAAGATCCACGCCAGGGCGAACATCACCGCAGGTCCTACGATCCAGTTGACGACCAGCGAGGAGAGAAGCAGCTTGCGGTCGCCGGTGACACGGTCGAGCCGGTCGTAGCGGACCTTGGCGAGGACCGGGTACATCATCACGAGCAGGCCGAGCGCGATCGGCAGGGAGATCCCGCCGATCTCGATCTTCGCAAGCGTGTCGTTCATCCCCGGGATCAGGCGGCCCAGGCCCAGACCGACGGCCATGGCGAGCAGGATCCACACCGCGAGGTAGCGGTCGAGGGTGGAGAGTTTCCCGACGATCGAGTCGTCTCCGGCCGGGCCTGCGCCCTGGGCGCGGGCTGTGGTGGGCTCGGTGGATGTCACGGGCAGACCCTCTTGTTCTCGGCGGCGGTGCGGGCCAGGGCGGCGAGTCCGGCGAACTGCTCGGACAGGCCTGCCAGGACCTCGGGCCTGAGCTTGTAGTAGGTGAAGCGGCCGCACGGCTCGGTCTCCACCAGCCCGGCCTCACGCAGCACCTTCATGTGGTTGGACAGGTTGGTCTGCTTGGCTCCGGTCTCCTCGACCAGGTGCGTCGTGCAGAGCGTCTCACGCGCCAGCAGGGTCACGATCTTCAAGCGGAGCGGATCACCCAGCACCCGGATCACATCAGGATCGACTGAAGTCAGCATGCACTGATACTGTCACATCACCACCTGCTGATATCAGCGGATGCTGAAGTTATTGGCGGCTGGACTCCGCCATGCGACGGGAGAGAACGATCACCATGGCCGACAAGCCGTCCGTCCTGTTCGTCTGCGTCCACAACGCCGGCCGCTCCCAGATGGCCGCCGCCTGGCTGACGCACCTGGCCGGAGACCGCATCGAAGTCCGCTCCGCCGGCTCCGCACCCGGCGACCAGGTCAACCCGGCCGCCGTCCAGGCCATGGCCGAGGTCGGCATCGACATCTCCGCCGAGAGGCCGAAGATCCTCACCGTCGACGCGGTCCGCGAGTCGGACGTCTGCATCACCATGGGCTGCGGCGACACCTGCCCCGTCTTCCCCGGCAAGCGCTACCTCGACTGGAAGCTCGAGGACCCGGCCGGACAGGGCGTCGAAGCCGTCCGCCCGATCCGCGACGAGATCAAGACCCTCGTCGAGGGCCTGATCTCCGAGATCGCCCCGGCGAAGCCCGAGGCGACGACGTGAGCGGGATACGCGATGCCGTCATCATCGGCTCCGGTCCCGCCGGCCGCTGGCACCAGCCCTGAACTCACCGGGGCCAGGAAGGCATCCGGCTGCGGCGGCCAGGACCGAACCGGCGCCTGCGTGGGCGCGGGGCCCTCGCCCAGGAACCCTGCTCACGCGGGAGTACCGCAGCCTTGGAGTACGCGCCTGATACCGGCTGTGCGCACGGACGTCGCTGCTTCGTGCCGGTGGTCACGCCGGGGAGCCCGCCGTCGCACAGGTGGAAGCCGTCGTGGGCGGCGCCCCGCCGGTACCGGCGGACCGGCTGGGCCGGCCGCGCGGTGACGATGCCCGGGTTGCGTGGGCCGGCGCGGTCGAAGACGAGCAACACTGGCTGATCGGCGTGGCGCCCGTCGGGCGCCCGCCGACGGGCGCGCCGCGTCGGGACTCTGCGTGTTCGGTCGGCTCGGCTGCCTCAGTGGACGCTCAGGCCGTACGCCGACAGCCAGTCGGTCACCGGCTGGTAGTAGGTGAAGCCTCCCGAGCCGCAGTTCCCGCTGCTGCCGACGATGATGCCGAGAGCCGTGCCGCCCGAGAAAGCCGGACCGCCGGTGTCTCCGGGCTCGGAGCAGATGGTCGACCGGAACAGTCCGTATACGGTTCCTTCCCCGTAGTTGACGGTGACGTTCACGGCCTGGACGGTCCCGCAGCGGTATCCGGTGGTCCGCCCGACGTGGCAGATCGACTGCCCGACGGCGGGACGGGCCGCGTTGGTGATGTCGCGGGTACCGGTGCCGGTGCCCAGCGAGACCTCCCCCGGGTAGGCGACCGCCGTGTTGGTGTACCGGATGCTCGCGTAGTCGTCGCCCGGGAAGTTCACTCCCGCGGTGACGCCGACAACGACGGTCAGGGCAGGGTCGGCGTACCAGGTACGGGCGCCTTGGGCGCACCGGCCCGAAACGAGCGCGTACGGCGTGGAGCCGGAGCGGGCGTTGAAGCCCACGGTGCAGCGGGTGCCGGTGCTGTAGAGGGTGTCACCCCCGCGCACCGCGACGGCCGCCTGTTGTCCCGCTCGCTGGCCGGCATGCGCGGCAGATCCGGCGGCGGACCAGCCCGAGAGCAACACCAGTACGACGACGGCCCGGAGGATGGTTCGGAGGGGTCTTTCGGAACGTGTGGGACTCACGATGACCTCCTACGGCATGTACCTGCCATTATGGGGCTTCCCGGCCCGAGTGGTCAGGCCGGAAACCGCCAACCGTACGGCGTGCGGGCGGGGTCCTCGGCCGTCCTCGTATGCGAGACCGTCCCACCGCCGGCCGCCCGTGAACCGATCACGGAAATCGATCCTGGACAGGGGCAGCCGTCGGCCATCGACATGCGCCGGGCGTGACCTGCCTCCGTCCTGGCGGCAGCGGAACACAGACGATCACCAAGCGCCGGTCGTCGCTTCGTAGGCTGGCCGCGCATGTCCCACGCTCCCCGGGGGTGGGCATGGAGTTCGAGGCGGGGTTGCCGCGGTACGGGCGGCGGCCGGGGTCGCGGCGGTTGCCGCCTCAGCCGCTTCAAGAAAGACGCCAGTCCCTGTGCTCGTTCTTCCTCGTCCGTTTCGTGCTCGCGCCGCCCGAGGCCCCTCGAGGCGTTCTCCGCGCCGTTCGAACCGGTTCGGTGAACATGGCCGCCCGATCCGGTCGGTCCCGGTGGGCCCCGACGACGCCCGGTCCCGGTGGGCGGCCGGGTCAGGTGTCGTACTCCTGGATGCGCCGTCCGTGGTCGCGCGCGGTCAGTGCGGGCAGCCGGTCCGCCAGCTCCCGTACGACGGCGTGCACGTCGAGGGTGAGCAGGACGCGGTCCCGCATCAGGACGCGGCCGTCGACGATCGTCGTGCGGACGTCGGCCGCGCGGGCGCTGTGCACCAAGGTGGCGGCGAGGTCGTGGACCGGCTGGGTGTGCGGGCCGGTGAGGTCGACGAGGACGAGGTCGGCACGTCGGCCGGGCGCGAGGGAGCCGATCCGGTTTCCGAGGCCGACCGCGCGGGCGCTCTGCGAGGTGGCGTGGTGCAGGGCCTGGCGGGAGGTCAGCCAGCGCGGGTCCCCCTCGGTGGACTTCTGGATCAGGGACGTGAGCGCCATGGCCTCCCACACGTCGAGGGAGTTGTTGGAGGCGGCGCCGTCCGTGGCGAGGCCGACGGGGACGCCGGCCGCGCGCAGGGCCCGTACCGGAGTGGTGGTCGGCCAGGCGAACTTCAGATAGCCGCGGGGCGCGGTGGCCACCGCCGTACGGCCGTCCGTGCGTTCGAGCAGCGGCAGGTCCCGCTCCAGGATGCCGGTGCCGTGGGCGATGAGCAGGTCGGTGTCGAGCAGACCGGCGCGGTCCAGGATCTCGATGGGGGTGCGGCCGTGCCGGGCCAGACTGGTGTCGGTCTGGCTGCGGTTCTCGGCGGCGTGGATGTGGACGGGCAGGCCGTGCGTGCGGGCGAGGCCGGCGGTGGCGGCGAGGTCGGTGTCGGTGACGGTGTACGGGGCGTGCGGGGCGAGTGCGGTGGTGATGCGGCCGTCGGCGGTGCCACGCCGGGTGAGCGCGAACTCCAGCGACGTCTCCCGGCCCCGGGGGCCCTGGCCGGAGAAGTACGCCTCGCCGAGGTGGGCGCGCAGCCCGCACTCGGCGACGACGTCGGCGACCGCGTCCATGTGGAAGTAGTGGTCGGCGAAGCAGGTCACCCCGCCCCGGATCATCTCGGCACAGGCGAGCCGCGCGCCCAGTTCCACGTCCCGCTCGGTGAGGTCGGTCTCGACGGGCCAGACGACGTCGTTGAACCACTCCTGCGTCGGGAGGTCTTCGGCGAGCCCTCGCAGGACCACCATCGGGGCGTGCGTGTGGCAGTTGATCAGACCGGGCAGCGCGATCTGTCCGTGTGCCTCGATCCGGGTCACGGCCGGCACGTCCCGCACGGCGGCGGCCGTGGTGACCGCATCGATCACCCGGTCGCGGACGACGATCGCGGCGTCCTCGCGGAATCCGATCCGTTCCGCGTCGTCGTGCACCAGGACCGCGCACCCGGTGACGACGAGGTCGGCGGGAGAACCGCCCGGGGTTCCGGCATCGCTCATGGAACCAACGTACGGGCCGCCGTACGGCGCGGCCGGGGGATTCTTCGGCAGGGCTGCAACAGCACGTACGACCACGGCGGCTCGGCGCGGCCATGCGGCGACCGGCGGTGCCGCCCGTTCGTCCCGCTGTTCCGGCCGCTCCGGCTCCTCCCGCGTCCGGCAGATGTGCCGAGGGGCGAGCCGCCCGGCGTCGTCGGTGTTCTCGCGGTCCGGCCCGTGCCGACCGCTCACGGGCGCGGTCCACAGGCGGGCCTGCGCCGGGTCCCAGTCCCGCCGAACGGTGAGCAGCGGCTCCTGTCCATTACGTCTCCCGTCCTGCCCCGGACGAGTGCGCACCAGCGGTGTCCGCAGCAGGAGGGCTCGCCCATGAGCCGGGCCGGGGTCGACGCCCGAAGGGTGACGCGAGCCCGTCGGCATCGACAAGGAGCGCGAACTCCCTGCCCCCGGGCTCACTCCGCCTTGCCCCGAACCGTACATACGCACCAAGGGTGAATTCATGAGATGTACGGACTGCGTGGCGTTGAACGCTGTCAGTCTGCCGTTGATGACCGTAAGACGGTGGCGGTGCCGCTGGACGACGCCTCCCCCACCGCGGGACGGCGCCGTCCTGGCCGCTGGGAGGGGCGGGCGTGACAGCAGAACAGTCCATGACTGAACGGCACGCTTCCCGTCTTGCCGCTGCCAAGGGCACGGTGCCGCCAGAACCGCGTGAGGTGCCGCGTCACGTCGCGTGTGTGATGGACGGAAACGGCCGGTGGGCAGCGCGACGATCGCTCCCGCGCACCTCCGGTCACCGCGCTGCGGAGACGACAGTGATCGACGTCATCGAAGCGGCGCGGGCGGCCGGAGTGGGCTGGCTGAGTCTGTTCGCGTTCTCCACCGAGAACTGGCGCCGCCCGGACACCGAGATCGAGTTCCTCATGCACCTGGTGCGCCGAGTGGTACGCAAGCACGCCCCGTTGCTGCACGCGCGGGGCATCCGCTGCCGCTTCCTCGGCATGACCGATCCCCGCATCCCTCCCGGGCTGGCCCGGGACATCGCCGACTTGATGACGCTGACCGGCAAGAACCGGCAGATGACGCTGACCGTCGCCTTCGATCACGGTGGCCGCCGGGACATCGTGGAAGCCGCACGGTCACTGATCCGCAGCGGTGTGCCGTCCGAGGCCGTGACCGAGGAGAGCTTCGCCGCTCACCTGCCCTTTCCCGACACCCCCGATGTCGACCTGGTCATCCGCACCTCCGGCGAACAGCGCATCTCCAACTTCATGCTCTGGCAGGTCGCCTACGCCGAATGGGTCTTCCCGCCCGCACTGTGGCCCGACTTCCGCGCACCCGACTTCCTCGAGTGCCTGCACACCTACCGGCAGCGCGAGCGCCGCTTCGGCGGCGTACTGCCGAACCAGAACGGAGAGACCCGATCGTGACGACCGCAGACCGTCCTCAGTCCCCCACCGCCGGCGCCGGTACGGGGGGCCACGGAACCTGGGATCGCGACGTCGAAGAGGAGCCCCTGTTCGGTCCCGGCTCACAGTTCCACACGCTCTTCAACGACCCGCGCTGGGCGTTGGCGATGATTCGGGCAACCGTGCTCGAGGCCGCGCACCCGCAGATCGGCGCCGCTCTGATCGAGAACTCCACCTTCGTCGTGCATCCCTGGCGGCGGCTGGGCAACACCTTCATGAGCCTGCGGCGGATGTTCGGTGCCGACGACCACGTACGGCAGAGGGAGGCGACCCGGCTCAACCGCATGCACGCACGGCTGCACGGCACCGACGCGCGGGACCGGCCCTACGACGCGATGGACCCGGGTGTACGTGCCTGGGTGGTGGCGACCATGTTCGAAAGCGCCGTCACCATGTGCCGGCTCGGCGGACAGCCCCTTGAGCAGAAGACCATGGAGCAGCTGTACGCCGAGTTCCAGGCCTTCCTGGCCGCGATGGGCGACGAAGCCGGCCAGCTGCCACCCGTCCTGAGCGAGTTCTGGCCCTATTACGACCGGGTGGTCGCTGAGGAGCTGGAGAACACCGAGGCGATGCGAATCATCCTCTACAAGCTCCTCGACCACCTCCCCGCGCCCCCCGTACTGAACGGCTTTCCCGCACTATGGGCGACCGGCCGGGCCGTCGCCGGCCCGGTCATCGGGGCGATCACCGTGGCGTCCCTGCCGGAGCCGTTCCGGCGGCGAGCCGGTCTGCCCGAGATCGCGGGGGCGCAGAGCCTGATGCAGGGCGCGTATCTGGCGGCCGGTCTGACCCGGTTCGTGCCCGAAGGGTGGATCCGGGCCGAAAGCATCGCCGAACTGCTGTCGCTCTCCCCCGACAGCGACGATCCCCGCGCGAGGACGATCGCCGCCCTGCGGGACCGGATGAAACGGGCCGGCGCCCTCCTTCGCCTCATCGCCCCGCTGTCCCCGGATCCGGAACCCGCCGCGGCCACCACGGCGCAGCGCAGCGCGGAGGAGTTCTTCACGGACGTCCTCGACCAGACCGGGGACGGATACCTGGACTGGCCCGACCTCGCCGCCATGGCCCGCGAGCTTTCCAGCCGTCTCGACCTGGACGAGCCCGAGGAGACCCGGCTCTACAACGCCTACGCCGACTGGTGGCGCGAACTGCAGACGGCCCTCGACGCCGACGGCGACGGCCGCATCAGCGCCCACGAGTACGCCGCCGCCGTCCCGTCGCTCGCCGGTCCCGCACTGATCAGGGTCGCCGAAGTCCTCTTCGACGTGACCGACAGGAACGGCGACCAGAGCATCGATGCGGACGAGTACCGGGCCCTGTTCCGGACCGCGTTCCACCGCGACACCACCGGCGGAACCGGCGAGACGTACAGCCGCGGCGCGTTCGTCAACGGCTTCCTGTCCTTCATGTCCGCACGCCAGCGCACCACCCCCTACGACCCGCTCCTCGCCGAAGCATGACCCTGCCCGGACAGGCGACCGGCCGAAAGCGGCGCCTCCTGGCACGGGCACGGCCGCCGACACGGCGGCCGTGCCCTGACTTTCCCGAGCGTTTCGGATTCCCCGAGGACGGCCGGGCGTGGTGCACCCGCTTCCTCGCCCGGTACGACGAGGAGCACCGGCGCTTTGGGACCGGCCTGCACACGCCCCACGACGTGCGGTCCGGCCTCGCCGGTCAGCCCCGCGAGATGCGTGCCGACGTCCTCCGGACGGTCCACGCGAAGCACCCCGAACGCTTCGTCCGCAAGCCGCCGGAGCCCCCGAAGGCTCCCGCAGCGGCCTGGACCGACCAGCCGGCGCCGGACGGCCCACCGATCCCGGCACAACGTTGAAACGACCTACCTGTCCTGATCGCTTCGACAGGTCCCGCTCACGTTCTCCACCGGCTCATCAGATTACAAGTGGAGGCCGTGGCTGTGCGGACAGCGGGCTGATCCCGGCGGTGCGCTCTGCCGAACCGCCCGCGCAGAAAGCGACTTTCGGCCGTCGTGCGGTGCAGACACCGACGAGGACTCCTGCGTCGGCCTTGAGCCAGGCGCTCTTCTCCGCGGCGGCAGCCGGCAGTTCTTTCAGCGGGATCGGGGTCCTGTCGGCGGGGAGCAGCAAGGCGCACCGGGAGCCGGGGCCCGCATGGCCCCGGCTCCCGAACGGCACCGCGAACGCGATCGCCGGAACGGGCATCCGCTGAGCACGGAAGCCGTCCTCGTCCGGTCCTGCGCCCTCACCAGAAATGTGACGAGCGGCACGAGAACCGTGGAGGACGAGTTCGCCGCATCACGGTGCCGGGCGGAAGCCGTTCGCGGCGGCTTCGCACCTCCGGGGCGACTTATCCGACCGCCCGACCGCGCGGTGACGAATGGTCCGATCCAGTGGTCGCGTTGCTGTGTCCGAGAACAGCCAGTGGCACCGCAGCCGCCGGATCAGACGCCGTCCGTGACCGACCGGGCATCGCCAGACGCGCACGTGTCCGCTCCCTGGCGGGCTTCACCCCGCTGCTCACCGCAGCGGGCGCCCGTCCCACGGCTCCCCGCCACGCGTACTGTGCCGCTTCCTCTCCTCGGGTCGACCAGCCGGGTCGGTGTTCCGTCCGTCCCGAGAAAGCAGGTCCAAGGTGACCGCGATGTCGGGCGGGGACATCGGCGGCCACTGTCGCGGTACGGACAGGGAGTGAGGAAGTCGAGTGCACGGGGCAGTGGTTCAAGGCCGGGCAGGAGCAGTGGGTAAGCGGAATCTGAGAGGGTGGTCGGTATGGACATCGCTCGCAGGAACAACATCACCGTCACCGGCAATGCGCAGGGGCCCACGGTGGTGCTGGCTCACGGCTTCGGTTGTGATCAGAACATGTGGAGGCTGACGGTGCCCGCGCTGGTCGAGGACTACCGGGTGGTCCTGTTCGACTACGTGGGATCGGGCCGCTCGGATCTGTCCGCGTTCGCGGAAGTCCGTTACGCCTCCTTGGACGGTTACGCTCGGGACGTGGTCGAGGTGTGCGAAGCGCTCGACCTGCGCGAGGCGGTGTTCGTGGGGCACTCGGTCAGCGCGATGATCGGCGTGCTGGCCGCCGGCACGGCTCCTGAACGCATCGGAGCGCTGGTGATGGTCGCCCCCTCTCCCCGGTACATCGACGACGAGGGCTACCGAGGCGGGTTCAGCACCGAGGACATCGACGAGCTCCTGGCATCTCTGGAATCGAACTACCTGGGCTGGTCGGCCGCCATGGCACCAGTGATCATGGGCAACGCGGACCGGCCCGAACTGGGTGAGGAGCTGAGGAACAGCTTCTGCGCCACGGACCCGGAGATGGCGCGCGCCTTCGCCCGCGCCACGTTCCTGTCGGACTCACGCGACGACCTGAAGGGCGTGACGGTGCCGACGCTGGTGCTGGAGTGCACCCAGGACGCCATCGCCCCCCGGGAGGTGGGCGCCTTCGTCCACCAAGCGATCCCCGGCTCGCAACTGGTCACGCTCGACGCCACCGGGCACTGCCCGCACCTGTCCGCTCCAAAGGCCACCAACGAGGCGATCACCGACTTCCTGGCGCGTCTGCGGTGATGTGCCGCACCGGGCAGGGGTCCGGCCCGCACGACGCAGACAACGAGAAGACATCGACTGCGGTGTTCGCCACATTGCTGGAGGACAGCGTCGAGGAACTCTACGAGAACGCGCCCTGCGGGTACCTGTCGACGCTGATGGACGGCACCATCGCGAAGATCAACGCCACGCTGCTGGGCTGGCTGGGCCTGGAGCGGGAGGCGGTGGTGGGCCGGATGAGGTTCACCGACCTGCTGACTGTGGGCGGCAAGCTGTACCACGAGACGCACTTCGCACCACTGCTGCGCATGCAGGGGGAGATCAGCGGCATCGCCCTGGAGGTCAAACAGGCCGACGGCGGCCGGATACCGGTGCTGGTTTCCTCCGTCGTCAAGCACGGCGGTACCGGCGAGCCTCTGCTGATCCGCACCACCGTCTTCGACGCCCACGACCGTCGCGCCTACGAAAAGGAACTCCTGCGAGCCCGGAGAGCAGCCGAGGAGGCGCACAAGCAGGCGGAGGCCGATCGCGCCAGGTTGCAGGACGCCCTCGCGGTGCTCCAGCAGTCGCTGCTGCCCGCCGCTTTGCCGCCCGTGCCGGGGGTGGAGGCGGCCGTCCACTACCGCGCCGCTTCCCCCGACCAGCTGGGCGGCGACTTCTACGACCTCTTCCCCATCGACGGCAAACGCTTCGCCTTCTTCCTCGGCGACGTGTGCGGCAAGGGCCCCCAGGCCGCCGCGGTCACCTCGCTGACCCGCTACACCCTGCGCACCGCCGCTCTGCACAGCCCCGACCCCGTCTCCGCTCTGAGGACCCTCAACCAGGTGCTCCACGAGCGCTACGCCGGCGGCGACCCGCGCTACTGCACCGTCATCTTCGGCACCCTCGAGCCGGGCCCCGACACCGGACAGGTCACCGTCCGCATCGCCTCGGGCGGCCACCCTTCGGCCCTCGTCCTGCGAGCCGGCGGCGCAACGGATTTCCTGCCCACCCCCGGCGGCCTCCTCGTCGGCGTCCTGCCCGCCGCCGCCTTCGCCGCGACCACGACCGTCCTGGGCCAGGGCGACACCCTCCTGTTGTACACCGACGGCCTCACCGAAGCCCGCATCGGCGCGAACCGCACCGACCTGTACGGCGAGGAAGCCCTCCGGGCCTTCGCCGCCGACCACGCGGGCAAGCCGCCACACACGCTCATCAAGGCTCTGACCGGTCTGTTGGACGGCTTCGGTGACGGTCTCGACGATGACACCGCTCTCCTTGCCCTCGGCGTCCCCCTTTCCAGCACTGGGCCCGAAGCCGCCGAATGAGCCCGTTGGAGATCACGCCCCGAGACGCCCCCGCCGACCCCGTTCCGGGAATCCACGGCAGCCGCGGCCACGTCACCGCCGGCCAACTGCGGGGGCAGCTCACCGGACTCACCCTCCGACCGGGTCGGCGCCTCCCCCTGGACCTGGCCGGAATGAATTCTGCGACTCCAGCGGCATCACCGCCGTGATCGTGGCGTGCGACCACGCCCGGACCGCTCAGGCCGACATCGCACTCGTCTCCGTCCCCGGCCACACCCTGCGCGCGCAGCGCGTCGTCGGCGTCGACCAGGTCCTCGCCCTCCTCCCCGACAGCACCGCCGCCATCCGGCCCTGACCCGCTGGGACCCAGCGATACACACCGCCGGTGCCGTAGCTCCGGCGTCCGTGGGGCGCGCACCCCGGCGCAGCCCTGCCCGGACCTCGCACACCGGCGGCGGACGGTCTCGTGGGAGACGAGCACGCCGCGCTCGGGCATCAGCTTCCCGGCCCCGCGAAAACTGAACGGGAGACGGAAGTACGGTTACCCGCAGTGCGCGGTGATCTCCGACGGGTGCCGATGTCCCCTGTACGACGGCGACGCGCTGTCCACGGACGATCTCCCGGTCCGACCAGCCGGAGACCGTCCCACCAGTCCGCCGACGTGACAGTGCCCCCCGCGGGGTTCTCGGCTCCTCCAGGCGGCCGGGACACCTCCGTCGGGCCGTCGAGAGGACGGCCCTCCTGGCCCGTCGGCTGGCGGGCGTGAGCCGGACAACACTCGCCCAGGCCCTGTGCCACCTGGAACTCGGCGGGCCGGCGACGCGGACCGTACCCCCGTCGTCCCGGTCCGCGCCGCCTACGCACTTGTCCTGCTCGGGCCCTCGCCACTGCGATGGTGCGGGCGGCCAGGGACTGGGCCCAGGAACACATGAACGAGGTACAACGTCCTGCACCCCCGGGCTGACGGCACGGTGGGGTTCGGCGCGTGCGGGACCCGACCGCGGTGCACCCCGTGCGGGCCTGTCCGGACACCGGGCGGCCGTGCCGCAGGAGCCGGTCCACCAGCGGATGCCGCGAGCGGATCCGGGCGGTCACGGATGTGCCGTCGCCCCGCCCGGCCAGGTGCGCAAAGCCTTTTGTAGGGTTCGTGACATGTGCACTTTTCCGGTGAGGGCCCGTTCAGGAGCAGCGCGGTGAACCGACGGACAGGTCCGGCACTCGTACTGGCCCTGGGATGCCTGCTGGGCGCCTGCGGCACGGCGCCCACGCAGACGCATCGCCCGGCGCCGGCCGGGGAGAAGCCCTTCTGGCGGGCCGAGTTCGACGGAGCGGCGGGAAGCCGCCCGTCGGCCAGGTCCTGGAACACCGAGACCGGGAACCGGGAGGCCGAGGGGTGGGGCAACAACGAGTTGCAGTACTACACGGATGACGCGGCCAACTCCGCCCTCGACGGCGCGGGTCACCTCGAGATCTCGGCGCGTCCGGCTCCGCCAGGGGCCGGACTCCCGTGTTTCACCGAGGACTTCTGCCCCTGGACGTCGGCCCGCCTGACCACGGAGGGAAAGGTCGCACTGACCCGTGGACGGGCCGAGATCCGGGCGAAGATACCCACGGGCACGGGGCTGCTGCCCGCGATCTGGATGCTGGGCGACAACGGAGTCGAATGGCCCGGACAGGGTGAGATCGACATCTGCGAGGTGGTCGGCGGAGAACCGCGGACGGTGTACGGCACCGCTCACGGACCGACCTACTCCAACGAGAACGGGATCGGCGAAGCCGCCACCCTGACCGCCGACGCCTCGGCGGCCTTCCACACCTACGCCGTCGACAAGCAGCCGCACCGCATCACCTGGTCCGTCGACGGAGAGCCGTACTTCACCCTGACCCCGTCGAAGCTCCCCTCACCGCGCGACTGGGTCTTCGAACAGGACATGCACCTGCTGCTCAACGTCGCCGTCGGAGGCGACTGGCCGGGTCCGCCCGACGCCTCGACACCGTCCCCCGCGACGATGACCGTCGACTACGTCCGCTTCTACGGCGAGGGCCACGCCTGAAAGCCCCGGGGACACCTCGGTTGCTCACCTGCGTGAGGGCAACGACAAGGCGCCCGGCGGGTCCGTCCGCCGCCGCTCTGGCCACTGTCGGCGCCGGGACCGGCGGGCGAACGGTCGCGCACACCATACCGGCGTGCTGCGACGGGGATCACGCCCGCGACTCGCGGTACCACCGCGTCGGGGCCCGGGGCCGGTGCGCCGCGGCGCTTACGCCTACCAGGTCCTCATCCGTTGCTCCGGCACGTCCTGCGGCACCCGTGTGCGGCAGGCGGGAACCGCCGCATCCGACGCCTTGTGCGCACCTGGCTTCCGCGCTCCGAACTTCTGGACGAGCATCCCCGACCGGGACGGACGGACAGCCTCTCCGGGTCGGGCGACCGGTCGGGAACTCCGCGAGAGGAGTCGCCTCGGCCGCGCTGCACGACGCGCCGGGCCCGGCGACGGTGCCGGAACGGACGACCCCGGCACCGTCGCCGGCGGAGGCAGCGGCCGTGCGGCGCGCCGGACTCGCCGATGTGGACGGCGCCGGCGTAAGTGACGACGCTGTCCGTCCCTGGCACCCGGTGCACGGCGGGTGTGCGAGCACCGGGTACGGGGCTTGGTCAGGTGAGCCGGAGACGGCCGAGGAGCAGGTCGTAGCCCGCGGGGAGCTGGGGTAGGACCTGGCCCAGGAGATCGGGGCCCACAGCGTCGGCGACGGTGCTGAGGACGGCACTGACGCCCCAAGCCGCGGTCTGCTCGGTGGCCCCCCCGATCCAGACCGCCTCCGAGCGGTCCGGGCAACTGGGAGGCCAGGTCATCGACCTCGCCGGGGCTGATGCGCTGGGCCAGCACGCTCAGCACCGCTTCGCGGACCTTCGGACGAAGGCGGACATCACGATCGACACCCATGTATGAGCTACGGCTTCGTAGACTCCGACGGCCGGCAGGATCTCCACGGTGTCGTCCACGGTCGTTTCGCCGACCGGAAGGAGGGCGAAGCGCCGCTCCGGGGCGGCGTCCTTCTTGAGGTGCTTGCGGCGCCCGTCCACGGTGGTACCGAACGCCCAGACCGGGACCGACACCGCCGGCTGTGACCAGAGCAGCGTCAGCGCGCCGAAAAGCACGGCCGTCGCACCGCGGGCCCCGACAGCCGGACAGTCACCCTCGTCCTTTCCGCCACCAACGGCATCCCTCCCGTCCCCTGCGCCGGCCACCCGGACCGTTCCGGCGACCGAAGCCGTCGGAACAGCTGAGTACTCATGGCGCCCGATAGGGGAATTGAGCCTTTTACTGTCAACTTCATGCAGTCGGAACTTGTCAGTGGATCTCCCGGCGGGTTATACGGATGGGCGGTACTCAATCATCGGGCCACAGTCCTCACGGCCTGCCGTCAGGGAGGGAGAAATTGGACATGCTTGCGCGTAGGGACGTTCTGGCTGATCCCGACGGGCTCGTGCACCAGCTCGCGCATGCCGGCGCCCCGGCCGGCAGCGTCATCCCGGCGGACGCCTGGCGTGACGACGAAGCGCTCTACCTGCAGTTCGACCTGCCCGGTATGGACCGCTCCACCATCGAACTGAGCACGGAACAGCACACGCTGACCTTGAGCGCCGAGCGGCCCTCCCCGATCCCGGACGGCACCCGGCCCGTACTCACCGAGCGCCCCACCGGCCGCTTCGCCCGCCGCCTGGTCCTGTCCGACGCCCTGGACACGGCTGCCGCCGAGGCGGCCTACGACAACGGCGTCCTCACCCTGCGCATCCCGCTGGCCGCCCACGCCAAGCCCCGTAAGATCGCCGTCTCCGGTGGCGCACCCAAGCAACTGACCTCCTGAGAGCTGCCCGTCTGCCCGCGGCCCTGTTCACGTCGCAGAGCAGCGTTCCGACAGCAGTTCGGGAGGCACTCGTCCGTGCCGAATGTTCACGGGAGGAAGGCGAAGCCGGCGGCCCGGTCACGGAAAGACGACCGGGCGGCACCCGGGATGGATCCCGGGCTTCACGGCCCTCGGCGCTCCTCACGGAAGTCATCGTGACGTCCGGCGGTCGGGACGTACTTGCGCAGCGTCAGACGGTCGGGGTCGTTGCGGCGGTTCTTGCGGGCCACGTGGGTGCAGCCGGCGTCGGCGGTGGACCTCGGCTTGACGATCGGGCGCAAGTCGTTACGGACCGTGGCAAGTCGTTACGGACCATGGACCGCACCGCATACGGTACTGAATTTCATTTTCATTTAGCTGCTAGTGTGCTGCCACCGATCGACCTCGAGGAGGAACTTTGTCCGCTCACTGCCAACTCACCGGCCGACAGCCCGGCTTCGGGCATCAGATCTCGCACTCCCACCGGCGGAGCAAGCGCCGCTTCGACCCGAACGTCCAGCGCAAGCGCTACTGGCTGCCGAGCGAAGGCCGCCACGTCCGGCTCACGCTGTCCGTCAAGGGCATCAAGACGGTCGACACGATCGGCGTCGAGGCCGCGGTCGCGCGCATCCGTGCCCGGGGAGGGAAGGTCTGATGGCGAAGAAGAGCAAGATCGCGAAAAATGAACGGCGACGCCTCGTCGTGGCCCGCTACGCCGAGCGTCGCACCGAACTGAAGGCGGTCATCGCGTCCACCCGGACCTCCGACGAGGAACGCGCCGCCGCCCAGCGGGAACTGCGCCGGCAACCCCGCGACGCCAGCGCCACCCGGGTGCGCAACCGCGACTCCGTGGACGGCCGCCCCCGTGGCCACCTGCGAGCCTTCGGACTGTCCCGCATCCGCCTGCGCGAAATGGCCCACGCGGGCGAACTGCCGGGGGTGACCAAGAGCAGCTGGTGAATCGACACCCGGCGCATCGCCGGCGAGGGGCGCGATGACCACCGGTCCCGGATGCCGCGCGAGCGCTCCCCTCGCGAAGTACGGGGCGGCCACCACCTCCACCCGCCGTGCGCGTTGCGCGGCGGGCGTACGGCGCGCATTCGCCGTTCCACTCCCGATCGGCCCTTGCAGGACGGCCTCGGCACCCTTCCGGCCGTCCTGCGAGGAACGCCGCGGCTCCTGCTGTTCCGGGCACGGGCTGCTTCCGGCGCCGCCATGGCCGGAACTCGGTGCGGTGCGGACGGACGCGTGCGGGCCCGGGTGGTCCGGGGGGTCAGTGGTCGTCCCAGTGCCCCTCGTGAGCGGCGTGCCGATGCCCGTCGTGCACGTAGTCGACATGATCGTCATGGGGCACGGCGACATGACCGCACCCGCTTCCGTGTCGGTGCTCGTGTCCCTCGTGCGGCGTGTGGCCGGCGGTCGCGCACTCGTCGACGTGTCCGTCGTGCGCCCGGTGGATATGTCCGTCGTGCATGTAGTCGACGTGGTCGCCGTGCGGGACGGCGACGTGCCCGCAGCCCTCCTCGTGCCGGTGGTCATGGGCTTCGTGGGTGCGATGCTCGGTGGCGGACGTCATGACGTACTCCCGATGCGGATCGACGGGCGGCCACCCGTTCGGCGGCCACTGCCGCACTACGGATCACCCTAGGGTGACGCTCGCGACCGCGCACACGGAGGAAAGACGTGAGGCGGCCGCGGGAGGGCGCGACGGGGCAGGCTCACGGGTGCGACGCGGCGAGTCCGGCGGCCAGGGAGCCGGGGCCACACCTCAGGTCGAACAGGAGGGGCCGGACGCGATCGGCGGTGGCGTGCTCGACGACGTCCGTGATCACGGTGAAGCGCCCCTCGTGGTCCACCGCGTGCCGCTCCCGCTGCTGTTACCAGCTCTCCGCCCACGCCTAACAGGGCGTAGGAGGCGTAGCAGAGGAGGCTCCAGCGGGAGATCTCCAGTCCCGCGCGGATCGCGTCGCCGGTGCCGTCGAGCGTCATCAGGAGGAAGAGAGCGAGGACGGCGCGGCCGATGGAGCCGTAGTGTCCGGGGTCGTGATGGCCGGAGAAGACCCAGCCGACCACGGCGTACACGTACAGCAGCAGGGCGCCGACGAGCAGGAAGCTCAGGGCGCCGGGCAGGCTGTGGGCGACCGCGACGAGCACGATGCGCAGCTGGGGCGGGAAGCGGGCGGTGCGCAGGACCCTGGCCGGCCGCAGCACCGTCCGCCGGACCGGATCCGGTTCGCCGCGCTGTCCGCGTGGTTCCCGCGACGCCGACGGGCGCGGGTGCTCGCGCCCGCTCCCCTGCTCGCGTGGCACCGCAAGGCTCATCGCGGTCGAGTGGGGTCACAGCAAGCGCCGCCGGAGGTCGGGCCGGCCGCGGGCATCGATCCAGCCCCGCTCCGCAGCGGGTCGGCACGGCGCGAGTCCCTGACCGGGCAAGCCGAGGGCCTCACCGCATGCGGCTTCCTCCACATCGGCCCGGCCGGCCTTCATCGGGTCCACGCGCTGGTCCTTCTCGGGCACGGCACGTACCGCCTGCGCACCGCTGGTGCGACCGCGCACCCGGCCGGGCGGCGAACCGTGCGACAAAGCCGCGACCTCGCCGTCGAGCCGGGCCTGCGCCTGTGTGGACGTCGGGCATCACCGGCTCCCGGACCTCCGCGTTCGACGGGTTCAACGCCTGCGTCCCATGGACCGGGGCGGCGCGGGACGGTCCGGCCGCGATCCGGATGTGCGGTCCGCCTCGGAGTCACGCCGGCCTCGGGCACGAGCGTCCGCCAGGCGTTGAGGACGCAGCGGACCGGGGTGCGGGCAAAGAAGCGCTCGCGCGTCCTCGGCCCGCCCGTCCATGGCGCGGACAGCGTGCATGGCGCTCGGGAACGCTGTCCACCGCAGTGGACCGTGCCACCCGTCTGGTGGGGCACCACGTCAGACGGGTCCTCTCCGGTGCTCGCCAGGTGAGGTGCCGTCCGATCGCCGTGCTGGGCAACGTCCAGGCCTGCCCGAGGTCGCCCGGGCACTCAAGGTGTTGCGTGCCTCAAATGGTGGACTCCCCTCTTGGCGGGTGGGCCCGCAGGGCCGAGTGCCGGGACAAGCGGACGTCAGCGCCTGAACGGTCGGGCCCGTCGCCTCGGCATACGTCCGTCCGTCACGTCGGCAGCAGTTCACCGGTAACGGGAACCTCGGGGGTGCCCGTGTTGGTGACGACGGCAAGACGGGGGCCCCGCGGGCCCGGGTGCCACTGGCCGCCGGACAGGCGAAGGAGCGCGATGTTGGGGGTCGGGCCCTGCTTCCAGTCGAGGGTTCCCGCGATCGTGGAGAAGGTGGTACCGGCGATGGCGCGGGCGAGGGCCGCACGGTCGGTGGGGTCGTCGGCCGTGCTGAGGGCGTGGTGGGCGGTTTCCACGAGGGCGTGGGCCAGACCCAGGGGCTGCAGCCAGGATTCGCCGGTGTCCTGTTGATAGGCGTGGGCGAGGTCGGCGCAGGTGGCGCCGTTGAGGCTGGAGCGGTAGGGGTGACCGGGGCTCCAGTAGACCAGGGTGGCCACGCGTGCGTCGGCCAGTTCGGCGTGGATGTCGGGGGCTGTGGTGGTGTGGGTGTGGGGGTAGGTCAGCCATCGCGAACAGGTGATCAGCCGGGGCCGCAGCCCGGCCTGGCGTGCCTGGTGGTGGAAGAGGGCGAGGTCGGCGGCGGTGGCGGCGCTGGTGACGATGTCGGCGCCGTGCTCCCGCATCCGGTCGACCTGCTGTCGGAAGTCCGTGGCCGGTTCCCGGTAGGGACCGAGGTCGACCAGAGTGTGTCCGCGCGCGGAGGTCACCGGGGCGAAACCGTACTCCTCGTGGCGCAGCAGGCTGCCTTGCAGGTCGTCGTTCCACAGGCAACCGACGGCGTGCGGGCCGTCGATCCGTTCCCACAGCTGGGTGAAGACGGTGGCGATGTCGTCCAGGCCCCATGCGAAGTGGTAGGTCCACCGGAAGGAGTGTCCGGGGCCGACACCGCGCGAGTGCACGTACGCCTGCCAGGGGAAGGTGGTCGACAGGCAGGGGACCTCCAGTTCCTCGCAGGCGTCGGCGACGGCCGGCAGCACCTGGGTTCCGGCCATGGTCAGGACGATGTGCGCCTTGTCGATGCCGACCAGGTCGTGGACGGCCTGCCGGGCCGCCTCCGGATCGGAACGGCTGTCGCGCACGGCGACCGTCAGGTCGTAACGGCGGCTGTCGTTACGGACGTGCTCCAGTTGCGGTGCCAACGCCCTCAGAACGTACGACAGCGGCTTGCCCAACGGAGCCAGACGGCCCGTCAGCGGTGCCACCACGCCGATCGTCAACTGCGCCGAGGAGGTATTCACCCTGTACTCCCTGCTCTCTCGTCATCCCACCGGAAGGGGCCGGGGAACCACGGCGGTGGAAACGCCACGGCCCCCCGGCCCCGCCGGTGATGCTCTGCCGGACCGTCTCGTCAGCGACCGGAGCGGTCCACGGTGACGCACGTGGTCCGGCTCATCACCGAGACCGTCTCGTTGCCGCAGTTGTTGCTGTGACCCGAGGCGTTGCGGGCGAACACCAGGTTGGACAGAACTCCGCCGCTGGGGCCCGCCTGGTCGCCGCCGCTGCCCTTACCGGCGTCCTCGCTCACGCAGGTACGGTCCTTGAGAAGTGCCACCTTGCCCGTGCCGCAGAGATTGGCATGGCCGGAGGAGTTCCTGCCGGACAGGTTGGACAGCACTCCACCCGGCCCCGCGTCGCTGTCACCGGCATGCGCCGTGGCCATCCCCACGGGTGCCGCCAGCATCATCCCCACCACCGAAGCGACCACCGTCATACGCCGCGCGCTGTTCATCTGCTACCTGATTCCTTCCCCTGTGCCATCCCGGCCGTGCCGACCGGTTCACAGTGGTAACGACGCTGCGGCTGATCGGCATGGGCGTCGTCACGGTGAATCATCAGTAGGGCAGTTGATCGGTTACTCCGATTGGCGCTCACGGCCCGGGCCGTTGACGGCGAGAGGGACGGGGAGCACGACGCCACCACGGGCACGCTCGCGATGGTTCCGACCGGTGTCCCGCACTCCTTCGCCGGCCCGTCCGGTCAACCCGCCGTCATGCTCGGCATCTTCATCCCCGACCTGCACGTGCAGTACTTCCGAGACCCTCGGGAGGTGCTCGTCGGCGGTCGGCCGTTGACACCGCAGGTCAATGCCGATGCGCTGAGCCGCTGTGCGACCGGGTCCGTCGCCGACCTCGTCCGAAGCCGACGGGACGGCTCCGCCGGCCGCCCTTCTTTCGACCGACGGCGCTGTGGCGCTTCCACCCTGCGCCTCACGGTGTCCGGGCTCTGCCGGGCTCCCCGGCAATCGTCGCAATCGACGGGCCCCGCGAACCGGCGGCCGATGAGCGGAGACCGTGAGCACCGCCTACTGGAACGTCGCGGTGCTGCTCGCCCCTCTCCTCCCTACTCCGGCACGCTGAAGGTGAGCCGCGGCCGCGATCGGCTCAGACCGATGACGGGCTGGGGCGACCACGCGCCCCTGCCCGCCCTCAGGGCGCTGGGCACGGTCGAGGTGCTCGGCGCGACCGGCCTGGTCCTGCCGCCGCCGACCGGGGCCGCTCCCTCGCCGGCACCGGCCGCCGCCTTGGGCTTCGTGCTCCTGCGGATCGGCGCGATCGCCGTCCGCCCGACAGGCGAGGGCCGCCGGATCGCGCTCAACGCCGGGCTCGCCGCCATCGCGGCCGTGACCACCTGGCTGTGCTCGAGCACGGGCGCAACGAAACACCCGGAACCTGGAAGTCGTGCTCCCTGCCGTCCAACAGCGGTACCAAGACGGTGCGCAGGACGACGGGCGCGAGCCGAGGCCCGCGCCGGTGGGCGTGGCTCCTCCGCTCTCCAGCAGGGGGCGGGCCCCGGCGCGGCCGTCCGGTCAGCCGGAGTGCCGCCGCGGTCGCCACGCACCACCGGTCATTCCTCCTGAACACGCCGCCAGTCCTCGGGCGGTTATTTCGGGCGGACCGTTTTCGCAGAGAGGGTGCCGCTCACGGACCGGGATCGTCAGCCTCCGTCGCGAGCGATGCACCGGCCGATGCCGGTCCATGTCGGCTCGGCGCCGCCGAACGAGACGGACCGGGTTCCACTGTTCGCCGCACGGACCCAGTGCATGGTCAAATGGCGCGGCACAGGGCGTGGTCGACGAGGTCGCGCAGTGCGTCCTCCTGACGGGCCGAGATCTGCGGGGCCGCGGAGCGGCTGTGCGCCGAGACGGTGACGGTGCGTCGGCCGTCCACGGTCGTCGCTGCCCGGATGACATATCCGAAGCCGCTTCCCCCATGCCCGAGGTAGCCGCCACCGCAGGACAGGGGTGTGAAGAACAGGCCCAGGCCGCCCTGGGTGCCTTCCGGGTGACCACTGTTCCGCGGCACCGGCACAGTGTCCCGCATGGCGGCGAGTTCGGCCGCCTTCAGCAACTGTCCGCTTGCCAGCGCGGCGAAGAAGCGGTTGAGATCGCGGGCCGTGCCGGTCATCGAGCCGTCGGCCCCGCTGTCGAAGGGACGGTAGGGGATCGTGGTGTCTATCATCGGGCCGTCCGCGGTGAACTGCTGGTAGTTGGCCGTGTGCGGATGCGGAAGGAAGGGCCGGGTGCCGGGGGTGTCGATGTGCTGCAGGCCGAGCGGGCGCAGGATGCGGTCGTGGACCTGCTGCTCCCAGGTGCGGCCCGTGATCCTTTCGATGATCATTCCCGCGAGTACGTAGTTCGTGTTGGAGTACGCCCAGCGGGAGTCTGAGCCTGCCGGGAAGGCAGGCTCAGGGCGCACGGCCAGGGCGACCAGTTCTTCGGGTCGGTAGGCACGCCACCGGTTGGCGAAGTAGGTCTGTGCGCTGGGATCGGGGAAGACGTCGTGGACGTAGTCGGGCAGGCCGCTGGTGTGCTGCAGCAGATCACGGACGGTGATGACCCGGCCGTCGTTTCCGGTTGCGGGCACCACCCCGGGCAGCAGCTGCTCCACCCTCTGGTCGAGGAAAATCCTTCCTTCGCCCACCAGTTGCAGCATGACGGTGGCGACGAAAGTCTTGGTGATACTGCCCAGACGCAGGTAGCCGTCCGCCGGAACCGGGCGGCGAGTGATCAGGTCTCCCACCCCGGAGTGGGCCGTGATCGTCCCGCTCAGGGTCTCCAGACGGACCGTCGCCCCGGTGACCCCGGTGTCCCGCAGTGCGTCGACGTCACGCTGCACGGACCAGGCCGTGCCGGAGGGGCGTGGCGCGGCCGAGGCCGCAACGGACGGCAGAGATGACGCAGCCAGCGCCAGCACCGCAGCTGACAACCATGAACGACGAAGAATCATGCCCCGAGGCTAGGAACGGCGAAGGCCGCCGACCATCCGGAAGACGCCCGATCTCGAACGGGTGCCAGCCGGATGGACGTCATGCTGCTGAGGTCGAGTGCGTGCTGTCGGTGCCCCTCGTCGGTCCTGTCGGTGTCAGGCATGGTGAAAACCGGTGAGGTCGGCGTCGGGGCAGGAGATGACGGACACGATCCGGCACGCGGCTTCGGCGAGCCGTGCCGGCGTACGAGGTCCTCTCCCCCAGGCGCGTGCGGGCGGGCGTTTTCGGCTGATCGGCCGGGCCCGGCCGATCAGCCGCCGGCTTCGGGACGGGGTGGCCGACCGGCAGCCCCCTCGCGCAGCGACGCCCTCCTTGCACAAGGGCGTGGAGCAGGGCGTCTGCAGGATCGATGTTCCGCGTAGCCGCGGAGCAGGCCCGTCATCGGCGTACGGTTCGACGCGTTCCCGATGCGTGCGGTGGACGAACGCTCGAGCCTCTCTCCATCGGCGAAGCCGTTCCGGTAGCCATGGCCGAGGCGGCCGTGGTGGTCGCCGAGGAGACGGACGGCGACGTCGTGCACCGTCGTCCGGTGCCCTGCTGCCGTCCCGCTCCAGTCGGAGGGTGCCAGACCATGCAGGGGGTCGAGCAGCGACCTGAGCTCGGGGCCGATCGACGTACGCGCGTCGATCGGGCCGCCCCGCCGGGAAATGTCAGTCGGCTCCGGAGGCGTAGTGATCTCCGGCCGGCAGGGCGCCTGCCTTGGGGCCCCGGAGGTGTACCGTCTTTACGCCGCTGCGCTCGGAGCGACCGCCGCAGGACAGCCCGGTGACCTGCCCGCCCCTCTCGTCGCCGGGACCGCGCGGGACACGGACGGCGTCGGGGTGACTCGAAGTGCGCGATGGGGGAACCGGAGGAGAAGCCCTGACGCACGCGGGGAGGCCGGGTGCCCGCACGCCCGGCTCCCTCACCGGAGGAGAGACCACGATGGCGGACGAAGGCGACGCCCGGCAGGCCGTACCGAACATGCCGGGGACGCGCACTGACGATGACGGCGTCACGCGCCGCCGACCGCTGCGGGAGCGGCACGTCGAGGAGACGGTCGAGGTCGAGGTGCCGGTGCGGACGGCGTACAACCAGTGGACTCAGTTCAAGACCTTCCCGCGCTTCTCGACCGTGGTGCGCGGTGTCGAGCAGATCAGGCCCACCGTGACCGCCTGGACCATCGGTCACGGGCCCCTGCACCACCGCTTCGCGGTCGAGATCCTGGAGCAGGACCCCGACGCCTACCTGGCCTGGCACGGCCTTGAGCAGAACCCCTCCCATCAGGGCGAGGTCGAGTTCAGGCCGACGGGATCCGGCGGCACCGCGATCACCGTCCGGATGCTCCTGGAACCCCGGGGAGCCGCGAGGATCCTCACCGGCTCGTCCGGGGCTGTCCGGCTGACAGCCCGGCTGGTGCGCGGCGAACTCATAAGCGGTTCGTCGAAGGACTGGGGCAGGAGGGCGGGGCCTGGCGCGGCACCATCCGCAACGGCTGTGTACAGCACGATCGCCCGGAACCACCCAGGAGCCGCGTGGCCCAGTGGCCCGTCGGCTGACCCGCGTACCGGACACAGCCCACACCCGCCTGACCGGCCGCACGATCGGGAAGCGAAGCCGGCGTTCCCGCCTGATGCGGGAACGCCGGCTTCGCCTCTCGGAGGACGCCATCGACGCGCGTAGCCCGTGACCGCACCCTGGGCTCCGGTTGCCGTCGGCTCGACGGCGGGAAGGCCGAAACGTTCAGACGCGCATCACGTCCGCTGCGGAAGCGGCTGCGGGGCCCCGGCGAGTCGGGAGGCGGTGTGCAGATCCAGGGCGCCTTCGACCGTGCCGGGACGCCGGTCGGTGCTACGCAGTGTGACGGGCTGCGGTCGGACGGACGCGGACGGAGAACCGGAGCAGACGCGTGCGGACACCCCGAGCAACGGGGCGGAACCCCCCTGTCGAGCGGCCTCGGCACCTGAACGGCAACGGACGGACGCCGCCACCGACGGATGCCGGGTGACCCGTTACCTTTTTCGTGGCCCCGCAATGGGGTGCCTGGCCCCCGGGCTCGGTATGGCTGTGTGCCCCCTGTCGAAGTCGATGACCTGGGGGGTGTTGCCGCCGGGCTTCGGGGCACCGCTTGACCGCTGATGAGGGGCCTGACGACTGCCTGGCCCGGCGCAATGCCGGACCGCTTCACGGGTGGAGATGTCTGCGTAACGTGGTTGCCGGCGTGTGGTGCCGCAGGGACGGCCGGGACGAACATCGAGGATGCGCAAGTCTGGGGGCACGTGAGCATGGTCGACACCGTCGGCATACGCCTGTTCCTCGGCCTGGACCTGGGCAAGGAGTTCCACCATGCCCACGGCCTGACCGAGCTGGGCAAGACCGTCCACGACAGACGGCTGCCCAACACCGAACCGAAGCTGCTGGAACTGTTCGAGAAACTGGCCGCGAAGTTCGGCACCGTCCTGGTGGTCGTGGACCAGGTTGCCAACATCGGCGCCCTGCCGATCGCTGCGGCCCGCGCGGCGGGCTGCCGGGTGGCCTACTTGCCCGGTCTGTCGATGCGGCGGGCCGCCGACCTCTACCCCGGCGAGGCCAAGACCGACGCCCGCGACGCCTTCGTGATCGCCGACACGGCCCGGACCATGCCGCACACCCTGCGCGCGATCGACCGGGACGACGAGACGCTGGCAGCGCTGACCATGCTCACCGGCTATGACAACGACCTGGCCGGCGAGGTCAACCGCACCACCAACCGGCTGCGCGGCCTGCTCTCTCAGGTCCATCCCTCCCTGGAGCGTGTCCTGGGCAAGCGTCTGGCCTACCCCTACGTTCAGGCCCTCCTGGCCAAGCACGGTTCCCCCGCGAAGATCAGGAAGCTGGGGCGTGCCCGCTGCGAGGCCCTGCTCAAGGCACACGGCTCGCGCAAGGCCGCCCACCTCACCGCCGAGATCTTCGACGCACTGGCCGAGCAGACCCTCGTGGTCCCCGGCACCGAGACCTCCGCGCTGATCGTGCCCGGCCTGGCCGCGCAGCTCGCCGCCGCCCACACCCAGCGCAAGCAGGCAGAGCAGGAGATCGCCGCCCTGCTGGAGGCCCTCCCTCTTTTCCACCTCCTGACGTCCCTGCCCGGCATGGGCGTCAGGACCACAGCGGCCGTCATCGTCGCGATCGGGGACGGCACCACCTTCCCCACCGCCGGACACCTCGCCTCCTACGCCGGACTCGCCCCCGCCACGAAGTCCTCGGGCACCTCCATCCGCGGCGAACACGCACCCCACCGCGGCAACCGGCTCCTCAAACGGGCCCTGTTCCAGGCCGCGTTCGCCGCGATCGGATGCAAGTCCGACCCCTCCTCCCGGACCTACTACGACCGTCAGCGCGCACGCGGCAAGACCCACACCCAGGCGATCCTCCGCCTGGCCCGCCAGCGCGTGAACGTCATCCACGCGATGATCCGCACCGGCGCCCTCTACGAACCACGCACCCCCGACGACGTCGGCCTCGCCGCCTGACACCACCGCCCACCTCTACCTCTTCCACCCCGCCGCACCCCTCCACCGGCACGGCCACCCTCGCCGGGCCGGCCACCGTCCTGCCCTCACCGCACCCGATCCGCCGGGAACATCCCGCTTCGCGGGACGTTCCCGAAAACCAGCATCAACCCCTACGAACCGGCCCCGCAGGGGTTGACGAAACAGATAGGGGCACCCCCCCGCCGTCCCACCGTTCTGTTCCCGGCACCGTGTCTCGGTCCCACGGGGGCGGGAGGGTCGGATCCGTGAACTGCGCCGAGTCGGACGGCGTGGGTAACGAGATCCGGGGACGGTCCCACCGAAGATCTCTGTGGGAACGCCTCCGTCACGAGGCCGACGAAACGTTCCCGTGTCGACGCGAGACCGAAGGAGTCCCATGCAGCCGGACGACCAGATCATGCAGGGGCCCGGGGAGCGCCGAGTCGCCGAAGCGGCGGAACGGATCGTGGCCGAGGGCCGACCACGGTTGCACCGCACCTGGACGTCGCTGGTGGCCACCTCGCTGCTCGGCGGCATCGACGTGGGGGTCGGCATCATGGTGTTGCTGTTTGTGCGGCACGAGACCGGCAGTGAACTGCTGGCCGGACTGGCCTTCTCCGTGGGGCTCATCGCCCTGTTGCTCGGCCACAGCGAGCTGTTCACGGAGGGCTTCCTGGTGCCCGTCGCCACCGTGATCGCCGGCGCGGCCACCTGGCTCGACCTGGCGCGGATGTGGGCGACGGTCCTGGTGATGAACCTGATCGGCGGGTGGGTCCTCACCTGGATCGTCATGCAGGCCTTCCCCGACCTGCACCGCACCGCGGTCACGGCGGGCGCGCACTTCGTCGACGGAGGGTACACACTGAGCACCTTCTGCCTGGCCGTACTGGGCGGCGGCGTCATCACGCTCATGACCCGTATGCACCATGGCACCGATTCCATGACAGGAAAGATCACCGCATCGATCATCGCCGCGTTCGTCCTGGCCGGACTCGGACTGTGGCACTCGATCCTGGACTCCCTGGTCGCGTTCGCCGGCCTGCACACCGGCAGGACGGCATACGGTTACGCGGACTGGCTGCTGTGGCTGGCCTGGGCGGTCCTGGGCAACATCGTCGGCGGCCTCCTCCTGACGACGGCGCTGCGCCTGGTGCGCAGTGCCCCGGTGCTGAGCGGCGACAACCCGGCGGTGAAGGACGGCTCCTGACGTCTACGGGACGGGAGTGACGCGCCCCGGCTCGACGACCTCGGACAGCTTCGCCTTTTCTCACGGGATGCCTCGGCGGATCGACCGTCCGCACCGCTCGAGGACGCGGAACCGACTCTACGCACTGCTCCCGCAACGGCTGCCCCAAGCCTTGGCGTGCGTGCTCCCCGACCCGAGGCCGGAGAGCACGTCAAAGCGGCTGTCGCCCGGCGAGAGCACCTGCGGGCTCATCCAGCAGGGCGATGCGGGCAGTGATGCTCTTGCCGACCGGCTCGCGCTGTGCTGCGAAACCCTGGCAGACGGCCATGACGATCTCCAGACCGTGCTGGCCCACCCGTCCGGCGTCCGCGGCCCGGGCGATCGGCAGCACCGGGTCGGAGTCCCACACCTCCACCTCCACGGTGTCACCGGTGATGCGCAGATCCAGCAGCGCCGGCCCGGGAGCGTACTTGCGGGCGTTGGTGACCAGCTCGCTGACCACCAGCTGAGTCACATCGATGGCGCGCCGGGAGACCGGCAGTCCGTGCTCGGCCTGCACCTGAGCCAGGAATTCGGCGGCCAGGTGACGGGCGTGGGCGATGTCGGCGCCGTCCCCGCCCAGGGCGACCGCGGTCCGTATGCGCTGCTCGTCCGGCGCGGCACCGCCCGCGCCCAAGGGAACTGGATTCATCCCGGCCACCTTCGCTACCCCGTTCACACCCCGCGCATACCCGCGCAAGGAGAGGTGACGCCCCATGCCCCTCTGTCGTCTCCGTCACATACGGGCATCACCCGGTGCGTGCGGGGCAGCCACCTGGTGAAGGTTTGGTGTGCAAGTATCACTGACATGGCTGAGGAAAAAGTGGCGAACAGCAATCGGACCGAACAGCGGGAACAACTGTCGGTCACAGTCACCGCCACTGACGACATCCAGGTGCTGAACCCGGCCGGAGAGATCGATCACCACACCGGCGAGGCCCTCCGCCACGCCCTGGACGTCGCCCGCACCACTCACCCCCGCGTCGTGGTCGATCTGCACGGGGTGACCTTCATGGACTCCAGCGGCATCAACGTCCTCATCGCCGCTCATCACGCCCTCACCCAGGCCGGCGGCTGGCTGCGCCTGGCCGCCCCCACCGACACCGTGATGCGCACCCTGCAGATCGTCGGCGTCGACTCCGTCATCGACTGCCACGACACCCTCCGCCAGGCCCTTGCCGGCTGACCGCTGCGCCAGGTCGACCATGTGCAGGGCCGGGACGCCGCGAGGTGCGTTCCCGTTGTTCAACGTACCGATGAGGACCTGGGTGACCTCTTCCGCGGAGGCGGTGCAGCCGACGCCGTGGGGGAGGGCGCCGCGCCGGTGACGGTCTCGGGCGCCGGCGCGACGTCGCCGTCCAGGCGGAAGGGCGTACAGAGTCTTTGGCCGTGGATGTCCTTCGGTGAGGTCGAACCGGTCGACGGTGCCGGAAGCCGGCCTCGCCGGTGTGACGGCGCACTGCGGCGGAAGTCCGGTCGGTGCCGTGGAGCTCCCGGTGGGGGCGACAGCCTCGGCAGCGGCAGCACCGGAACCCTGCGCGGGGACTCATGTACACGTCGAAGACGTGCTCGGCCGTGCCGACCGTCCGGCCCGTCTCCCCGGCCGCCTCCCTGCGGACCGCCTCCTCGGCCGTGCCCCCTCCAGGAGGCCGGCCGCCGCTTCGGCGAACATCCCGTCGGGGTAACCGTCGACATGGGCGGGCAGCCGGAATCGACGGGTCGGCGGAACGGTGCCGCGGGAGGCACTGTGGAGGAGAAGGATGGCGCCGTCGTCGCGATCGCAGGTCTCGCGCTGCTCACGGCTCCGGCGTCCGTCGCCGTGCCGGTAGTCAAAGGTCGTCTCGCGCAGGACGTACCAGTCGCACGACAGGATCTGCACGTCGAGGATGCGCACCCGCGGGTCGCCGGTCGGATCGCGGCCGCGCCGGTCGGGTACGTCGATCCCGGCTGTCACCGGGCGGCCGGAATGTCGTCGAGGCTGGTGTAGACGGCCTTGCCCCAGGCGTGCGCTCGGGCGACCATCAGATCGGCGCCCTCGGAGGGGCCACCGATGCGCAGGACCGCGTCGCAACGGGAGAGAAGCTGCTCGGCGACGGGGTGGAACATCTCCTCGTAGGCGGCGTCGCCGGGGCCGGTGCTGCCGGCGGTCTCCAGCAGCGGCAGGGCGAGTGCCTCGCCGGTGACTCCCAGGTGGCCGGCGCGGAAGAGCGCCAGGGCGGTCTCGTTCATCGCCCGGACGTTCGCCTCCAGCTTGCGCGGGTCGTCCCCGGTGCCCGACCGGTACGGACCGGCGACGAGGATCATCAACGAATGCGGGTGGGTGTTCACAGGACACTTCCTCCAGAGATCCGAATCCGGGCGGGCTCCGGCAGACAGGGAAGGCCTGCCGGAGCCCCGGCCGGCCGCAGGAGTCAGGTTCCGCCGACCGGCACGCCCAGGACCCATTCCTAACACAGAGAAGTCAATTTGAACATCTACATGTTCGATAGGTGCCATCGTATGGACTCCTCGCACGGTCGCGCCCTCCGCCACGTCACCCGCAACGAGTCCGTTAAATGTTCAAGCGAACAAAGATGTGTCAGAAACACGTCATGAGTGTCGTCGATCGTCTCGATCTGACTCTGCGTCTGGTCCAGGGTCCGGGCACCCTGTCCGTCTCGGAGCTCTCCGAACGTCTCGGGGTGTCCGGGATGACCGTGCGCCAGGATCCGAACGCACTGGAGCGTCAGGTCCTGGTGCGCAGGGTCCACGGCGGCGCGGTCGCCACTCGCCCGCGGGAGGAGGCCGGAGGTTTCACCGCCCGTGGAGAATGGCAGACCGCCACGAAGGACCGGCTGGGTGCGACCGTGGCCGCGATGGTGGAACCCGGCGCGCGGGTCCTGCTGGACGCGGGAACCACCACGGTGCGTGTCGCGAAGCACCTGGCGCAGCGGGCGCCGCTGCCGGTCGCCGTGCTGAGCCTGCAGACCGCGATCGCCCTGGCGGACCGGCCGGGCATCGAACTCATCGTCGTGGGAGGGCTGTCCCGGCCCGGTGAGCGTTCGCTGGTGGGCCCGTTGGCCCTGCGCACCCTGGAGTTGCTGCGCTTCGACTGCTTCGTGATGTCCATCGGAGGGGTGCACGCCGAGCGCGGTTGGTCCGAGTTCTCCCTGGACGATGCGGCCGTCAAGCAGGCCGGGCTCGAACGGTCCGCCCGTACGATCACCGTCGCGGACGCCACCACGCTCGGTGTCCGGACGTTCAGCCAGGTCGCACCCCTTGGCGCCGTGGATCACCTCGTCGCCGACGCCGCTGCCGACGGCCTGCAGACTCATCCCAGCGGCCCGTCCACTCTGCAGGCCTTGCGTGAGTCCGGAGTCGAGATTCACCTGGCCTGAGAGCCATCAGAGGTTCGGCACCGCTCCGGTCCGTCGGCACCGTCTTGCGGGCGCGGACCGACCCGGTCAATCGGAAGGATCACCATGCTTGTTGTCCCGCCGACGCGTGTCGGCGAAGAGCGGCTGCCCGACGGAAGACTGCTCGGGTGGGCCGAGTGGGGGCGTGAGGACGGCACACCGGTGTTGCTGTGCCCAGGCGCTGCCACGAGCCGGCACCTCGGCCTCGACGCCGCAGCCGTGCATGACCTCGGGATCCGGCTGATCTCCCTGGATCGCCCCGGTCTCGGGGCCTCCACTCCCGCACCCCGGCGCACGTTCGCTGATTTCGCCGTGGACGTACGGACGTTCGCACACCGGAGGGGCCTCGGTCGACCGGCCATGGTCGCCAATTCGCAAGGAGCTCCCTTCGCCCTGGCCTGTGCCGCCGCCGGTGCGGTCGACGCCCTGGCCGTCGTCTCCGGAGCCGACGAAGTCGCCGACCCGCGCTTCGCCGACGTTCTCCCACCGCAGCTCCGGCACCTGGTCGACCTCGCCGTCGACGAACCCCACAAGGCTGAGGAGATTTTCGCCGCGTTCACCGCGCAAGCGATGTGGGAGATGGTCCTCGGCGGCAGTCCCGCCTGTGACGTGGCCGTGTACCGGGAGGAGTCCTTCACCGCCGCGTACCTCAGGGCACTGCGGGAGGGATTCGCTCAGGGGGCCGGCGGTTACGCCCGGGACGCCGTTCTGGCGATGGGGCGGTGGGGCCTCGACCTCGCATCGATCGCCGTGCCCGTGGACGTCTGGTACGGGGTCGAGGACCTCGGCCACTCCCCCGATCAGGGAGCCCGGCTGACGTCGCGCATCCCTTCGGCCGTGCGGCATCTGGTGCCCGGCATCGGAGGCGCCGTGCTGTGGACGCACAGCCACCGGATCGTACGGGTGCTGCTCGATCACGTGAGGGAAACGTGACCACCACGAGCGGGGGCAGCGCCTCCGGTCCTGACGCACAGTGCCCTGTCGGCCGTGCCCGGCCCCGGACCACGCATCACCGCGCTGCGTGACGGCTTCCGTGTCACGATCCCGTCGAGGGCGGCCACGGGCGCCGGGGGCGTACCGCCCTGTCTTCGCCGGCACGGCCACGGCTCCGGTTCCGGGACCGCCGGCCGGCATCGAGGCCGTACACCGTGAGAGGTGAGCGCGAGGTCCCCCGGCGCCCCTGCCGGCTCTCCGGGGAGCGGTCCGCCTGTGCGGCGGCCGGAACGTAGAACTCCCGTCTCGACAGTTGCCGGGCCGGCTCCGCGCTCCCGTGGATGAGGATCGCGCCGCCCCCCGCCCTCCTTGAGCACGGCGGCGTCCTCGGTCGGGTGCAGGACCGTCGTCCCCCTCCACCCCTCGACGAGGGCGTCGTCGGTCAGCGTGCTCGACACCACGTACTTGGGCAAGTCCTTACGGGTCTCTTGAGCGTTCCCGGAGCAGGTGCAGCCGGCCCTTGTGGCCCTCTCCGTCGAAAGCCCGGGAAACCAAGGGCGGAGAGGGGGTAGACGGAAGTCATGGACGGCACACGATCCCAGCAGGACGAGCGGGGCCGGCAAGAAGCCCGTGCCCGATGGACCATGTGGACCTGGCAATGGGCCAGATGGCCGGCCCTGATCCTCGCGGTCAGCTGGGCGGCCAGCTGGATCGGCAGTCTCAGCCGGGGTGAGCGGGGACAGGATCTGTGGTGGCCCCTGGCCAGTACCGTCATCTGGACAGCGGTGACCGTGAACGGCTTTGTGACCTGCCGCCGGATCAGGACGACGGTTCTGCCGTCCATCACCGGTCGGCCATCCGCCTGATCACCTCGCCCGGTCCGCCTCCTCTTCCCTGTCGCCTCTCGCCGGTCGGGACGAAGCCCTCCGGCGGACGCGGGCCCGCGCAAGCGGGCGGGTCCACCGGCCGGGGTGAACCCCGAGCGGGGATCCCCGTGCAGCAGCGCTCGAGTTCGCGCGCCCCGCGGTCATGCACCGTGCCCGGCGCACGAGGGAGGACCCGGCTCTGTCGGCCGGCGCTTCGCGAGGGAGACGTGGGCGCCGATCAGGGGCCACGAGGGCGGGCACGATCGGTGAGGTGATGGCCATGTCCTGGCGGGCGACTGTGGGGAGGCCGGATCGGTCGCCGTCCTGGAGGTCGGCCGATGGGAGGGTGAAACCGCCGTCGCCGCCGTCCGCCCTCACAGCTGCCCCGCCCTTGACCGTCCGGTGCCGGGAGTCGTGGGCTCCACGTTCCAACTCCCCTTGCCGAAGGCGCCGAAGGCCCGGCCCATCACGTCGGCCGTGGTCGTCGATGGAGGAGTGGGCGAGGTGGTGAGGTGAGGCGGGGCAGAAGCATCCTGGCCGGCATTCCGTTCGAGCGGGTGGAGGAGCCGAGGGGGGACAAGGGCGGTACTCCCGCGGACCTGCTGGCGGCTTCCCCTGCGGCCTGATCCGGCAGGGCCCGGTGGCTCGCTCCATGCGGGGCGAGCCACCGGGCTCCCGGTCCGCTCCGACACGCCTCTCGTGGCGCGGATCGTCGGCCTCGACCAGATTCTCGTCAAGAGCTCCGGGGCGCCGAGCACCTCACCGGGGCGACATTGCCGTCCCTTGTCCAGGTTCTCCGGGCGGTGTCACGCGCGTGCGGCCGGGCTGCGTCGTCCTCGGCGACCGTGACTGTGCCCCGTTCAGCCGGGATCCCTCACGTCCCCGTCCGCCCGCCCGGTCCGCCGCACGGTGGTGAGTGCGGCAAGCACCGTGCCGACGGCCACGATCGTCAGTCCGCGCCACCAGACCTGGGCCTCGATCTGCGTGGCAAGCACGGCACAGGAGGCGATCCCCAGCACCGGCAGTGCGGTCGGGGTGCGGAAGTGGTCGACTTCGCCCGGGTCTCGGCGCAGTACCAGCACCGCCGTGTTGACCAGGACGAAGACGACCAGCAGCAGCAGAACCAGGGTGGACGCCAGGGTGGCGACGCTGCCGGTGAGCGCGAGGAGCATCGCCAGCACCGTGGTGACCGCGATCGCGGCCCACGGTGTGCGGCGGCCCGGCAGCACCCTGGTCAGCGCGGCGGGCAGCAGTCCGTCCTTCGCCATGCCGTAGGCCAGGCGGGAGGACATGATGCCGGTGAGCAGCGCACCGTTGGCCACGGCGACGAGCGCGATGGCACTGAACAGGCGGGTCGGCACGCCGCCCGCCTCCTCGACGACCTCCAGCAGCGGCCCGCTCGACCCGGCCAGCCGGGCGGTCGGTACCGCCGCGGACGCGGCCATGCCCACCAGCACGTACACGGCCCCGGCGGTGGCGAGGGCGCCGAACAGCGCGCGTGGGTAGGAGCGCCGCGGGTCGCGGGTCTCCTCGGCGACGTTCACCGAGGTCTCGAACCCGACGAAGGAGTAGTACGCCAGCACCGAACCGCTCAGCACGGCCGCCGTCACCCCCTTCTCCGGAGTGCCCAGCTGCGTCAGCCGCCCCACGTCGCCGTCGCCGCGCAGCAGCAGCCACGCGCCGAGGACGACGACGACAGCCAGTCCGCCCACCTCGACGACGGTGGCGACGACGTTGGCGCGGGTCGACTCCTTGATCCCCCGCGCGTTGACCAGGGCGAGCAGAGCCAGGAACAGCACGGCCACGAGCCCCACCGGCAGCGTCACGAAGGCCGACAGGTAGTCGCCGCCGAAGCCGCGGGCGAGCGCGGCCACGGAGACGATGCCGGCGGCCAGCATGCAAAAGCCCGCGACGAATCCGGCGAACGGCCCGAAGGCGCGCGTCGCGTAGTGGGAGGCTCCGCCCGCCCGCGGATACTTCGTCGCCAGCTCGGCGTAGGAGGCGGCGGTCAGCAGCGCCAGCAGCAGCGCGACGACCAGTGGCACCCACACCGCTCCTCCGGCGTCGGCCGCGACCTGGCCGACCAGGACGTACACGCCGGCGCCGAGCACGTCGCCCAGGATGAAGAAGTACAGCAGCGGGGTCGTCAGCGCGCGCTTGAGCGCCGTCGTCTCCTGTGCCCCCGCCCGCTCCCCCGTCTCCGCCGACACCCTGTTCCCGACTCTTCTCGTCATACCGGCCCGTGTCCCCCGTACCGCAGGATGCACGCTCGGGCACCGGGCGCCGCACGGATGTGTCGCGTCACATCGGCCGTGGGTCACGAACGGGCCGGCGGCGCACGGCGATGGCCGCGACGTCGTCGTCGAGCCTTCCGCCCGCGTGGTGGAGCAGGTCCGCGTGCAGCCTGCCCAGCAGCTCACGGGGCGGCGCCTGGCCGTGCTGCCGCGCCCAGTCCGCCAGCGGGAAGAACTCGCCGGCTCGGTCGCGGGTCTCCGTCACGCCGTCGGTGCAGAGCAGCATCCGGTCGCCCGGGGCGAAGCCGACGGTGTCCACGTAGTGGTGGTCCCCAGGAGCGCCGAGAGGTTGAGGGGGGGCGAGGCGAGGGTGGGTTCGAGCACCTGGATCTCCCCGCCGCGCATGAACACCGGTGGCGGGTGCCCGCAGTTGAGGATTCTGACGTGCTCGCTGCCGTGCGGGACCTCGGCGATCAGGACGGTGGCGAAGTGCTCCGTCTGATCACCGGCGGGGATGGCGGCACTGTAGCGGGAAATGGTGATCTGGAGCCGGCGGACGACGGCCCTGAGGTCGGGCTGGTCGTACGCGTACTCCCGGAAGCAGTTGATCACCGCGGAGGCGGCCCCCACCGCGGACAGGCCCTTGCCGCGCACGTCGCCGATGAGCAGCCGGACCCCGTACGGTGTGTCGGCGGCCTCGAAGAAGTCGCCTCCGATCCGGGCCTGCTCCTGGGCCGCCAGATACAGCGACTCGATCTCGACGTGCTGGACTCGGTGCGGCAGCGGCCGCAGCAGCACCTTCTGAGCCGCGTCGGCGACGAGCCGGACCTGGAAGAGCGTCTCCTCCCGCTGGAGTCGCAGATGGCTCGCGTATGCGGCCGCCAAGGTGACGGCGGTGATCGCGGCGGCCGCGTACGGCGTCCCCAGGTCGGAGTAGCCGAAGCTGAGGCCGATCATGATCAGCAGGCAGAACGTTCCCAGCAGGACCGTCGGGAGTACGGGCCACAGTGCGGCGGCGAGGGCGGGCGCCGCGGGCAGCAGACGGCTGAAGGCGGTCTCCCGCGGAGTGGAGAACGCCAGGCCGGCGATGGGGAGGGTGATGATCACCGGTGACAGCAGCACGGCTTCCCGCTGGTCGGCGTTCGGACGATGGCGGTACCGGAGCCTTTTCTGAGCTGATCACAAAAGTGATCCTATCGGGATGATCCGGGCATCGGTCGCGACAGCGCGGGCGGGCACTCGTGTCCGGTGATCAGCCGCTCGTAGGGTTCCCCGACACGGCCGGGCGGCAGCGACGGGCTTTCCCCGCACGCCGTGGGGCCACGAGGACGGGTTCCGTCAGGAGGCCGACGCCGCGGCCCGGCAGCCGGGGCACAGGCCCCAGAAGGTGACTGCGGCCTCCTGGACGTCGTACTCCTCCGGCAGCCGCGGTTCGATGCAGGGTGCCGCGCCCACCGTGCACTCCACGTCGCGGAGGAAACCGCAGGCACGGCACACGAAGTGGTGGTGGTTGTCGTGGCGCTCGGCCTCGTAGCGGGCGGGGTGGCCCGCGATCTGGGTGGACCGGACCAGGCCGGCGTCCGTGAGGGCGCGCAGCACGTTGTAGGTGGCCTGCAGGGACAGGCGGCCGGTGATCCGCCGGGCGCGCTCACGCAGAGTGTCGGCGTCGAGGTGACCGCCTGAGCCGGAGACGGCCATCAGCACCGCCATGCGCGGAGCGGTCACTCGCATACCCGCCGCCCGCAGCCGTTCCGCGGCCAGGGCCATCGGTTCATCGGCCGCGCCGGGGGTCGTCACGCCGCCTCGCCTTGCGCGTCACCGTCGAGACCGTGCGCGCGGGGGGCGCCGGAGAGCTCGAACCACACGCTCTTGCCCCCGGGCCCGCCCTCACAGCCCCACCGTGCGGCCAGCATGTCCACGAGGAGGAGTCCGCGACCGCACTCGTCCTCCGGACCCGCGTCAGCCGGGCGGGGCGGGTCCGTGCTGCCGTCACTGACCAGACAGCGAAGGCCGGAGACCCGCTCGAGGGTGAGGCGCAGCGGGCCGGAGGCATGACGCAGCGCGTTGCTCACCAGCTCGCTGACCAGCAGCTCGGCGGTCGGTACGAGGTCATCCAGACCCCACTGCCGCAGCACGTCACGCATGACGGCCCTCGCCGAGGAGCAGGCGGTCGGCGTCCACGGCAGGGACCAGGGCCCGCCCACGAACGATTCCGCGCGGGTCCCGGCCGCCGCACCGGACGGCGGGGCGGCGGCCGGTCGCCGAGGGCCGGAAACGGCCGCATCGGCGATCGTTCCACCCGGGAGGGCTTCCCGGGGAACTGTGCGATCCATAGAAGTGCGCTTTCGAGGACGGTTGCAATCTCCTTCACGACCGTACGCTTTTTCTTGAATCGGTCAAGTCTGTGGATTACCTCCTTTTTCATGGTTGCGTACAGTTTCCGGTGCACGCCCCGCCGCCCCGCCGCCAGCGCCGCCCGTCGGCGGGGCGGCGGGCGGTGGCGCGGGACCGGACGGGCAGAACGCGCCCGGGGCACGAGAGCGGCCGTGACGCCCGGACTCACGCCACCGGCCCCGGGGCCCCAGGGGCACGCGCTCCGGCGCCGTCGCCGTACACAGGCCGGACGACGCCTTCGCCGCCCGGGACAGGGCGGAGGGCCGGCAGCATCGGTCGCGTCGGCACGTCGGTCCGCGGGACACGACCTGGAGCGCGGTGACGTGCGGGCGGATACAGGAGAAGCCGCCGACAGGTGTCCCGGCCTGACCCATGACGGCACCGTCGCCTCGCGGCTGCGGTCAGCTCTTCGTGGCCGGCGGCCCGGTCGCAGCCGGGACAGGCCCCTCGGGGACGCAAGACGGCCCTCGGCCCCGCCGGAGCCGCGGCGTGCGACAGCGCCCCTGCCGCCGGGAACGGTTCCGTCGGCAGTGCCGGAATCCGCCGACGGGGCTCTTTCGGCAGAGAGGACGTCCTTATTCTCGTCTTCTTGACGAGAATGGGACCCTTCGTTATCGTCAAGAAGACGAGAAAAGGGGGGTTCATGGCCGACATCATCCGGCGCCTGGGCTGGCGCCACCTGCGCTCCACGCCCACGGCCCACATCCGTCACCACCGCGGCGGCAAGCTGGTGCACGACGGGCCGGGAGTCGGCTTCTGGTTCCGCCCGTTGGCCGCCGCACTCTCCGAGGTGCCGGTCGAGGACCGGGAGTTGGCCATGACCTTCCGCGCCCGCACGGCCGATTTCCAGGACGTGTCGGTGCAGGCGACCGTCACCTACCGGATCGTCGACCCGGCACTCGCCGCCGCCCGCCTGGACTTCTCCGTCGACCCCGATACCGGATCCTGGCGCGGGGCTCCGCTGGAGCAACTGGGCACACTGCTCACCGAGACGGCCCAGCAGCACGCACTGGACGTGCTGGCCCGTACCCCGCTGTCCGCGGCGCTGGTCGACGGGGTGACCGCGGTGCGCGACCGGATCACGGCGGGCCTCGGCGCCGAGCCACGGCTGCCGGCCACCGGGATCGAGGTGGTGGCCGTACGGGTCATGGCGGTGCGTCCCGAGGCGGAGGTGGAGCGCGCGCTGCGTACGCCCGCCCGGGAGCGGATCCAGCAGGAGGCCGACCGGGCGACGTACGAGCGGCGGGCCGTCGCCGTCGAGCGCGAGCGCGCCATCGCCGAGAACGAACTGGCCAGCCAGATCGAACTCGCCCGCCGCGAAGAACGGTTGGTGGAGCAGCGCGGGGCGAACGCGCGCCGTGAGGCGGAGGAGGCCGCAGCGGCGGACCGGGTGCGTGCGCAGGCCGAGGCGGCACGTACGGTCAAGCTCGCCGAGGCCGAGGCCGCCCGTTCGGTGGCGCTCGCCAGCGCGGAGGCCCAGGCGGCGCGCGAGGTCGGCGAGGCCCGGGCCGAGGCCCAGGCGGCCTGGCTGCGCGTCCACGGCGATGTCGACGTGGCGACGCTGCACGCGCTCACCGGGGCACGGCTGGCGGAGAACCTGCCGCGCATCGACAGCGTGACCGTCTCGCCGGACGTGCTGACCGGGCTGCTGGCCCGGCTCGGCGACGGGGACCGGGGGTGAGTCTCGCCCCTCGGGCGGTCCTGGTCCACCGCACCACGGAGTACGAGGAACTGGTGGCCCGGCACGGCACCCACGGACAGGCCGCCTTCTTCCTCTCCTCCCGGGGCCGGGACCTCGGGGAGGTCGCCGAACGCCACCGCCGCGCGCACCGGGCTCTGACCGAGGTGGCGGCCGCGGTCCCGCTGACCTGGCGCCAGGCCCGGGTGGAGCGGGCCGATCTGGACCGTTTCCTGTTCGCCCCGGAGGACATCGTGGTCGTGGTGGGACAGGACGGACTGGTGGCCAACACAGCCAAGTACCTCGCCGGGCAGCCGGTGATCGGTGTCGATCCGGAGCCGGGGCGCAACCCCGGTGTACTGGTGCGCCACCGGCCGGCCGACGTGGCGGCGCTGCTGCGCGGCGCGTCCACCGCCCGGGCGGACGAACTCACCATGGTCGAGGCCGTCGCCGACGACACCCAGCGGCTGGTCGCGCTCAACGAGATCTATCTCGGCGCCGTCGGACACCAGACGGCCAGATACCGCCTGAGCCTGGAGGGCGACGGGGGTGTCGTCGAGGCTCAGGCCTCCTCCGGAGTGCTGGTGGGCACGGGCACCGGCGCGACCGGCTGGCTCCGGTCGGTGTGGCAGGAGCGGGGCAGCGCCCTGCACCTGCCACACCCCACGGAGGACCGCCTGGTCTGGTTCGTCCGCGAGGCCTGGCCGTCGCCGGCCACCGGGACGTCCCTGGTGGCCGGCGAGCTCGTCGCCACCGGCCGGCTGCACCTCACCGTCGAGTCCGAACGTCTCGTCGCCTTCGGGGACGGTGTGGAGGGCGACGCCCTGGAACTGACATGGGGGCAGACGGTACGGGTGGGCAGGTGCGAGCAGCGGCTGCGGCTGGTGGCACACGTTCCGGGACAGCGGTGCCCCGAGGAGACGGAACGCCGGGTGCGCGAGAGGGACTGCGCCGGGGAAGCCGAGCGCCACCGGCCGGACCACGACCTGCCCGCCGGTTCCTCACCGCCCAGGACAAGGGACGAGTTGCCGCCGTCCGTCTTCCGTCGGAGGGGCTCTCCGGTCCCACGCCTCGGATGACCCGTGACCGCACACCCACGCCCCGCGATGCCTGCCCGGCCCCGGAAAGCCTCTCCCCCTGTTGCCAGCCAGTGGTGACGAGACGGCCACAGCCGGCCGTTGCGGCAAAGTGCCCGCTGCAGCAGCCCCACCGCCGTGGCCGCGCTCGGGCCGGGACACCGTGCGTGCCGGGGTTCCGCCGACGAGTCAGTGCGCCGTGCGCGGTAACCCCTCGAAGGAGCAGCTCGCCGATGCGGCGTACACCGGAACACCGGCTGCGGACAGCGCCTCGATGTCGCGCAGCACGGTACGGGTGGGCGCCTCGAGATCGCGGGCCGGTGTGTCCGCGGTCAGCCGGCCGCGCTGACGCAGCACCAGCACCAGCACCAGCACCAGCACCAGCACCAGCACCAGCACCAGCACCAGCGGAATCATCCGATCGGCGCGCATACGGGGCCTCGCCGAGTAGCCGGCCGCGGTGACGCACGAGAGCGTCGGTCGACGGGACCGCCGCGGCGACCGCCTGCTTCGTCTCCCGTCGGTTCCGGTCTCACCGGCGTGTGAGCACGCGGAACCCGTTGCCGTCGGGGTCGGCCAGCAGCACCGCGCCGACCCCGTCGCGGGCGGGGTCGAGACGCTTCGCCCCGAGGGAGAGCAGACGCTCGACCTCCGTTTGCTGATCGCCGTTCGGCGCGAGGTCGAAGTGCAGGTCCTTGCCGGAGTCCGGCATGAGCGGCGGACCGCCCCATGTGATCTTCGTACCGCCGTCGGGTGACTGGACGGCGGTCTCCTCCTCCTGGTCCCAGACCAACGGCCATCCCAGCGCCTGGCTCCAGAAGTAGCCCGCGGCCTGCGAACCGTCGCAGGCGAGCGCTCCGACGAAGCCGCAGCCGACGAGGAAGGCGTTGTCCGGTTCGAGGACACAGAACTCGTTGCCCTCGGGATCGGCGAGCACCATGCGGGAGGCGTCCGGTTCCTGGCCGATGTCGGCGTACTGCGCGCCGAGGCCGAGGGCTTTGGCCACGGTTTCCCGCTGGTTCTCCGGGGAGGAACTGGTCAGGTCGAAGTGCAGCCGGTTCTGGGCGGTCTTCTGCGCCCGGGAGGGCCGGAAGCCGAGGCGGTAGCCGGCGTCGTTCCCGGACAGCAGGGCGACACCGTCGTCATACTCGTCCACTCCCTCCGAGCCCAGGAGACCTGACCAGAACTGCGCCAGGCGCTCGGGCCGGTGCGCGTCGAAGGAGATTGCGAAGAGTCTGCTGCTCATTGCGCCACGCGTCCCGGTCCGTCGAGTGTCCACTGTCGGCAGGGCGCCGCACCGGCACCGCGGACGAGGATCCTACGGGCCGGTCGGCCCCGGCCGCAGCCGAGTACTCCGCGGCCCCGCGTGCGGGCAGCCGGGACCGTGGGGCCCCGGAAGCCGTCGGTCCGACGAGGGCGGCCGCCCGACGACAGCCCCTCGGCCGGACGAGCACACTCGGCCGGCGCCCGCCCGGTTGCCGGGGGTTCGCCCGGCCGGCCGTGGAGCGAGGCCCGGAGTGGCTGGTGTCCCCGGTCACGAGGTACGGCCCTGCCCGTAATGGACGCCACTTTCCGGTGCCCTTCCCATACAATCCGACTCGTAGCAGGGGGGAATCATGACCTGTCACGCCCGTTCGGCTCTGGTCGGCGTCCTGACCGCGGCGTCGTTCGTGGCCACGCCCGCCGCGGCGTCCGCGCCCAGTACGGCGGGGCCGTACATCCGGACCGTGGAGAGGGGGAACGTGCTCGCCTGCGCCGGAGCGGAGGGCGGAACGCGTGTGGACATCGAGCTCTACGAGAACTCGGCCTTCGGTACCCACGTCCAGGTGTCCGTGCGGACGGCCGGGACCGTGTACGCGCGCGGCGGGGAGACGGACGGCGGCCTGTTCGACGACGGCACGCTCTCCCGCCGCCTGGTCGTCGAGCCGCGGGAAGAGGCCACCAGGTCCTCGCAGACGGTGGTCGTCAGCGGCTCCTACGCGCCCGCGGGTCCGCGCGAGCGGATTCACGAGGTGTACGACGAGCCGTTCGGCCCGGTGGTGACGAAGGGGTGGAAGGTGCCGCTGTCGGCTGTCGTCACCGTGAGCGCCCTGGGGCAGCAGGTCGACCTGGCGTGCGACCCCGCCTTCGCCTTCGACCTGAGGGTCCGCCGCCCCGCCGGCAGGTGAACCGGGCCCGGGGCGGGAGCTCGCTCCCGGTGACGGCGGACGCCGTCCCGCCACGCGTCGTTCCCGACGCCGGGGGCGTTGCCACAGCCGGCCTCGACCCCGTACCGGATCTCACGGGACCGACACCAAAACCCGACAGGCACCGGCGAACCCGGGGTTCCCTCCCGGCCGGATGCCCGTCCTCACGAAGAGGTGACAACCCCATGGACATCGTCGATCTCGCCGCACTCGGTGAGTCGTTCACCCGCGATCCCTACCCCGTGTACGCCCGGTTACGGGCCCAGGGCCCGGTGCACCGCATCCGGATGCCGGAAGGGGGTGCGTCGGCCTGGCTCGTCGTCGGATACGAGGCCGGGCGTGCCGCCCTCGCGGACCCTCGACTCTCGAAGGACTGGAGCAAGGCCTCCCCCGCCCTGCCGCTGGGCGCCGTCTCCTCCGGCCCGCACATGCTGAGAGCCGACCCACCGGACCACACACGGCTGCGCAAACTGGTGGCCCGGGAGTTCACCGCGCGCCGGGTGGAGGAACTCGCCCCACGCATTCAGAAGACCACCGACGCGCTGCTGGACCGGATGCTCGCCGCCCCCGACGGGCGTGCCGACCTCGTCGAGGCGCTCTCCTTCCCGCTGCCGATCGCCGTGATCTGCGAACTCCTGGGCGTACCGGACCTGGACCAGGAGTCCTTCAGGACCTGGTCGAACGACGCCCTCGGGGCCGCCGACCCCGAAGTCCGCAAGGCCGCGGCGGCCTCGATGGCGCGATACATGGCGACGCTGGTGGAAGGCAAGCGCCGGCAGCCCGGCGAGGACCTCATGAGCGCGTTGATCCACAGCTCCGAGGGGGACGGCGACAGGCTGTCCCGCGAGGAACTCCTGGGCATGGCCTGGCTGTTGCTCGTGGCCGGTCACGAGACCACCGTGAACCTCATCTCCAACGGTGCTCTCGCCCTCCTGAACCACCCGGAACAACTGGCCGCCCTGCGCGCGGATCCCTCCCTCATGGAGAACGCGATCGAGGAGATGCTGCGTTATGAGGGCCCCCTGGAGACCCCCACGTTCCGCTTCACCACCGAACCCGTGGACATCGGTGACACGGTCATCCCGGGGGGAGGCGAACTCGTCCTGGTCGCCCTGGCCGACGCCAACCGCGATCCCGCGCGTTTCCCCGCACCCGACCGGTTCGACATCACCCGCGACGCCCGCGGCCACGTGGCGTTCGGCCACGGCATCCATCACTGCCTGGGGGCGCCGCTGGCGCGTCTGGAGGCGCGCATCGCCTTCAGCACCCTGTTGCACCGCTGCGCCGACCTGGCCCTGGACATCCATCCGGCGGCCATCACCTGGCGGCCCGGGATGATGATCCACGGTCCGCGCAGCCTGCCCGTACGCTTCACCCGGTAGGCCGACGGCGGAGGAGCCGGGGAGGGCTCCTCCGCCGAGCACGCCACGCCGTCGGCGTGCGGCCGGGCCGGCCGGCACCCCGACGCTCGGCCTCACGGCAGAGCCCCACCCGGGCGCCCGGCCGAGGGACGGGACCGAGTCGAACGACAGTGCGGAACCCCGCCCGGACGTCCCGGCTGGCCCCGTGTCCCCTGTCGTTCCCCGCGCGGCGTCCGGGTCAGTGGTCGGAGTAGCTGAAGTCGCCCACCGTCCAGGCACTGACGTCCTCGATGGCGATGCGGTACATCCCCCCCGTCTCCGGAATGCCCACCGCGCCCTGCAGGATCCGGGCGACATGGAAGTGCAGGTGCGTGGGTGGCCCGTCCCTCTTCTCGGGAGCTCCGAAGACAGCGGAGAACTCCTTCAGTCGGGCGGAATCCGTCAGCACCTCCGACACCCTCTGCCGCCACACGGCTTCGGGAGCCAGGCGACCGGTGATGACGGCGCCACCGGTGACCACGGTCAACGACATCTGACTGCTCCGCCCGGACTCCACGAGGGCGGCGATGTCAACGATCAGCTCGTCAGGCTTCGGCATGGGACCGAATTCTATGCGCCGGCCTGCCCTTCCGTACGAGGCCTCCCTCGGACAGGCGCGGCAGCAGCCCCGCGACGAAGCCCTCAGCCGGTGCCGGGACTCGACCCGCGCGAACCGGCCCGCCGGGACCTCGAATCCATCGTCCTCACCGTACGGCGGGTCGGTACGGCCGGCTTCCACGAGTTCCCCGGGGTGACTTACCGCCCACCCCTCCGGGCTGCCGGGGCAGACCGAACGGCTGCGGTCCACGGAGGCCGGAGGGTGAGGGCCCCAGCGGCGCGCCCAGGGGTCTGCGGCTCCGCGACGCCGGCCGTGGTCGCCCGCCCTCACGGGGCGAGCCGGGCACAGCGCCACCCTTTGTGCGTCCGGTGGCCGGCGATCCCGCGAAGACCGTGCCGGGTCCGTCGCTTCGGCGGGCGGGCGGAGATCCGGTCAGTGCGTGCCCGCGCGCGTGTACGCGTCGGCGGTGCGGCGCATGATCGCCTCCGCGTCGTCGACGATCCTCCGCACGATCTCGGCCGCCGGAAGGACGTCGTGGACGAGTGCCGCGGACTCCGCCGGCAGCGGCGGCGCACCGCGGAGCGAAGCGGTGCGCCGCCGGGCCTGGTGGCTCGCGAGACGTCGGTCAGGTCCGACCGGCCGGGGAGCGTGCCTTCCGGGGCCCGGCGAGGATCCGGACCACCACCTCGGAACCGAGCGGCACGGAAGGACCGGCCGTCCGCTTCCTCGGATTCTTCGGGCGGTGGCGACTTCCGGTGAGTTGCGGTGGCCGCGGCCGACGCGCCGACGTGGCCGTGCGAGAACCCGTTCGGCAGCCGAGGACAGGACCTTCCGGGAAGCGGGAGAAGACCTCCGCGACAGGCCCGGGACACGCGGGGTCATACCGTTGAGCACGCCTTCGGATGCCGCGGGAGCCGACTGCGGATGCCCGATGCCGGCCTACGCGGCCAGTGTCTCGTCCTCGCGGGAGACGCTCGTACGGCCGGCGTACTTCGCAAGCAGTGTGTCCGCCGTGAGCAAAGCCTGCTCGGCGGTGCGGGCCCCGGTCATCACGCACAGCGTGTACGTGACGTCCTCCAGGGCCCTGCTGGTGCAGCCGGTGGGGCGCACATCGTGTTCGATGCGCGCCTGGGCGAACCGGGCCAGCACTGCGCGCAGTTCCTTCTCCGCCGGAAGAATCATGGTGATACCTCTCCCTCACGAGTCCCTCCCGCGGCACGGCCGGTCGCACCGCGTGGAAGTGACTGCCTCCATGGCATCTGACGACCACGGTCCACGACCGGGCAGCGTCAGGCGAAACTCCGAATGCCCCGTACCGAAGGCTCTACTCCACACTCCTCACCGTCTTCGCGCTGCCCGTGTCCGCACAGCCGGTGCTCAGGTGCGGCCCGATCACCCGGTGGACGACCCCGGCCACCGCTTTGCCGCGACCACGTCAGCCGGCAGAGGGTGGCGCCACGGCAGGTCCAGGGGGGTCTAGCAGGTAGCGGCCTCTTCCACCGTCGCCCGTACCTTCAGGACGGTGTCGACTCCGGTGAGTTGCAGGAGTCGCTGCAGCTGCCGCGGCGGCGCGGCCACGCGCAGGTCCGCCGCTCGGTGGGTGAGGATCAGCAGGTTCAGCAGCGTCGAGTCGGCGAAGGCGATGCCCGAGGCGTCCAGGACCACTCTCGGGTGCTCCTTGGCCGCGGCGCCCAGCGCGTCCGCCAGAGGCGTGATCGAGGAGATGTCGTAGGAGCCCCGTGCGCCGACGACCCAGGCGCCGCGCCATTCGTACTGCACCACCGCGCTCTGGTCCAGGACCTGCGACCGGCTCCCGTCCGCGCCGCTCGAACGCCCTGTGACCGCTTCGCCCAAAGACACCCTCGGATCCCTCCTGCGTCTCCCCCGACCTGACCCTGTCATTCATTGCCTGAAAAGTATGTCATGCATTAGCTGTCCGGTAAAAGTTGTCTGTAGAATGCGGCGCATGGTCGAAGTGCCTGAATCCCACTCCGGATGGACGTTCGTCACCAACCACGCGCGTGTGCTGGCCGCCATTGCCGACAACCCGAACATTCGGATCCGTGACATCGCCGCCCACTGCCGGCTCACCGAGCGTGCCGTCCAGCGGATCATCTCCGACCTCGAGCAGGACGGTTACCTCTCCCACACCCGCGACGGCCGCACCAACACCTACCGCATCGAACCGGACAAGGTGCTGCGCCACCCGGCGGAAGCGGGCCTGCCCGTGGCCGCACTGCTCTCCCTGCTCGTACAGGACGAGACGGACCGCGTGAGGAAGCCCGGCAGCCAGCCGTCCCGCTTGGCCGGCGCCCGCGGTACGCGGTAGCAGCGGCCCGGATGCCGGCCGCGGCTTCTGCCTTCAACCGGCACGACCGGCCACCGCGCCGAAAAGGAAAGGGCCTTTCCGCTCCAGGCGTCACGGTTCCTCCCGACTCGCGCGTGCCCATCCGCTCCGACCGGCCCTCCGCTCCCGGCCACAGTCCTGTTCACCGCCCGTCGCCCGGCGTCCTCGGCAGGCGACGGGGCGCTCAGGGTGTGCACCGCGCGAGACGCCCCTCTCCCACGCCGCCTCGGCTCGCGTGCTCCACGCCGTCGCGGGGCGACAGCCCACCGCGTACGACGGCCGCGCGCTTCTCTCGGGCGACCCGGCGAGGGATCCGAGGCACGGCGGCCGGCAGGGGCGGACCGGCTCCGCGCGTTCCTCCTCTCCGGGTTCCCGAGGACGTCCGATGTGGTCCCGGAACGGCCGTCTCGGGGCGCCCCCGGCCGAGGCCCCGGCAAAGACGCAGGCCCGTACGGCCGTCGCCGCGAGGGACGGGACCGGTTCCCTTGCTCCCGGGCGGCCCTCTCGCACCCGGACCGGTGAGCCGGAGCCGGGTTGGCGTGCCGTGCCCGGCGGGCGGACCCTTGGAGGAACCGTGGAAGGAGGACGGCCGATGGGACGGTACGTACGCGCGGACGGACTGGACATCTGGACCGAGCAGGTCGGCACCGGTCCGGACGTCCTGCTGGTCGGAGGGCTCGGCGACACCGTCGAGTCCTGGCAGTTCCAGCTCGACGGGCTGGCCGACCGCTACCGGCTGACCGCCTTCGACAACCGGGGAGCGGGCCGGACCACCATGCCCGAGGGCCCTGTGTCGGTCGGAGCGATGGCCGACGACGCCGCCGCGCTGCTGCGGGCGCTGGACATCCCGTCCGCCCACGTCGCAGGCTTCTCCGGCGGCAGTGTCATCAGTCAGGAGCTGGCCCTCCGCCACCCCCGGCTGGTACGCAGCCTGGTCCTTCAGAGCACCTGGTCGGCCCCGGACGCCTACCTGCGCCGGTGGGGCCGGTTCGTCCGCTGGCTGGTCGAGACCGCCCCCGGCGAACGCGCTTTCCTCGAGGGCTTCTTCCTGGACATCTACACGGCCCGGGCGCACAACGACGGCACGGTCGACCGGTTCGTCGAGGACGCGCTCGCCTTCCCGCACAAGCAGACGACCGAGAACCTGAAGCGTTTCCTCGACGCCGTCCTCGACCACGACACCACGAACCGTCTGCCGGACATCGACGTGCCGACTCTGGTACTCGCCGGCGGCCGTGACTCCACCAGCCGGCCCGAACTCTGCCGCGCCGTCGCCGACGCGATCCCCGGTGCCCGGTTCGCGGTCATGGAGGAGGAAGCACACCAGCCCTTCCAGGAGGTCCCCGACGAATGGAACGCCCGCGTCGACGCGTTCTGGCAGGAGACGAGGACCCGCACCGCATGACCACGAGGAGCCCAGAGCCCGACCGGGCACAGGAACCGGCGCGCCGGGGCGGCGGCCAAAGGCGCTCATCCGGTGCCGGCGTGGCCGGAGGCAGGGGGCGCCACCGGAGGCGGACGTGGGCCGGTGGGGTTCCGGCCCCGGTCGTCCGGGCTTTCAGGGCAGAAGTACCTGGCCGCGGCCCCGTCACGCCGGTTCGGACAGGAACGTCCGGCACGTTGCCGTCCTGGTCGGCCACGCACCTGGGGTACTTCCGCTCGCCGTGTGCTCCGTCAGCGCGGGCAGCGCCGGACAGGACCGGGCATGCCGCACGGAGGGCCGCCTCGCGAAAGAGGCCCCTGCGTGGGCCGCGCGAGCGGTGTCCACTGGATCGGCGTCCTCGTCCGCCGCGGGTCCGGATTGGGGCAGGACCACGGGGGCACGTGCATCCCAGGACGGCGGAGGGATGATCGACCATGGCCGAACGACCGACGGCTACGGAGAAGCGAGGACCCCGGACAGGGGGTCGTGAAAGCGCCCGGACGCCGCCGCTGCGACCCGGCGACTACGAGCCGGCCGACCACGCGGCAGTCGTGGTGCGCAGTGCCCGGGAGGCCGGGGTCTCGCCCCTGCTCGTGATGACCGTGCTCCACAACGAGGCGTACAAGCCGCACCATCCCCTGCTGGAGCGGTTGTGGCAGTGGTGGAAACCCGGGGCGTCCTTCGGTCTGGTCAACATGCACCGGGCGACGTTCGAGCGGGTCCGGCGGACGCACGGCCTGCCGGGACGATGGCAGGACCTGCGCGACGACCCCGCCTTCGCCGTGCGCACGGCCGCCCTGCACCTGAAGGACCTCGACCGGAGCCTTCCGAGGCGTCACGTACGCCGTTACACCCGCGACGAACTCCTCGCCCTCGGCTACAACGCGGGCGAACGCAACATGCGCGCCTTCGCCCGGGGCGTCCCGCCGGGCCCCATGGCACGAACGTACCTGCGCCGCTTCCGCGCCCACCGGGAACGGGCCGCCGAGGCTCTGGCCGACGGCGGCGAGCCATGCGGCACGGTCACCGGCCAGCACGGCGACGGTGTCTGTCGGCCAGGCCGGTCGCCGGAGCGGTGACGGGTGGCGGTGGCACGAGGACGGCGCGGTGTGCGGCACGGGCCATGTGGCGGCGGTACCCGTCAGGGGCGCCGGGCTCGGCCGTACGTCCGGGACGAGGCGGAGCCCGTCCGCGGGACCGCCGCGCCCGGCGGGCAGACCGGGGCGGGTTCCCTCGGGTACCGGTCCCACGGCCGGCGGCGCGGGGTCGTAGGCGGCGTCCCGGGCGGGGCCCCGATGAGCGCGCCGACGGTGTCCCCCGCCCGCAGGGGCGCCTCCCGCCAGCCTTCCGCGTTCCAGGAGCCGACGAGCCCGGTGGCCCACTGACGTCGTCGAGGGCGAGAGGGTGAGGTAGTCGAGGGTGGCCTTGGTCATGGTGTACGAGACGATCGCCGGGAAGGCGACGCGGGTCGCGGTGGAGGAGATGTTGACGATCCTGCCGCCGTCCCGCAGGCGGTCCAGGCCGCGCTGGATGATGAAGAACGGCGCCTTGGTGTTGATCGCGAAGACGCGGTCGTAGTCGGCTTCGGTCACCTGGGCGACCGGGCGGGGGACGGTGATGCCCGCGTTGTTGACGAGGATGTCCAGGCCCGCCGGCGCGTCCTCACGGGCCAGGGCCCGGTCGAAGGCGGACCACAGGGTGTCCGCGTCGCCCGGCACACCGAGTTCGGCGTGCACGGGGGAGGCGCGGCCGCCGTCGGCCTCGATATCCTTGACGGTGCGTTCGGCGGCCGTCAGGTCGTGGCCGTAGTGGACCGCCACCAGGGCGCCCTCGCGGGCGAGGCGGCGGCTGACGGCTCTGCCGATGCCCCGGCTGCCTCCGGTGACCAGGGCGGCCTTCCCCTCGTGCCGGGCGGTGACGGTCATCATGGGTCTCCTTCGCTGTGCGGTGGCGTGGTGTGGTGTGATGCGCGGGTCAGGCGTCGAAGTCGAGGGTGATCTCGGGGGTGCGCGGCCGGGCCCGGCAGACGAGGGTGCAGCCGGCGACGCGGTCCCGCTCGTCCAGGGCGTATTGGCGGTCCGCCGTCACCTGCCCGGACAGGACCTTCGCGCGGCAGCAGCCGCACAGGCCCTCGCGGCAGGCGTACGGCACGTCGGTGTGGGTGCGCAGCAGCGCGTCGAGGAGGACAGGGTCGTGCGGCAGGGCGGTGGCGGTACGGCGGCGTCCGTCGAGCAGGGCGGTGACCCGCACCTTCCCCTCCTCCGCTGCCGGTCCGGCCGGCTCCGGCGCCCGCTGTGCCGTACCGCCGGACGTGAACAGCTCCCGGCGGACGAGAGACGGATCGGTTCCCCGGTCGGCCAGGACCCGCCGTGCTGTGTCGAGGAGGCCGGGCGGTCCGCACAGGGCGAACGCGGTGTCCGGGCCGGGACGGGCGTCCACGGCCGCCAGCAGGCGGTGCAGCCCGGCCGCGTCGAGCCGCCCCGCGAGCGGGCCGCCCCCGCTCCCCGTGTCCTCGCGGGTCAGCACGTACAGGACGGTGAAGCGGTCGACGAACTCGTCCTTCAGCTCGGCCAGTTCATCGGCCAGCAGGGCGTCGGCGGAGGTGCGGGCCGAGTGGACGAGGGTGACGCGGCAGGCCGGATCCCGGCGCAGCGCGTGGGCGGCCATCGGAGCCAAGGGGGTGATGCCGGTGCCGCCCGCGAGGAGGACGTGGTGGGCACCTGGCAGTTCCGGCAGAGCGAAGGTGCCGGTGGGCGGGGAGAGTTCGAGGTGGTCGCCGGGTGCGAGCCGGGTGGTGGCGTAGTCGCCGAAGCCGGCGGGACCGGACCGCTTGATCACCAGGCGGAGCGTCCCGGGTGCGTGCGGTGGCGGGCAGATCGAGTAGCTGCGGCGCAGTTCGGCGTCGGCGCGGCGGTGCCGGACGGTGACGTGCTGGCCGGGGCGGTGGGTGAAGACGTCGCGCAGCGCGGCGGGCACGTCCAGGGTGACGGCCACTGTGTCGGCGGTCAGGTGACGGACCTCGGCGACGTCGAGCGGGTGCCAGCCGGCGCGGCGGGGCGGGCCGGTCGGCGCCTCGTCCAGGAAGGCGGGCGGGATGACGGTGGTGTTCACGGTGCGTCTCACAGTGCGGTCAGGTGGGGGAAGGGCTCGCGGCACGCCGTGCACCACAGCACCGACTGGCAGCGGGCGGGTCCGAAGAGGCTGTGCGGCCGGGTGGCCCGTGAGCCGCAGTGCGGGCAGGGCACGGCGACCGGTTCGACGGGGACCGGGCCGGCGGGGACCGGGCCGGCGGGGGCCGGGGACACGGGCGGGGCGATGCCGTGCGTGGCGAGCCTGCGCCGTCCCTCGGGGATGATGCGGTCCGTCGTCCAGGGTGGTGTCAGGACCTTCCGGACGCGGCCGTCGGGGTGGCCGCAGGCGACCAGGACTCCCGTACCGCGGCGGTGATCTCGGGCAGCGCGGGGCAGCCCAGGTAGGTGGGCGTGATCTCCACCTCCAGCACGCCGTCGGCGTCCGGGGCGACGGAGCCCACCACGCCGAGATCGCCCAGACCGATCACCGGCAGCTCCGGGTCCGGGACCACCTCCACCCGCTCGCGCACCTCCTCGGCGGAGCGACGGGCTGCGGCCGGTGCGGACCCGCTCACCAGGTGCCTCCGGGGAACTGTCGCCGCACCGACTGCAGTTCGGCGATCAGCGGACCGAACTCCTCGGTGTGCAGGCCCGAACGGCCGCCCCTGGCCGACCAGGTGGGGGTGGGCACGCGGAGTCCCGCCCCGGTGACGACGTCGGTGACCCGGTGGAGCCACGTCTCGCGCAGGGGGGCCGGGGAGGGCACGGTGCCGGACGCGGCCAGGCGGCGCAGCACTTCGTCCTCCTCGAAGAGCTCACCGGTGTACGGCCACACCCGTTCCAGGGCGTGTCGCATGCGGCGGGCGCTCTCCTCGGTTCCGCGTCCCAGTGTCACCGTCCAGCGGTCCGCGTGCAGCCGGTAGAAGGCGACCTCCTTGCAGGCGCGCGCCCCGAACGCGGCGAGTTCGGTGTCGGCGCAGTGGGCGAGCACCTCGTAGTACAGGACGGCGTAGTGGCTGTAGGCGAGTTGGCGGGCCACGGTCGTCGCGAAGTCACCGTTGGGGAGTTCGGTCAGCAGGGCGTTGGTGAACCGGCGTTCCGGGCGGGTGTAGGCGAGGTCGTCCTCGGGCACCGCCCCGGGGCCCGGCCCCGTACCGGCTCCCTGGGCACTCGCATCACTCCTTCGACTCGGATCCGCCCGCGTCCGGCCGGGAGCGGGCCGGGCGGAGCGGATGGCTTCGTTGCGGTAAGAGGACGGGCCCGCGCCCCGGCTATCCCCGCCGCGCGGGGTTCGGGCACGTGACAAAGCTCACGGGCCGGCCCGGGGAGTGGGACCGGGCCTCACCCGCCTCTTCAGCGGGTGACAGTCGTACACCGCGGCGGCCGGCACGCCGAGGCGAAAGGGGAAACCATGAGCACCATCAGGGAGTTGCTGGTCGAACTCACCGGCACGGCCGAGTACGCCGACCAGGTCGGCGACGACGTCGACCTGGCCGCCAGCGGCATCGACTCCGGGGACCTGGTGCGCCTCGTCCTCCTGGTCGAGCAGCGGCTCGGCGTGGAGATCACCGCCGAGGACATGGAGGGGCTGCACACGATCGGCGACTACGAGCGCTTCGTGGCCGAGCGGGCGGTCGCCGGCGCGAGCGGCGGTGCGTGATGTGGCTGACGCAACTGCTGGAGCGCAACCGCCAGTGCCGGCCCGGCCGGACCGCGCTGGTGTACGAGGAACGCAGCGTCACCTGGGCCGAGTTCCATGACCGCACCATTGAACGGGCACTGGGACTAGCGGAGTTGGGCATAGGGCGGGGTGACCGGGTGGCCGTGCTCGCCAAGGACCGGATCGAGGTCCTGGAGAGCTACTCCGCGCTGGCCCGGCTCGGCGCGCTGTTCGTGCCGCTGAACCACAGCCTGGCCGGGCCCGAGATCGCCGGGATCGTCGAGCGTCCGCTTCGGCCAAGGGCGCCGAAGAACGGCTCCGCACGGCGCCTCGAGCTCTCCGGTCGCCCGACCGGGGCGACCGGAGAGCTCGGGGGACGTTCCGGGTGGAGCGGTCGCTGGAGGAGGGGCGCCGCCCCGGCGTCCGGTCAGGGGGTGGCGAGGAGCTCCAGCGTGTCGATCACACGGTTCGAGAAGCCCCACTCGTTGTCGTACCACGCGACCACCTTGACGTGGCGGCCTTCGACGCGGGTGAGGGCCGAGTCGAAGATCGACGAGGCGGGATTGCCCGTGATGTCGGACGACACGAGCGGGTCCTGCGAGTACTCGAGGACGCCGGCGAGCGGCCCCTGCGCCGCGGCGCGGTATGCCGCCAGCACCTCGTCGCGCGTCACGTCCCGGGCGACGGTCGTGTTGAGTTCGACGATCGAGCCCACCGGCACCGGTACGCGGATCGAGTCGCCCGAGAGCTTGCCGTCGAGGTTCGGCAGCACCAGGCCGATCGCCTTGGCGGCGCCGGTCGTGGTCGGCACGATGTTGACGCCGGCCGCCCGGGCGCGACGGGCGTCGCGGTGCGGGCCGTCCTGCAGGTTCTGCTCCTGCGTGTAGGCGTGCACCGTCGTCATGAACCCGTGCTCGATGCCGGCGAGTTCGTCGAGGACCGCGGCCAGCGGCGCGAGCGCGTTGGTGGTGCAGGAGGCGTTCGAGACGATCGTGTGCGCGGCCGGATCGTAGGCGTCGGTGTTGACCCCGAACGCGAGCGTGACGTCGGCGCCGGCCGACGGCGCACTGACGAGCACCTTCTTCGCGCCCGCGTCGAGGTGGGCGCGGGCCGCCTCGGCCGAGGTGAAGCGGCCGGTGGCCTCCAGGACGATGTCGACCCCGAGTTCGGCCCACGGCAGCTGCGCCGGTTCGCGCTCGGCCAGCACCGTGATCCGGCGGCCGTCGACGACGAGGGCGTCCCCGTCGGCGGTCACCGGACGCCCGAGCCGGCCGGCCGTGCTGTCGTAGGCAAGCAGCCGGGCGAGCGTGGCGGGCTCCGTCAGGTCGTTGACGGCGACGACCTCGAGGACGCTGTCGCGTTCGAGCAGGGCGCGCAGCACATTGCGTCCGATGCGGCCGAATCCGTTGATGGCGATGCGAGTCATGAGTGGTGTCCCTTCCCTTCACCACCAGACTCGCCCGCGGCTCGCGCCGCTGACAGTGGCGTGATCGCCATCGTTCAAAAGGATCGTGCCACAGTGCTATTCGCGGCGGGTGAAGGTGCGCCGGTACTCGCTCGGTGTGGTGCCGAGGAGACGCTGGAAGTGCAGACGCAGGTTCGCGCCGGTGCCGAGCCCGACGTCGGCGGCGATCTGCTCGACGCTGCGCTGCGACCGTTCGAGCAGTTCGCGGGCCAGGTCGATGCGGGCGCGCATCACCCACTGCATCGGCGTGTAACCGGTCTCCTCGACGAAGCGTCGGGAGAACGTACGCGGCGAGACCCCGGCCTGCCGTGCCAGCGTGTCGAGAGTGAGGGGCTCGCCGAGCCGGTGCAGCGCCCATTCGCGAGTGGCGCCGAAGCGCTCGCCGAGCGGCTCGGGGACGGTGCGCGGCACGTACTGGGCCTGGCCGCCGCTGCGGTAGGGGGCCGCGACCAGGCGGCGGGCCGCGTGGTTGGACGCGGCCACCCCGAGGTCGCCGCGCAGGATGTGCAGGCACAGGTCGATGCCGGAGGCGGCGCCGGCCGAGGTGAGCACGCTGCCCTCGTCGACGAACAGCACGTTCTCGTCGACCCGGACGAGCGGATGCCTGGCCGCGAGCGCCCGCGTGTAGTGCCAGTGCGTCGTGGCGCGCCTGCCGTCGAGCAGGCCTGTGGCGGCGAGCGCGAAAGCGCCCGTCGAGATGGCGGCGAGTCGCGCGCCCCGGGCGTGGGCGGTGATCAGTGCGTCGGCGACGGCCCTCGGCGGGTCCTCGCGGTCCGGGAACCGGTAGCCGGGAACGAAGACGATGTCGGCCCACACGAGTGCGTCGAGGCCGTGGGCGACGTGGTACGCGAGGCCGTCGCCGCCGGTCACGGGACCGGGTGCCGCCCCGCACACCCGCACCTCGTACGGCATGCTCGCGCGGGTCGTGAAGACCTGTGCGGGAATTCCGACGTCGAGCGGCTTCGCACCTTCGAGCACGAGGACGGCGACGCGGTGCAGACGGGGGGCCGGCATGGGAGAGAGGCTACGTGGGGCGTGACGTCGATCGCGCCGGTGCCTCGTCGAGCGTGCCCGGCCGACGGTCCGCCTCCCCCTCGGGGCGTGGTCCGCCGCACGGCTGCCGCGCTTCGGCCCGGGACTGTCCGGGGTGCGGCCGCTACAGGTCGAACTCCAGATGCTCGATGTCGGTGAAACGGACCTCCTCCAGCTGGCCGGCGCGACGGCCGCTGTCCTGGAAGTACACCTCCTTGATGGCTTCGGCCGCGATCTCCTTGAGCCGCTGGTCGTCGGCGCCGGCCTGCTGGGCGTCGAAGAGGCGTGCGGCGTACTGCGGGGGCAGGGCGACGGTCAGGTGCCGGATGCGGTCCTGGTCCGTCGATCCGATCGGCGCGGTGTAGCCGAGGCGGGCGCGGGTGTCGATGACGATGCCGCCGGTGGTGGCCGCCTTCTGCCGGGCCCTGGCCCTGATCTGCGGCTGCCACCGTTTCTTCACCTCACGATCCAGTCGCGCGGCGAGGTCCGGTCTGGGTTTCCTGATCTGGTCCTTCACGTACCGTTCGACGGTGCGCTGGGAGATCCGCAGCATCTGCGCCACGGCTCCGGTGCCCTTGAGCTGTCTGACCAGGTACCGCATCTGGGCGGGTGCGCTCTTGGGCGCCGGGCGGGTGAACGCCTTGTGCACCGCGGCGTCCAGGCCGTCCCCGAACAGGTTCATCGTCGCCTTCTCCTACTCTCCGTTGTCGATGCCGGTGACGGTGCCGTCCTTGATGTACCGGGCGAGGTTGAGCTCCGGCGCGTCGAACCGCTCGCGGACCTCCTCGCCCCACAGGACGGTCTGGGTGCCCTCGTGCTTGACCAGGCCCGGGTTGACGCCGAGCTTGAAGCCGCCGGGCAGCGGTCTGCCGTCGCGGTAGGGCAGGAAGTCCAGCGGGCCGGTGCCGTCGGTGGCGTAGACGACGCAGTCGGAGAGGACCGCGACCGGGTACTGGCCGGTGAACGCCGCATGCTTGACGATCTTACGGTGCAGGTTGATCCGGGTGCGGGAGATGACGGCCGCGCGGATGTCCGGCCGCCAGGTCGGGCGGGACAGCGCCCGCCACGGCTGCCCGGGCCGCCAGCCCTCGCCGCGCGGACGCTCGCGCAGCTTGCCCAGGCCGCCCTTGACGGTCGCCTTGATCGCCGAGGCGACGATCGCCAGCTGCGGGTCGCGTTCCTTGTGACCGTCCATCGCCGTCAGGAAGTCCGCCGGAGCCATGTCCGCGTGTACGCCGAGGTCGGCCATCGTGGCCAGGTAGGCGTCCCGCAACCGCTGGTACCAGCCGTCCAGGTAGCGGCCGTTGTCGTAACGGACGTACGCCTCGATCGGGCGGACGTCGTAACCGAGTTCGACCGCGTAGGCGACGGTGGGGGTGGCGTACCAGGCCGGGCCCTCCGGGCGCTCGCCCTTCGGCGTGAACGGACTGGGCAGCAGACTCCCGTCCAGCTCCGTCCACTTGTCCTTGCCGGTCCTCACCCGGGACAGGTCGACGTGGGACAGGTCGACCAGCCAGGAGCCGGGCAGCTTCGGGTCGAATGCCGGAGCCCTGACGTGAGTCGGTGCGCCGAGGCCGACGACCAGGCCGTTGGCGCCGGCGGCGAAGGCCATGTTGACGTCGATGCCGACCAGGTGGCGGCACATGCATTCGGCGTCGGTCATCGGCCGCGCCCAGTCGTACGCCTCCTCGAACAGCTTCTCCGCCGGACCGCGGACGTGGAACCGCGGCAGGTCCACCAGAAGGGGGTGCCCGTCGGGGGCCTCGCACGGGGCGCAGTCCACCGGGTCCTTGCCCAGGCCGCCGGGGTTGTGCTCGGAGTGCCGCTTGCCCGTCGCGTCCGGCTCGGAGGCGCGGGTCGGCGGGTGCAGGGCGGTCATCAGCTCCAGGCCGGTGACGGCGGTGGAGCCGCGCGGCGTCATCACCCGGGACGCGTACACGCCCAGCACGCGGGCGAGTTCCGCCGGCGGGAGCTGCCCGGCCCCGCCCCAGTGACGGGGATCCAGCGCGTGCCAGGACGGGATGCACAGCTGCACGCAGGACCGCTCCGAACCGGTGGCGGGGCGGTAGATCCTCGCCCACGGCCCGAAGCCGCGCTTGGTCAGCTTCCAGTCGGCGCGGGCCAGCTGCTTGACGACCTTGTGGCCCTCCGGGAGCCGCCCGGCCAGCCGCTCCTCCTCGGTGAGGGCGACGGGGAGGCCGTAGCGCTTCAGCGCGGCCTCGGTGAGCACGAGCAGCGGGTCGGCGTCCTTGCCCGGCCCGGACAGCCTCGGCTGCCCGAGCCGGGCCTCCTTCAGCGTCCACTCCACCAGGGACGGAAGAGACTTGGCGGGCACGTCCAGGACCAGGCCGCCGGTGCAGTACGCCAGCGCCCGGCCGTCCGTGTCGACGTCGACGACCGCGAGCGGCCCGTTCTCGAACCGCGGATCGGCGCCGCCCGCCGGGGTGCCGGCCGGAGCCGCCTTCCGCGCGTCCGTCCGACGCGACGCCGACGTGCCTCCGGCAGTGCTCTGCGGACCCGGTGCGGCGGCGGTGGCAGGGGACCGGGTGTTCTCGTGTGCGGTCACGGCCGTGCCCTTGGGCTCCTGCCCCGTGGAAAGGGGCCGCTCCGCCGGAGCGGGCTCACCGGTGGACATGGCCGGCACCGCGGCGGGCGCGGGATAAAGCTCCGCGAGCTTGTCCAGCAGCCGCGCGTACGCCTCGCGCTCCGGGCCGCGCGGCTCGGTCGTCTTCTTGACCGATTCCCAGCCGGACACCGTCGCCCGGCGTACCTTCAGCGCGCCGGCCACATCGTCCAGTGTCAGCCCGTGGGCCTGGCGCAGCCGCTTGCGCTCCTCCGCCGGCGGCAAGGGAGCACGGGACGCGACCAGCGCGTCGACCGCGTCGAACAACTCGGACATGGAGCACCTCCTGCCCGACACCCTATCCCCATGCCGCACAAGTGACGTGCATTCACCGTACGAAAAGCGTACGGAATGCGCAGTCCGCTCCCGTTCGGCTCCTCGGTCGACTCCACTCGGCTTGACGAGTCGCACGTCCGAGGGGCCCGCCCCCTGCGGGCTCCGGCCGTCCCGGTGCCGTACGACGCCGCCGCAGAGGGAACCGGGTGAACCGCGCCGCCATCCTCCTCCAGGAGTCCAGGGGAGGGTGAGGGCGAGTGGGGACGGAGACGGACGCCATCAGGCCGCTGCCGGGGGGCCGCTCCGGGAGCACGCCCGGCGCCCCGGGGGAGGGGCGCCTTCCAGGCCCCGCCGTGCCCCGCGGGCCCACCAGGACCTGGAACGCGGGACCGGAGACCGGCCGGCCATGTGGCGGGGATCGGCGCGGGGCGGTGGCGGCCCGGCCGCGGCGCGACCGCTCTTCGCACCGGCCGTCCGCGGTCTCGGCTCCTCCTCCCGGCACGCCCCGGGAACCTGTGGTGCTTGTCTGCCCGCACGGCTATTGACCTGCTCGGATTCGCTGTGCTTCTCTCGGCGTGCTGGGGGCCGGGGGGCACCACCGCCGACTGTGGCCGTCCGCTCCGGGGCACACCCGGGGGCGCGGGTGGCGCACAGGGGCGGATCGAGAGGGCGCGAGGTCCCTCAGGACTTTGGGGGACGCGGTGGGAACGCTGATGAAGTGGCCGCGTCACACCTGCGTGCGCCCCGACAGGGCCTGCCCCGGCGGCGGGCGGCACGAGGCCACTGTTCCCCGCACGACGGCCTCGTGGCCGTGTCCCGGCCGGTCCCCGCACGTCCGCCGAGCGAACTTCCGGGCACTACCCGGGCCGTGGACGGGACCGCCGGGACGACACCTCGCACCGGAGTCGGCGGGTGACGCGCGGGGCGACGGCGAACCCGCCGGAACCCGGGCCGCGTTCTTTCCGTCTTGCTCCGACGGACCGCCCTGTGCGCGGGGGAAGGCGGCTCCGACCGGAAAGTGACGAACGAACGCCGCCCTGACATGACCGACATCTAGCAAAGCAGCCAAGAGTGAGACACATACCACCGCAGAACTTTTCGCGAACGAACCGGAGAACCGCGTTCTCCATGGGACATCGGCCGCGGACGGCCCTCTGGACCACGGCGGGTGCCGTGACCCTCGGGTTCCTCGTCGCGCTGGAATTCGCCGCGCGTCACTACGGCCTGCCGGGGCCGCTCACCAATCAGGTACGGGAGGTCGTGTACGCCCCCAAGTCCGGCGGTCTGCTGTACGCCGCCATGGCGTTGATGACGGTGGTGCTCACCTGGCGGGAGCGGTTCGTCGCGGTGGGTACGGCGATCGGTGTCGACGTCGCCTTCCTGGTGGTCCGGTGGGCGGTCGACGCCGAGACGACCGGCGGCCACCCCTTCGGCAACGGCGCCCTCTGGGTGATCCTGGGCAGTGCGGTCGTCGCCGTCACCCGCCGCACCGGCCGGGAGCGGGTCCTGCTCCTGAAAGGGGTCGGGCTGGCCCTGCTGCTGGTGGCCGGCCGCAAGACCGGTGACACCTGGCTGCTCATCACCTCGAAGACCCGCTTGACGGTGCTCGACCAGTACGTGGCCACCGCCGACCACGCGCTGGGCGACCCGTCGTGGCTGGTGGGCCGGATCGTGACGGCCACCGGTCCCATCGGCTTCAACTTCCTCGACTTCGTCTACGGCAACCTCGCGGTGGCCGCGGTGGTCGCCGCGCTGTACCAGCTGCGCCACGTGGCGGTCGAACGCCGCTTCCCGCGCCACCACCTGGTACGCACGTTCCTGGTGATCGGCCTCGTCGGACCCGTCTTCTACATGATCTTCCCGGTGGTCGGACCGGTCTTCGCCTACGGAACGGGCGCCGAGCACTGGTCGACCGTCAGCCTGTGGGCGCCGGACATGCCGCCCAGCGAGCCCTGGGCCGTGGCCGACCTGTGGCCGCAGACCCTGCCGCCGATCAGTACCCCGCACCCCATGCCGTTCGACGGGATCACCCCCCGGAACTGCATGCCCAGCCTGCACACGGCATGGGCCACCGCGATCTTCATCCACTCCCGGAAGGGCCCCCGCGCCCTGCGGTTCGCAGGGACGTTCTGGCTGGTCGCCACGCTCGCCGCGACGCTGGGATTCGGCTACCACTACGGCGCGGACCTCATCGCCGGTGTGGTGTTCACGCTCACGATCGAGGCGGCCCTGCGCTCGTTCGACCGGGGATGGGACCGATCGGGGATCCTGCTGGTCGCCTACGGCACGACGGTCTTCACCGCGTTTCTGCTGTCCTACCGGTTCCTGCCGCTGGCGATGGCCGAGCGTCCCTGGCTGGCCGGGCCGCTGCTCGTGCTGGCGACCGCCTCGGTGATCTACGGCTACGTACGGACCACCGCGTCGTGGGAGCCGAGGACCGCACCGGCGCGGCAACCGGAACCGCAACCCGAACCGGTCTGAGGCGTACCGCACCGGCCTGCCGGCCGCACCCCGTCCCGAAGCCGCCGTACCCCGCACGGGCCGGTCCCCGGCGCGGCCGTGTCGGGCCACCGGTGCTCCGACGAGGAACGCCGGTGCGGGGCACGTGCGGTTTCCCCCGCCCCGGGCCGGGGCACCTCGCCGTCCCGGTCGCGGAAACCGTGGCGTGTGCGCGGTCCCGGGAGGGATCCGTCATCGTGCGTCGCGCAGTCGGAGAAGATACGTCGCGGTCAGCGCGACGGCACGATCCCCCTCACACGACAGCTGTACGAGGGCGCGTGACGCCGTGGTTCCCGGGATGTCCGCCAGCGCCTGGGTCAGCCGCAGGCGTGCGGGCGCTTCGGTGCCGTCGTGGGCGAGGCGGTCGACGAGCCCGGTGGCGATCCGCTCCGCCGTCGCGGGGTCGCTCGCCAGCCCGCTCAGCGCGTCGGCGGCATCGGTGTCGTTCCTCCCCTCCACGATCAGGTCGATGAGCGTGGGGACCGTATCGGCCACTCCGCGTGTCCCGAGCGCCAGGGCCGCGTGCCGTCGGACCACGGCATCGGGGTGCGTGAGGGCGTCCCGCAGCCGGGCGGCGGCCTCGTCACCGGGCATCTCGGCGAGGGACCGGACGGCACGTTCGCGCACTGCGGCCACCGGTGAGTCCAGGCCTTCCGCCAGCAGTGCCGTGCCCTCGTCACCGGATCGCGCCAGCGCCCATCGAAGGGCTCCCGCGACGCTGGGATCCGCCTCGCACAGCACCGCTTCGACCAGGGCCTCCACCGGGACTTCGTCGGCCGAGGAAAGAACCGCACGCTGACGCGCGCCGGCGCTCTTCGACCCGAGTGCCTGAAGGAGTGCGACGCTCCGGAGGACCTCCTCCCAGTCGGCGGGTTCCGTCGCGTCGATCCGGCGGAGCCGTGTGAGCAACTCGTTCTCGGCCGCGATGCGTTCGCGCGTGCGGGTGATGAGGTCGTCGACGAGCGCCGAGGGCGTGAAGCCGGGTTCGTCGAGCACGCGTCCGATCTCACGCAGCGACAGTCCCAGCGACCGCAGGCTCTCGACATGGAAGATCCGCCGGATGTCCTCGCCGGAGTACTCCCGGTAGCCGGAGCCCGTACGGCCCGAAGGCCGCACCAGACCGAGCGACTCGTAATGCCTGAGCATGCGGGCACTGACCCCGGACCGTCGCGCCACCTCGCCGATCAGCACGCCCTATCGTCCCTCCTCACCGACTTCGCCGAGGGCCACGACGCGCTTCGCCTCCTCTATCGCGAACCCGGATCCGGCGTCCGGGTCGCGCAACAGCCGTTCGGTGGCGATTGCGTGCGCCCGCACGCGCCGGTCGGGGGACGTCGTCGCGGCGCACAGGGCCGGCAGAACGACATCGCCCAGCGCGACCAGCGCCCGGCTGAGACTCAGCTGCGTCTCCCGCCCACCGCGCCCGAGCTGCCTCGTCAGCATCGCGGCCAATCCGGGCTTCTCGCCTTCCGGCACGAGCACGACCGCGGCCCGCCAGGCGCTCCGCGCCACCTCGTCGTCGGCGTCGGACAGAAGCTCCCCTGTGATCGCCGGCCATGCCCGCAGGTCCCCGATCTTGGACAGCGTGTGCAGCGCCTGGCTCCGTGCCCGTGCACGCTCCGAGCGGACCTCGCGGAGCAGGACGGGGAGCGTCATGGGCACCGGATGGCGGGTGAGTGCCCAGGTCAACATGTCACGGACGAAGAACTCGGGTTCGAGCGCGCATCGTTCGACGAGCTTGTCGACGAAGCACGGCGTCGGCGTCGTACCGGCCGCCAGAGCGGCCCGCAATCGCACGGACGAACGGCCGTCCTCCAGTTCCTGGAGCACTCGTACCGCATCCGTGTCCTGTCCCGTCGTGGTCATCGCGGCCACCTCCTTGGCAAGCAGTGAAGACCTTGTCACCGTGTCAAGGTCAAACGGGTCGCTGCGCGATCACCACCCACCCGCCCCGTGCCGACAGAACACCGCCGAGCGCCGCGTCGACAAGCCCACACCAGGATGCGCGGCCCGAGCACCCGTGGCGACGGGATCGCCGCCCTCCGCCACGGCGCCCCGGGTCCCCCGGAACGCGGTCCGGGCGAGGGCCCCTGTTTCCGCGGCTCGACACCGGTGTCCACCGGATCGTCCGCGCCGTCGGCGTGATCGGGTCGGCGCGCCCTCGTCCGGCGAGCAGCGGCCCGCCGGACCACGCGCTCGTCGGCCACCGGAAGGCCGAGTCGGCTCCTCGGGATGTCCCGGCCGCGCTCGTCGCGGCCGTCGGACAGGCCGCGGCGGGGCGACCGCTCCCGCTGGACCCGGCCGTCCTCCGCTCCCGCCCGCAGGGGGACGACGGCACGGGCCGGCCCCGCGACCGCCGTCGAGCGGCTGCGCGGGGCTGGACGATGACCGTGGGGTGCAGCGGTGGGACTTCGTGGGGGCCGGCGCCTCAGGAGCGCAGGAGGCGTGCTCAGTGCATGCAGTACCGGTCGGAGGCCGACGGCATGTGCGAGGACATCGAGCGGACCCGCTGCCACATGCCCTGAGAGTGCCCGGCGTGACGCTGTTGCTCGCCGTGCAGGGCACCGAGTACCACGAGGCAGCCGGTCAGCGCCGGTACCGCCCACTGCGCATAGGCGAGACGGCGCTGGGCCTTGTCGGTGTCGATGGGGTGCTTGGCCGCCTTCTCGATGTCCTCGGGGTCGTCCGAGGAGGCCAGCTCCAACTGCTTGCCGAGGACGCGGGAGTAGGCGGTGGCGGCCAGCGCCGCACCGGTGACGACGGTCTTGGCGAGCGTGGCGGCGGCCGCGCCCTGCTGGGCGGCGACACGGGGGGCGTCCGCGGCCAGCATGCCACCGCTGCCGAACAGGTGGACACCGATGGCCGCGGCGTTGACCGGCGTCCACTTCGCCCAGCCGGACGAGGAGATCCGGGCGGTGTCCCTCTGCGTTCCTCCCTGGGACTCGGCCGCGCCGTTGAGGCCGACGGCGCCCATCAGTGAACCACCGAACCACGCTGCCAGCCCCAGGTCATGCAGGCTCCGCATGAGGGTGTTGCGTTCGGACATCGGGGACTCCTTCGCACGGAGGTGAACGGGTGGAGCGGCCGAGCATCGGCCGTTTCCACCCTCCCCCGCGGAAGAACCGGACGCCATCGCACGTGGTACGAACGGGGCGCTCCCGGCGGGCGGGCCGATCGGTCCAGTGGCTGCCGTCGGACTGCTGCGCCATGCGGTCGGGGCGGCTCTCCGGGAGAACGCCGGCGTGCCGGTTCCGGGCCGGCTCGTCATGGAACCTGTGGGCCGGGAAGGGCCTCACCGTCACCAAGACCCGCGTGCTCCAGCAGGAGCCCGAGGTCGCCCTCCTTCACCCGGGTGACCCCTTGCGGGTGCCTGTTGGACAGGGCGTGCAGCGGAACGGGGTCATGGTGCAGCCGACGGGTCGCCGCCGGGTCCAGCGTCGCCGTGAAGCGCCACGGCTGGCGCGGGTTGCCGGACACCTCGTACGGCTCGCCCTCGATGTCGGCCACCGCGGCGATCTCCCGCAGCGGCGCGGCGAAGTAGATCCACAGGCGGTCGCCGGGGGCCGTGCGACGCCACCTGGACAGGCACCACTCCCGGCGAGGCGCGGTCTCGGCGAGTTCCAGCATGCGGTCCTTGTTCGAGGAGCCGCCGTCCGAGGCGGTGTCCGCGGGTTTCACGATGAACAGCCAGTCCACGGATGCTCCTCCGTTCTCACGTGTCCGTACCGTGCCGTGCTCGGCAGAGTTCTCCTGTGTGCTGCCCCGTACGGGAGCCACCATGCCCGGCCGCGCGCACTCCCCCGCCGGGTCCGGGGCGGCGGTGGCCGGTCGCCGGTCGCCGGTCCACGTAAGCTGACCGCGTCCCGTGGCGAAGGGGCGCGGAGGAGGGCGGATCATGGAGGTCGCGTCGATCGGCGTACGGCTCGTCGCCGAGACCTCCGAGGACGCGGGCGAGGGGTTCGTGTACTCCTGGCTGGTGCCCGACGACGGACGGTGCGGCTGGATGCTGTTCACCCCGGCGGAACGGCTCTTCCGGGAGTGCGACGGGACGGGAGCCGTCCCGGAGGACGGTATGGAGGTCTGCTTCGCGCTCCCCGAGGACGAGTCGGCGCGCAGGCACGCCCGATGGGAGGGCAGCCCGCAGTGGCGGGTGATGGTGACGGCGGCCTACGGCGTCTGGAAGAAGTTCCAGGAGCAGGGGGAGCCGCCGCAGCAGGCCCACCGCGTCTTTTACTGAAACCTGCCCGGCACATCGGTGCGGAGGGTGCTCGCCCTCCCGTGGACGGCCGTCGCCTGGGCGCTCCTCACCTCGGAGGTCCGCAGGCGTCCGCGATGTCCTGCAGAGCCTTGTCCAGGGCGTCGTGACGACGGTCCTGCCGAGCCGCGGAGTGGGCCGGTGGCGCGGCACCGCCGACACGGTTGAAACAGGCCTCGGAGGCCTTGCCGGCATCGCCGAACACCTTGTTCGACGCCGGAGCCCTTTCCCACGCCTGGCGTCTGGCAGGCACCCGCCGCGTTGACGAGACCGGTCCCGGACGCCGCGCTGTCCGGGCCGGTCCACAGCAGCGAGCCGACGCCGATGCCCGCGGCAGTGTCGGCGGCGGCCACCGTCGACGGCACGGTCCACCGGGAAGAGGCGCGACCTCCGGTGGAAGGAGCCGGCGGGGCGGAGGGAGAGGCGGTACGGGGGCGGAGGCCGTCATCGGAACGGCTCCTTCGACACGGGCCACGGCCCCGACGGCCGGGGGCGGGGGCCGGTCGTCGGGGCCGGGAGCCGGGGGCAAGTGAACCGCTTCCGTCACCGGCCATGCCGCTGAAGCCGGATGCTCGCCACCGACGTCCCGGCCCGCTCCTGCGCCCCGACGGTGGCCGCCGGTCTCAACACCCCCCCCGCCCGGCCGGGAGACCCCGGCCGGGCGTCCGCACGACCTGCGTGCGGCCGGCTCATGCCGTGTGGATCTCCAGGGCGGCGCGCACGGCGGACTCCACGGCCCCCTCGATCCACGCCGGTTTGACGGACGTGTGGTCCCCGGCGAAGTGCAACGGCCCTTCGCGCACGGGGATGGCGGGCAGCAACTCCGTGTGCTGCCCGGGCAGGAGCACGGACGCCTCCCCGTAGGCGTAGGGGTCGCGCAGCCAGCTCTGCGTGCGGCCCGCGCCGGTGTAGAAGACCTCGATGCGCCGGCCGTAGACCTGCTGGAGGCCGCACAAGGCGTGCGGGTACCGTGCCTCGTCGTCCAGGGAGTCCCAGCGCAGCGCGTCGTCCGCCCAGCTGTAGGACGCCAGGACCACACCCCCCGCGCTGCCGGCGACCGGATGGGAGGGGTGGAACATGAACCGGTTGGCGTTGTCCGACACCGATCCGCCCCCCACGACGTCGACCGCCTCCGGCTGGTCGCGCACCAGCGCGCGGTGGGCGGCGTAATGGGTGCGCTGGCCCGCTGAGATGTGCCCGGCGGGCACCGAGGGATGGGCGCCGAGCAGGCTGCCGTCCGCGGCGGCGCGGCCGGTGCGGTAGGCGTCGTACAGGCCCGGCTCGACGGCGTTCAGCTCGCGCTTCCAGTCGGCCTCGCCAAACTCCCACCAGCGGCGGCTGAACTCCAGCAGCACCTTGGTCGCGCTGTCGTAGTGCAGCTCGCAGACGGCGCGGCGCTTGCCGTACGACATGGGAGGCTCGATCTGCACGTGGCGCAGCCCGGAGAACGGCACCGTCACCACGGCGACGTCCGCGGTGAACTGCTCGCGTACGACGGGTCCGTCCCGGCCCTCGGACACGGTGTCCACCCACACCCGCGGGCCCTTGCCCCGGACGTGCTCGGTGTCCGGCGACGGGCGGTCGGGGTGGTGGTACTCGATGCGCGTGACACGGCGGTCGAACCGCACCTCCTTGCGCACGCGTTCCAGCAGGGCGTCCGGCAGCACGGCCGTGCCGCCCTCCAGCTCGTAGAAGGGCGTGTCGGGGCTGATGAGCGAGGAGCCGATGAAGCTGTGGATGAAGGACAGGGGGAGGCGGGAGGTGAGGTTCTCCAAGGTGCCGATCAGGTCGATGGTCCGCTCGTCGAAGCCGGCGTGCTCGGCCAGAAAACGGAACATCGACCAGTCGCCGAACCGCTGCACCACACGGGCCCAGCCCTGCAACTGCTCGGGGAGCGGCTTGCCGACCCGTTTGCCGTCGCGGTCGACGCGACTGAACTCGTCGCGCACCGGGTCCAGCGCGGAACGCAGGATGGCGGCGGCGGGGGTGTCCCAGTGGGCCCGGGGAACGCCGAAGGACCGGTTCACGCGCCGGGGCGCGCGGGCATAGTCGGCGCGCCGCACGCGGATGCCGTTGACGTGGATCCAGGTGCGGTGGGCGGGGCGTCCCTCGGTGTCGACGTCGACGTAGTGGAAACGCCGCTTCTTCAGGTCGAACCGGTCGATCAGCTCCATCACCAGGGGATGGCTGCCGGGGATGCGCATCGCGCCCGCCTCGGCGTACTGGCGGGGGTCGGCGAAGGGCTGTCCGGCGCCTTCGTGGCCGCCGGTGCGGAAGGTCTTGATGCGTCCGCCCGCGCGGTTTCCGTTGGCCTCCAGCACCGTCACCCGGTGACCGGCCTTCTTCAGCAGCCAGGCGGCCACCAGCCCGGCCGGGCCGGCGCCGATGACCAGGACGTCCCTGGGTCGGGTCCGTCGGTGGGCCGGCAGTCCCTCCCGGAGGACGCGCTGGTAACGCGGGACGAGAGGGCGGTCGTCGGAGTCCAGGACGAGCAGTGCGCGGGCGACGGCGAGGCACCGGTCGAAGTCGGGGCCGCGGCTTCCGCCCGGGGCCGCCGGCGCGGGCAGGGCCGAGGCGACACCGCCGGTCAGGGCCGTCGCCACCGCGGCCGTGCCGGCCGCCGCCGTGAAGCTCCTCCGGGAGAAGCCGCCGTCCGAGCGCACCACTGCGTGATCTTCAGTCATGGCGGTCTTTGTACTGGCGGCTGTGACCGGGTGTCCGCCTTTCGCTCCACGGTTGACCCGAAGGAGCGAAAACGGCGACGGACCCTGACGTCGCGGCGGGTCCGCCGGCGCGGGCGGGTCCGCCGGCGCGGGCGGCGCGGGGAACCCGAAGGAATGAATGCCGGGCGACTCCGCGATGCCGTCGTGGTCGTTCCCGCACACTGCCAGATGCGTATCCACATCCGTGCTCTCCGGCGGGCCCGTGCGGCGCATCGCGTACGCCGCGGTGCCCCGGACCCACCAGGAGCACGGGGCGACCGAGGGGGGAAGGGTGGCGCAGCCGCGCGCTCGGTTCGGCGACAGGGCCCGTTACTGGTTCGACAGCACGCTGACCCGCGGTGCCTCCGCCCTCGTCGGCTGGATGGCTCTGCTGTGCCTGGCCGTCGTCGTCCCGGCCAGTGCGGTGCTCGTGTGGACCGACCCCGAGGCGCCGGCGTCCCTGACGGGCCGGTTCGCGCAGGTGTGGCGCCTGACCGGGGAGACACTGCGACTGGGCGGTTCGACGGGTACGCCGCTGCGCGTGACGATGTCCCTGTTGCTCGCGCTGGTCGCCCTGCTGTACGTCTCGACCCTCGTCGGCCTGATCACGACGGCGCTGACGGAGCGGCTCACCGCGTTGCGCCGGGGGCGCTCCACGGTGCTCGAGCAAGGGCACGCCGTGGTCCTCGGGTGGTCGGAGCAGGTCTTCACGGTGGTGGGCGAGTTGGTGGCCGCCAACGCCAACCAGCGGCGGGCGGCGGTGGCCGTGCTGGCCGACCGGGACAAGACCGCCATGGAGGAGGCCCTGAGCACGAAGGTGGGTCCCGTCGGCCGTACGCGGCTGATCTGCCGCAGCGGCCCCACCACCGACCCGGCCGTGCTCGGCCTGACCAGCCCGCAGACGGCCGATGTCGTCCTGGTGATGCCCCATGACGAGCCCGACGCCGACGCCGAGGTGGTCAAGACACTACTGGCGCTCAGGGCGGCCCTGCCCGGGAAGGTCGCCCTTCCGCCCGTCGTCGCCGCCGTCCGGGACGACCGCTACCGGCTGGCCGCCCGTCTCGCCGCCGGAGCGGGCGGCGTCGTCCTGGAGAGCGACACCGTCACCGCCCGGCTGATCGTCCAGGCCGCGCGGCGCCCCGGGCTCTCCCTCGTCCACCAGGAACTCCTCGACTTCGCCGGCGACGAGTTCTACCTGGTCCCCGAGCCGGCCCTGGCCGGCCGGCCGTTCGGCGACGCGCTGCTGTCCTACCCGACGTCGAGCGTCGTCGGGGTGGTGCGCTCGGGCGCCCCCTTGCTCAACCCTCCGGGGCGGACCCCTCTGGCCGCGGACGACCTGCTCATCGTCATCTCCCGTGACGACGACACGGCCTGGCGCGGTGACTGCGTGGAGTTGGTCGAGGAGGGGGCGATGGCGTCCGGGCCGCCGACACCCGCGCGGGCGGAACGGGTCCTCCTGCTGGGCTGGAACCGCCGGGCGCCGCTCATGGTCGACCAGTTGCGCCGCCGCGCCCGGCCCGGATCCGCCGTCGACGTGGTGGCGGACGGTGACGAGGCGACGGTCCGGCAGGTGGACGAGGCCGGCGCGGACGGCGGCCTGACCCTGACACTGCACCAGGGGGACGTCACCCGCCCCGAGACCTTGCGGCGTCTGGACGTTCACTCCTACGACAGCGTGATCGTGCTCGGCCAGGACCCCGCTCCCGGACAGTCGTCGGAGGACCCGGACAACCGCACGCTCGTCACCCTTCTGCTGCTGCGCCGGCTGGAGGAGGACACCGGGCGCGAACTGCCGGTCGTCACCGAACTGATCGACGACCGCAACCGGGCGCTGGCCCCCATCGGTCCCGGAGCCGACGTGATCATCAGCGGCAAGCTCATCGGTCTGCTCATGGCGCAGATCTCCCAGAACCGTCACCTGGCGGCGGTGTTCGAGGAACTGTTCTCCGCCGACGGCACCGGGGTCCGGCTGCGGCCGGCCGCCGACTACGTACTGCCCGGGTGTGAGACGTCCTTCGCCACAGTCGTGGCCGCGGCACGTCGTCGCGGCGAATGCGCCATCGGTTACCGAAGTCACGACGACTCGTCGACGCGTCCCGGCCACGGCGTGCGGATCAATCCGCCCAAAGCCGAGCGGCGCCGGTGGACGGCCGCGGACGAGGTGGTCGTCATCGGCGAGGACTGAGGGTCCGTCCCGCCCGACTGCCTCAGGACGGGTCCCTGTGCCACGGGCGGGTCGTTCGGCGCGGCCGGTGCCGGGGCCGTTCCGACACGACGGTGTGCCCCTGGACGCGGGACCCGGCGGAGAAGGACACGGCCGCCGTGGCCCGGAGTCCCCGGACGCTCCCCAGCCCCCGACCGCCCGGGGTCCGGGGCCGCTGTCCGAGGCCGCCGGCCGGCTCCGTCCCGTGCCCCACGGGCAGGAGGAGAGCGGCGGACGGTCCCCGTTCGGAAAGACGGACGCACACCGTGAGGCCCCGTGACCACAGGGAGGAACGCACTCGCCCGTCCCGTTGTCCGGTCCCTGCGGCGTCGCCCGCCTGTCTGCGTCCGGGCCGGGTGCGGTGCGGGCCGGCCAGGTCCGTGGGGCCGGCGCCGTGGTGGCCGACCGCCGCGGGGTTCCTCGCCTGGCGCCTGACGGCCGGAACCGTCATCGGCTCCGTGATCTCCGGCACCGGTGCGGGTCGTCCGGTTCCGCCGCCCCTCCCGCACGGCCGGACCCCTCACCACCTCCTGCCCGCTCGGCGTACGCCGAGCGGGCAGGAGCTCCACCATGCCGGGCTCCGGCAATGTGGCGGCACGCCAGGTTGCCGACCTGCCCGCCTGCGACGGGTCGATGCGTCCGCGTACGGTCCACAGCGACCCGCGCGGCACCGTGCCCGGCGTTGCGGCCCGTCGCTTCCGGGCGCCCCGCGCCCGGACCCTGCCCCCCGCCACGAAATGACCCGCCATGCCGTACCAGGACCGACCTCACGTCCCCGCTCCCCCGCTTCCCGATCTCGTCAACGACGTCGTCACCCGTTTCGACGCCTACGCCCGGACCCGGGCGATGCGTGACAGCCTGTTGCCGACAGCGCGCACGACTCCGCGTCACGAACAGCAGGCCTTCGACGATCTGCAGGCCGCCGTCACCCGGCTGCGCAACAGTCTCGGCTGACCACACCCTCGACATCCACGTGCGGCGCGGGCCCGGCTTCCCACCGCTCCGCGCCGCGTCGCGGAACACCGGCACCCGGTGCTGCCCGGGCGGGGAGCGCCGTGCGCAGGGGTCCGGCGGTGCGCCCCGCCACCTTCTCACCCGGTCGGCGGGGGGTTCTCACCGCCGAGGCTCTCGACCGTACGTGTCGTGGAGTCGTAGCTGCGCGCGCCGGTGAAAGTCGCCTCCCGGGGTTCGCACAGCGCGGTGGGCAGAAGGTGATCGGGCCACCGCGCCGAGGTACGGCGCGACCGGGCCAGCGTCACATGCGGGATCCAGCGTCCCGGAGCGTGCAGCGGGTTGAGGCGCCCCGTGGCGGGGACGAGCACCTCCCACACCCGTCGGTGCAGTTCGAGGATCTCCGCGTCCGCGGCGACGCTCCAGGCGAGCACACGGGTGCGTCCGTCGAAGCGCAGCAGCCCGTCCAGCCGGAACGGCGCGGGCAGCCCGGCGTCGAGGAGCGCGGTGAGCTCCGCCCTGACCGGGGGGCGGAGGTCCTCGCATGTCGCGAGGGTCATGTGGGGCCGATTGGTCGGATGCCGGTGTCCCGCGAGACTGGGCAGTCCCGCGGCGGCCGTCATGCGCCACATCTCCCGGACGTGCATCTCGGTGGCGGTGTCGGGCAGCAGTTCCACGGTGCGCACGGCGCCAGCCTACGCGGCCGGGGCAAGGCCGCAGCCGGCCGGCGCCGGCGCACCACCCGGGCACCGCGGCCGCTCCGACCGCCGGTGCCGGACCCGGTCACGGGGTGGAGCCGCGGAGGTACTCGGTCAGGGCCTTGCCCGGCTGGAAAGCGGCGGATCCCTCATCGGTGTGGAAGCGACCGAAACTGCCGGCCACCACCGTTTCCCCGCGCTTGAGCGCCTCGGCGATCACGCCCGCCATGCCGACCGTGCCGAACAGGGCGTCGATCAGCTGCTCCGCGTCCTCCTGGCGGATGTCGTGGCCTTCCTGCGCGGCCTTGTCCACGGCGGCCCGGGCCAATTGGGACTTGTCCATGTCACACCTCTGTTCTTCCTGTCCGGCCGCGTCGGGACGGCGGACCCGGCCCTCGGGGCCGGAACGGGCACAGGTCCCGTGCATCCCCGCCCGGGTCACCGTGCGTCGTGTCGGAGCACCGCCGTCGGCACGTCGGTTCCGTTCCCATCACAGTCGCCCGCCCGCACGGCTGCCAGCGCTTGCGGCCACATGGAGCAGGCACGCCCGCCGCCCGGCATCGGCGTCCGGAGCAGGGAGGCGGTCGCGGCCGCCCGCGGCGGCGGACGGACGAGAGGGAGTGAGCGGCACGACGCGACGGCTGCGCCGGTGCCCGCGTCGGCGCTCCCGCACGGGACCGGCCGTACGACAGCACGACGGGCCGTGTCCCGGCGGGCCCGGACCGTCGTCCCCCGTGCCACCCGCGACCGAGCGCGTGTCCCATTTGCCCGATTACCCTGAATCCTGTGGACCCGTATGCGACTCCCCCGGGCAGTGGCCACGGCGACCGGACGCAGCCGGTCGCCGGAGTGCGTCCGGAGATCCTCGCCTCCTGGCAGCGCTCGCAGTCGCTCGGCATCGACCGCGAGGATGCGGCGCTGCCGGTCGAGCGGGACCTGGATCCCGACTCCCGGCTGATCAGGGCCGCCGCACCGGTGCTGGACCGCCTCTGCGAACGGTTCTCGGGCGTGCCGGTGACCGTGGCGCTGGCCGACTCACGGGCGAACATCGTGGACCGGCGGGGCGACCCGGTGGGGCTGGAGCTGATGGACGCCGCCTCCCTGGTGCCGGGCGCCAATGTCGACGAGCGGTTCATGGGGACCAGCAGCGTCAGCATGGTGCTGAGCACCAGGGCGCCGTTCATGGTCGTCGGCCACGAGCACTTCCTGCACCGTCTCAAGGAGCTGACCTGCATGGCCGCTCCGGTGCGCGACCCGGTGGGGGGCACCGTGCGGGGCGCGGTCAATCTCTCCGTCCCTCGGGCGCTGGCCGACCCCGGCATGGCGCTGATCCTGCAGGACGCCACCGACCGCATCGGGGAACGCCTGCTGGAGCTGAGCACGTCCCGCGAACTGGAGCTGATGCACTCCTTCCACCGGGCCAGGGAGCGCGGCGGGCACGCCGAGCTGGACCTCGGCTCGGGGGAGCTGTCCCGGGGCGGCGGACTGCCCCGGCTGGCCTCGCAGGAGCGGATGATCCTGCTGGAGCGCGCCGTCGAGCTGATCTCCTCGGACGGCGAGGTGTTCGTCGAGGTGCCGCTCGCGGGCAGCCGCGTGGCCGTGCTGCGCCGCCGGGAGCTGCACCACGGCGACGCGGAGGGCGCGGCGGTCGAGGTCAGCTTCAAGGACACCCGCGGCACGGGGGCACCGGGCCCGGCCATCGCGGCCGCCCCCGACGGTCGTCACGTGCCGCTCCTGGGCCGTCTCCCCGTGGCCGCGGGGGCGGACGCGCCCGGTGCGGCGGCGGAGCCGCACGCCACCGGACCGGCCGACGCATGGCTGCTGCTGGTCGGCGAGCCGGGCGTGGGGCGGCTCGCCGCCGAGGCGCGCGGGCGGCTGTCCCTGCTGAACGAGGCGGGCGCACGGCTGGGCACCACCCTGGACATGTGGCGTACCGCCGAGGAGCTGGCGGAGATCGCCGTGCCGCGCTTCGCCGACCTGGTCGTCGTCGATCTGCTGGAATGCGTCCTGGCTGGTGAGGAGCCGCCGCCCGGGCGACCGCGCCCGGACGCGGTACTGCGCCGGGTGGCGGTCTGGGCGGGCGAGGGCTCCCACGGCGTCCCGGCCGGCGGCGTGGACGAGCCGGCCGGCTACCCCGCCGGCACGCCACAGGCCCGGTGTCTGGAGACCGGGCAGCCGGTGACGGACTCGGTGCTGACCGCCGCCCTGTCCGGGTCCCCGGCCGGCCGGGCGCACCCCGTCGACCTGCTCGGCGGGGGCGTGCACTCCTACCTGGGCGCGCCGCTGTCCGCGCGGGGCTCCGTCCTGGGCCTGGCGGGCTTCTACCGCCGCGGCAGGGCGAAGCCGTACGAGCAGGACGATCTGACGCTGGCGGGCGAACTGGCGGCCCGTGCCGCGATCAGCGTGGACAACGCCCGCCGCTACCGCCGGGAGCGCCAGGCCTCCCTGACGCTGCAGCGCAGTCTGCTTCCGCACGCCCTGCCCCGGCTGAGCGCCGCCGAACTCGCCTCCCGTTACCTGCCCGCGGACACCAGGGCCGGTGTGGGCGGGGACTGGTTCGACGCGATCCCGCTGTCCGGGATGCGTGTGGCGCTGGTCGTCGGGGACGTGCCCGGAAACGGTCTGCAGGCGGCGGCGACCATGGGCCGGCTGCGCACGGCGGTGCGGACGCTGGCCGGGCTGGACCTGTTGCCCGAGGAGGTGCTGGCCCACCTGGACGACCTGGTCAGCCGCGCTCCCGACGAGTCGGCCGACGAACAGGACCCCGCGACGGGGGCGACCTGTCTGTACGCGGTGTACGACCCGGTGTCGTGCCGCTGCACGGCCGCACGGGCCGGTCATCCACCGCCCGCCGTGCTGACACCGGGCGGGCAGGCGCGGCTGGTCGACCTGCCCAGCGGTCCCCCGCTCGGGCTCGGCGGGATCCAGCCGTACGAGTCCGCCACCGTCGACCTGCCCGCGGGCAGCCTGCTGGCGATGTACACCGACGGTCTGCTCAAGGAGGGCCGCGGCTATGGGGACACCGACGCGCGCACCGGGCAGTTGCTGGCCTCGCTGAGTCGCGGCGGTCCGGCGCTGGAGGACGTCTGCGACCGGGTCGCGAGCGCCCTTCTGCCCGGCAGCCCGCACGACGACGTGGCCCTCCTCCTGGCCCGTGTGCACGCGCTGTCCGAGGACCGGGTGGCGACGTGGGAGTTTCCGTCCGACCCCTCGGTCGTGGCGCGGGCCAGGGCGGTGGCCCGCGATCAGCTCGCCGCCTGGGGCATGTCGGAGCTGGATTTCAACACCGGGCTGGTGGTCAGCGAGTTGGTCACCAACGCCGTGCGGTACGGCGGCCGGGGGCCCGTGGGTCTGCGACTGCTGCGCGACGACTCGCTGATCTGCGAGGTGTCCGACCGCAGCAACACCTCTCCGCGCATCCGGCGGGCGGCCATGACCGAGGAAGGCGGGCGCGGCCTGTTCCTGGTGGCGCAGTTCACCAGCAGCTGGGGTGCCCGCTACATGCCGCAGGGCAAGACGGTGTGGGCCGAGCAGATGCCGCAGCCGGAGCACTCCGCACCGGAGACGGACGAGCAGGCGCTGCTGGCCATGTTCGACGACCTCGGCTGACAGTGAGGATGTGACAGTGAGGATGTGACGTGGTGACGCTGCTGGTGAGTCTGACCCTTCGGCTGACTGACGTCTCGACTGTCCTGTTTGGGATCTGTCGGCCCATCGGGCGTCACCACGCACGCGGCCGGACGGGCGTTTGTGACTTCATAGGAGCTTGTCGCAAAAGCCCCGTCACTGTCTTGTCCACCCGCCCGACCGGCGCGTGCCGCCCTCGGCTCGGACAAGCAGCAAGGACGGACATGACCAGCATGACGCACGACGGCCCGCAGATCACCGGCGGAGTCGACACCCACGGCCTGACCCATCACGCCGCCGTGATCGACCAGATCGGCCGACACCTGGCCGACCGCGAGTTTCCCGCCACCATCCGTGGTTACCGCGGCCTGCTGGACTGGATGCGCTCGCACGGCACGCTCGTGGCAGTGGGGGTGGAGGGCACCGGGGCCTACGGAGCCGAGCTCGCCCGGGTCCTGGCAGCGGCCGGCGTCACGGTCGTCGACGTGGACCGGCCCGACCGCAAGACGCGGCGGATGCGGGGCAAGTCGGATCCGATCGATGCCTACGCCGCCGCCACAGCCGTGCTCTCCGGCCGGGCCACCGGCGTTCCCAAGAGCCGGGACGGCGTGGTCGAGGCCGTCCGCGTGCTCAGGCTCGCCCGCCGCAGCGCGGTCAAGGCCCGCACCCAGGCCATGAACCAGCTCCGCGGTCTGCTCGTCTCGGCCCCCGCGATGCTGCGCGAACAGGTCGCCGGACTGGACCGTACCGCGCTGATACGAACCCTCGCCCGGCTGCGGCCCGGAGACGACCTGTCCCGCCCGCTCGCCGCGACTCGGGCACCGCTGCGGCGCCTCGCCCGCCGCCACCAGGCGCTGGACGAGGAGATCGCCGAGCTCGACGCCGAGATCGGCCCGCTGGTCAGGCTGGCCGCCCCGCAGCTGCTGGAGCTGTCCGGAGTCGGGCTGGAGACCGCCGGGCAGCTGCTGGCCTCGGCCGGCGACAACCCCGAGCGCATGCGGTCCGAGGCGGCGTTCGCACACCTGGCGGGCGTCGCCCCGATCCCGGCATCCTCCGGCCGCACCCACCGCCACCGCCTCAACCGCGGCGGCGACCGGGCCGCGAACAACGCCCTCCACACCATCGTGCTCACCCGCATGCGCTTCGACGAACGCACCCGCTCCTACGCCGAACGCCGCACCAAGGAAGGGCTGAACAAGAAGGACATCACGCGCTGTCTCAAGCGATTCGTCGCCCGTGAGGTCTACCGCGCCCTGACCAGCACACCAACGGAACGAATCACTCAAACCGACCTCGCTCCTGCGGCTTGACAACCATAGGAGCATCCGCCCGGGCCCGGCGGTCCGGGGCCGTTCGCCGATGAAGCGGCCCGGTCGGCGGCCGCCTCTTCGTCCCCTCGGCCTGAAGCTCCTTCACTGCGCCCGTCCGCCCGGCGAAGGCTCGTCTTCCCCCGCTGGTGACCCAGGAGGGCCGGACGGCAGGGACCCCCTGGTCAGGACGCGATCACACCTGACCTGCCCTCGTGGCGACGAGCGGACGGCCGGGGCGGTCGGGGCGGTCGGCGCTCCGCGCGCCTCTTCCACGCCGCTGCCCGAACACGGGCCCCGTGGGCCTCGCCTCGAAGGCCGGGGCACAAGGCACTGCGGGGCTTCAACCGGACGATCGTCCCTGCAGGCGGCAGGGGGCGCCTGCCCGACGTTCACGCCGGTGCGATCGGGATGGCCCTGGCTGGTCCCGGTGACGTCCGCCGAGGTCCTCACGCTCCGCGCGTCGGCTGCGGACCACGGCGGGTCCGGGGTTGTGGCCTCGGCCCGGCAGGTCCTGCCACGCGGCAGGACACGGACGTGCCGGCTGGCGCCGTCGGCTTCCCGTTCGGCGCGGCGAGCGGGGTCGCCCCGTCCTCGCGCATGCGGCCGGATCCGTGCTCCCGCCGCCCGTCTGCTGCCGGACCGGCACCGGGTGCGCGCCCAAGAGAGGTCGTCCTCGGCGCGCCGCCTCCCCGTCGTGGTGCCGTGGTGGCCCGAGAAGCCCCGCCCGCCGCGGGCGAGGGGCGGACGGCCTCCGCGGTGGCGGACTGCCTGCACCGCAGGTTCGACCGGACGAGCCCGGCCGACGAGGCACCGCACGCCCGGCGGGCCGCAGGCGTCTAGCCGCGGCCCTCGGAGTCGGTGGCGGGCCCCTGGCGGGGGAGGTCGCTGCCGTCGTCCGATGCCGCCAGCGGGCCGCGAGCGAGGTGGGGGATCAGAATGGCCAGGTCCCCCAGGCTGCTGCCGTCCCTGGCGGATGCGGCGGCCGGGTCGGTCGGTACGGACGTGGCCGCCTGCGAGGCGGAGGCCGGGAGAAGTACGCCGGCAGCGGCAAGAGCCACGACGGCGCCGACGGTGAGACGGTTACGCACGGACATCCCTTTCGCGCAGGAAGTGACGCGCTGACCAACGACCGGATCGGGGGGAGGACACGTGCCGACGAGGGCTGGATCCCACCGCCGGCCGACGCCCCGATCGCGGCGTCGCAGGGGACGGCAGGACAGCATGGGGGGGGGAGGGCCCGGCCCTGTCCCCGCCGAGGAGGGCCCCGGGCCGGTCGCCTGCGAGATCCGGGTCCTCCACGGCCGCTGCCGCCCGCTCCCCGGCCCGGGCGGCGGGAGCGGGCGGAAAGCCATCGCACGTGGCGACGGGCACGGCGGTCCGTCAGGCGCGCTTCCGTGTCGGCTCCGCCGCGGAAGGAGGGGCCGCCTCGAAGCTGCGGAGCAGCAGGGGGGTCGCCAGCAGGAGCACGCCGGCCAGTCCGACGGCCGTGCGTGGGCCGAGCAGGCTGCCCAGCACGCCCCACAGGGCCGTCAGGAGCGCGGTCGCGCCCTTGGTCGTCACCGCCCAGGCGGTCAGGGTGCGGGAGACCCGGTCGGTCGCCGTGCGCTGGAGGCGGTAGGTGGCATGGACGGGATTGAAGACCCCGCAGCAGAGGATGAGCCCGAACTCGACGCCGGTCACCAGCAGCAGCCCGCCGGTGCCCGGCCCCGGGAAGGCCAGGCCGAGGGGCCAGACCGCGCGCAGCGACCCGGCCACGACCAGGACCCGGTGCTGCCCGAACCGGGTGACGAGCGGCCGGGTCAGCCGCGATCCGAGCAGACCTGCGATCGAGGGCGCGGCGAAGGCCAGGCCGTACTGCCACGGTGCGAACCCCAGCTGTCCGAGCATCAGGACGACAAGCAGCGGTTGGACCGCCATCACCAGGCCGTTGAACAGGGCGGTGTTGAAGAGCAGCGGACGCAGGACCTCGTCGGAGAGGACGTACCGCCAGCCGTCGAGCAGGCCCCCGATGCGTGTGCGCGCAACCTCCCGGCGCCCGGGCCGCGGCTCGTGCCCGCCCGTCGCACGGATGCACAGGGCCGAGAGCAGGTGGCCGACCGCGTCGGCCACCACCGTCGCCACCGGACCGAGCACTCCGATCGCCGCGCCGCCCAGCGGCGGTCCGACGATCGTGATCGTCCAGGACGTGAACTCGAACCGGGCGTTGGCGGCGAGCAGGTCCTCGGCCGGCAGCAGGCCCTTCAGGTAGGCGCCGGAGGCGGCGCGGAAGGTGATGTCGGCCGCCGCGACGACGACCGAGACCAGAAGGAGCTGGAGAAAGGTGAGCGCGCCGAGCGCGAACGCGGCGGGGACCGTCAGCAGCGCCGCGAACCGCGCCAGGTCCGTCGCGATCAGCACCTGCCGCTTGCGGCGGAACTCCACCCACGGACCGAGCGGCACGGCCACGGCCGCCCCCACCGCGGCCCCCGCGGAGGACAGCGCGGCGACCTCGGCCGGTCCGGCGTGCAGCACCTGGACGGCGATCAGCGGAAACGCGCCGAAGGCGAGCCAGGTGCCGAGCGCGCTGGTCCCGTGCGCCGCCCAGAGCCACCCGAACCGCCGCCCCAGCCGTTTCCCGCTCCTCATGCCCGACGCCCCGCCCTTCACCCGTACAACCCGGTCCGCGACCGGAAGCATCCAAGCGAGGGCCGTGGCCAGGGATCAAACAACCGTGGGACCACGGGCCACAACCATCGGTTGTGGTACTAGGGTGCCGACGTGGACTTCGACGCCGTACGGACCTTCGTCGCCGCCGCGGACGCGGGGCAGTTCCAGGAGGCTGCCGCCGAGCTGGCGATCACCCAGCAGGCCGTCTCCAAGCGCATCGCCGCACTGGAACGCGACCTCGGCGTGCGGCTGTTCACCCGCACCGCCCGCGGCGCCGGGCTCAGCATCGACGGGCAGGCCTTCCTGCCCCACGCGCGCGAACTGCTGCGCGTCGCGGAGCGCGCGGAAGCGTCCGTGCGACCCGGCCACCGTCCGCTGCGGATCGACGTGATCGCCTCGCGCGGTGCGGCGTCGGGCCTGATGCGCGCCTTCCACCGCGCCCACCCCGAGATCGAGCTCGACGTGGTGTGGCTGTTCGACATCGAGAAGGCCGTCACCGCCATCCGGTCCGGTGCCATCGACGCGTCCTTCCGGGCCGTCGCCGCGCCCGGTCGGCCCCTTCCCGAGGACATCGCGTCCGTCAGGGTGCTCGACGAACCTCTCCAGCTCCTCACCGGCCCCGGCCACGCGCTGGCGGGCGCCCGGTCGGTGCCGCTCCCCCGGCTCGCCGGGCACCGGATCTGGATGCCGGGCGTCGTCCCCGGAACCGAGTGGGCCGCCTACTACGACGACCTCGTCGCCGAGTTCGGCCTCACCATCGAGGCGACCGGTCCCAACTTCGGTTCCGACGCGCTCCTCGACACCGTCGCCGACACCCCTGCCCTGGCCACCTTCATGGGCGGACGGACCCGCCTCGTCTGGCCCGCCGGCCACGATCTGCGCCGCATCCCGGTCACCGGCCCGACCCCGGTGTACCCGCACTCGCTCCTGTGGCACCGCGACGACTCCCACCCGGCGCTGGACGTGCTCCGCGCCCACCTCGCCACCGCGTCGGCCGGCCACGACACCACCGGGACCTGGACGCCCGGCTGGGCGACACCGCGCTGAACGGCCGCCGCCCCAGGCCGTGGACGCCCGGCGCGAGCCGCTCCTCCACCGGTCAGCCGAGGTAGTCCGCACGCCCCTCGCCGTCGAGTTCGAACGGGCCCTCCGGGATGATGCAGAACTCGTTGCTCTCGGGGTCCGCCATCACCAGGAACCCGCCGTCGGCGTACTGCTCCAGTCGGCGTCCGCCGAGCGCCTCGACCCGTCGCTGTTCGGCGGCGAGGTCGGGCGAGGTGACGTCGACGTGCATGCGGTTCCCGCCCGACCCGGGGTCCGCGGTCCGCTGGAAGCCGTTCTCCCGTCGCAGCCACACGTACGGGCCCGTGCGCCCCACGACCGGCTCGCCACCGGCCCCGGACAGCGCCCCCTCGAACTGATCGTCGTTCGCCGGGCCGTGCGTGTCGGCCCCGGCCGGGTGGGGGCACCGGCAGGAAGCGCCCGCCCCACCCGCGGTCCTTCGCGTGATCGGGACCCACGGCCGGCAGTTGGCCCGGGCGTCTCCCCGGGCCGGCCGGGCCGCACCCGGGTGTCCTGGGCTCATGGGCTTTCGACGTGCCCTGCCGGCGCGGCGGTGTCCGTCCGGGCGGCGCCGTCCACTCTCGTGACGGTTGCCCGGGGCCTGGCCGTGGTGCGGGTCGGCATGGTGAGCACGGCGAGACAGCCGACGACCAGGGCGATGCCGGCCCATCCCGGCAGGGGCAGGCGTTCGCCCACGACGAGCACGGCCAGGACGGCGGCGACAGCGGGTTCCAGCAGCGAGAGGGTGGTCGCGGTGCTCGCCGGGACGTGCGCGAGTCCCCAGCCGAACAGGACGTAGCCGGCGAACATCGGCACCAGGGCCATGTAGATGCCGACGGCCGCGTTGGACCAGGAGGCGAGGAGCGGGCCTCCGGTGGCCAGCAGTACCGGGAGCAGCAGCAGTCCGCCCAGGCCGAAGACCGTCCCCATGGCCGCGCCGGAGGTGACACCGCGGCTGATCAGACGGTGGGCCGCCCAGGAGTACAGGGCATAGGTGAGCCCGGCCACCAGGCCGAGTCCCACGCCGAGCACGGTCTCCCCTGCGGACCGGGCCCCGGAGGCCGAGTGGGCGCCGGAGGCTTCGGCCGCGCACAGCATCACCGTCCCGGTCAGGCCCAGTGCCGCGCCGGTCGTCCAGCGGCGCGTGAGGCGGTGTCCGTCGGCGACGCGCTCGATCAGGGCCGAGGCGAGCGGGGCCGAGCCGATCGACACCACGGTGCCGACGGCGACCCCGGCCAGGCGCATGGAGGAATAGAAGGCCAGGGGGTAGGCCCCGACCGACAGCAGGCCGAGCAGCACCACACCCTTGTGCGCGCGCAGCCGGGGCGCCTCCCGACGGATGCGCGGGGCGGCGACGAGGGCCTGGAGCAGACCGCCCAGCCCCATGGCGACGGCTCCGATCGCAAGCGGTCCCACCGCGGGGGCGAAGGTCGCGGCGGTGCCCGTGGTCCCCCACAGCACCGACGCCACCAGGATGCACACCGTCCCGGCACTCGTCGTGCCGCCGTGTGTCCGGCGCCGGGTCACAGCCGGTCCAGCAGGTCGGCCGCCATCGCCCGGGCATGCTCCAGACGCGTGCCCGCGCCCTCCAGACCGGCGCGGGCCATCGCGCCTTCCAGCAGGAACGCCAGGTGTTCCGCCACCGAGCGCGCTTCCCCGGGCCGCCCGGGGAGCAACTCCTCGAGGTGACCGGCGAGCAGGGATTCGACCTCCTCCTTGTGACGGCGCACCACGGCCCTGCCCTCGTCCCCGGTGGGCAGCTCGGCGGCCGCGTTCAGCAGCCCACAGCCCCGGAACCCGTGCTCGTAGGCGCGGGCTGCGTGATCGGCGTACGCGTCGAAGACGGCCAGCACCCTCTCGCGGCCGTCCCAGGCCTGCTCCAGTCGGCGCCGGTACAGGCCCAGCCACTCCTCGTGCCGTGCGTCGAGGTAGGCCCTCACCAGGTCGGCCTTGGAGGAGAAGTTGTTGTACAGGCTCATCTTCGCCACGCCCGCCTCGGCGGTGATCGTGTCGATGCCCGTCGCCGCCACACCGTCCGCGTAGAAGCGGCGCGCCGCGGCGGCGAGCAGCTTCCCGCGCGCGGTCCCTCGTCGCGTGCCGGGGCGCTCCGCCGCCGTTCCGGTCTCGCTCATCGCAGCCCCTCTCCCTCATTAGGTAGGTCAGCCTACACAGGGAAAGACAGAGCCCCCTCTCCGGCGGCCGCCTCACCCCGCGGTCCGGTCCGTAGCGGGTGCGACCGGCCGCCTCCACCACTCCCCGGCCGGCTCACGGACGGGAACGCCGGCCGCGCCCCACAGGGATCGCCCTCGTCGGGGCGGTTGCCGCCCCGCGCGCACCGAGCGACGATGTCCCCCAGCGCATCGCCCTGCGAGAGGCCGTGGTGACCGGTCCCTGGGTGGCCCTGGAGCCGGGAGCCGACCCTGCCGAGCGCGTACGCGTGCTGCACCGGGCGTACGAGGCCTTCACCGAACCCGGAGCGGTTCAGTCACCCTTACGGAACTCGTCCGGGTCGCCTGCGTCCGCTGGAGCGTCGAGGAGTGCTTCCAGGCCGCCAAGGGCCAGGGCGGACTCGATCACTACCAGGTCCGCGACTGGACCTCGTGGCACCGCCACATCACGCTCGCCATGCTCGCCCTGGCCTTCCTGACCGCCCTCGCAGGCGGCGCAGCCCCCGACCGGCCCATCGATCCCCGCCCCGCCCGCGGCAGCGACCCGATCACGCTGACCGTCCCCGAGATCCGCCGCCTACTCGCCGTCGCGCTCACCCCGCCGGCCGTGACAGCGGCCAGGCTCCTGCACTGGTCCACCCGGCTCCGACGCCACCAAGCGACGGCCCGCCGCAGCCACTACCGACAACGGTCAACTGAGCAACTCACCGGATAGATCACGAAACCGCACTGGAGTACCAATGTGACCGCATCCACCGCCGCCAACAGTCCGATCAGGAGGAGATCGCATGCGTCAAGCCCCCCCCTCGGCTTGTTCCGCAGCATCTCCGGCCAGTTCCACTTCAGCCGCAACGCGGAGGAGATCAGGGCACTCTCCGGTCAGACACGGCAGCTGTAGTTCTTGAT